>CAZAGD010000204.1:0-8883 GCA_964484485.1 uncultured Syntrophaceae bacterium
GTTTTGTTAATGTGTAATTAAATAAATAAACTATGGATTTAATATGCGGCATTGTGATATTGCTCATGAGGCAAGAGAAATAATGGCTGAGATTCTCGATGTTTAGGACAAGCGGCCATATTTCACCAATTCCAATGGGGAAAGGAGGTTTTCATGAATAGCCGAATTTTTCTAATTTTGATTGTCATTTTAGGTTCAGTCATGATGTTTTTTTCTTCACCATCGGCCCAATCTTTTCCAGAGAAGCCCATCAGTTTGATCGTGCCATTTCCAGCTGGGAGTGCCCCCGATATTTTCGCAAGGGCATTAGTAGAGGCGGTAAAGAATCATTTGCCCAAGCCAGTCGCTGTTATAAATCGACCCGGTGGTGCAGGAACCATTGGTATTTCCGAGGTAATTCAATCCGCACCCGATGGGTACAAAATTGGCTTAGGCGCCGTTGCCCTTTTTGCTGTCCATCCTCATATTACATCTCTTCCGTATCGAACACCCAACGATTATTTGGCGGTGATGAAATTGGCCACTCTGCAGGTCACTTTCTTCGCTCGGGGAGATGCCCCGTGGAAGGATGCCAAAGAGGTTATTGAATATGCACGCGCAAATCCTGGTAAATTAAGAGTTGGGGTCCCTGGTTTAGGCACTATTCTACACCTTAATTATGAACACTTAAAAATGCTGGCTAAAATCGACTTAATCACGGTTCCCTTTGAAGGCCCTCATCAAATTCCGGCCTTGCTTGGAGGGCATGTTGATCTTGCTTTAGCTCATCCAGCTCCTATTCTGCCTCATGTTAATGCTGGAAAAATTAAAGTGCTGGGAGTATTCCAGGCCAATCGTAACCCGCTATTTCCCGAGGATCCAACATTTAGAGAATTAGGTTATGATATTACGCTTGGCGTTTACTATCTTCTCGTTCTTCCCAAAGGAACTCCTTTGAATATTATGAAAATTATCCACGATGCTTTTAAGAAAGCGCTTGAAGATCCCTCATTCGTAGCCTTAATGAATAAAAGTTCGATTGATATAGATTATCAGGGGCCGGAAGCAATTACCAAAGAACTATGGGCCTCTTACGAACATTGCGGAAAGTTAGTTGAATATCTTGGCTTAAAAAGAAGTGAGCCCAGCAATTTTAAATTAGAGCAAATTGAGATAATATCACAAAAAATTTTTAGCAGTTGAAGATTTCATCGAGTGATCAAGCGTGCAGCTTGCCCACAGATGCAAAAAATTTCTCAAAAGGAATAAAAAAATTCCTAATAGAGAAAATTGAAAATAAATCAGTAGAGCCCATATCAATGAGGGCATCTATATGATTATTTCAAAGAAAAATTATTAGCCGATTTTTGTTGTTATTGATCGGTGATATAGTGCCAGTATGTGATTGCCGAAATGAGGCCATTTTTGGATCGTCGAAATGGGGCCATTTTGTGATCGCCGAATTGGGGCCAATTGATAAATTAGGGAAATGAGGCTAAAAGGCCAAGGATTTTAGATTTACAGAGCCCAAAAGCACTTGCGTCTTCTAAAGAGGCTTATCGGGAAAAGACAGATTGTATACGGATTTTTTTAAAAAATTACTTACGGGAAAATAAGTTTTTAATCTATGGTATTAATTCACAGAAAAATTTTTGTTTTTAAGTTTAACTCTTTTAAGAGCTAACTTTTATGGTTTTTCTAACGTGTATTGTTCTCAGAGCTTCTTTCTTTGGCTTATAAGCTATTCAGATCATTCCGTGAATATTCCCTGTTTTTGGGGTGTTCTTAGTATTACTAACGGAGTTTCTGGATTCTTTTGAATCAAGAATAGACAAAGTTCATGGGACCTTCGCTTACGCCATTTGCTTTCTAAAAGATATTTAAATAATCATTTTAAAGATGAAAATTGATGAGAAGCTTGTTAAAAGGAGGTATCACCTCCTTATTTATCTCCATTTCTTTTTAGTTTTCCGGAACTCCGCCTGACGGAACTCTGGCTCATCATCCCTTTTAAAAATTCTTAGCGAGCCATAGATGATGCAAAAATAATCAAGATAATGAGCTTTGGTGCAGCCAAAAATAGAAAAATCTGTTGTCAGGTATATACTTCCAAAATATTGAAACTTCGAAATTTCTTTCAGAGATAATTCGATAATGCAGCAAGTCTCCTGTCCATACATGTCAAGGGAATTCAAATGGAATAGTCATAAATGGTTACTAATGCGGATATGTTTTTCCTTGGAGAATAAAGTAAGTTTTCGTAAATTAGCTTTAAAATATTTTCTATAAATCTTTTGTGATTGGCTCTGCTTCCCTTTTGGAACGACTCGATTCCGAGTTTGTGAAGTTGCGCTATGATCACTCAATAGCCCAAGGCCAGATGTTGAAAAGCTATTGTTTTATCTTCCTTAGTTAGTTCTCTTATCATTTCTGGTGTTGCGGAAATAGAAAGAGGCTTTGAACATGTCCAATAATACCTTTTATCCTATTTTTCAACCCATTTCTCCACCACTTTCCTATCCAGTTCCACTCCTAATCCTGGTTTGTCGGGGAGTTCGATAATTCCTTTTTTGGGCCGAGGCATCTCTTCTTTAAATATCTGCATTAGAGGATGGTCAAGCTCCATGAACTCAAACATGAAAAAGCAAGGTGCTGCCGCCGCATATTGCATTCCTGCAACGATATTCACAGCTGAAGACATGCCAGTGTGAGGGGCAAATTTTAGATTATGAGCTTGGATCAAAGCTGCCACCCTCATTCCTTCCGTAAAACCGCCCACTCGTCCCGCATCCGGTTGAACCACGTCCACAGCTTCCGTGGCTAAAAGGTCCCTAAAGCCATATAAGGTGAATTCCCCTTCCCCCGCTGCTATGGGTATATTCTGTCCAAGCTTAACCTCTTTATATCCTCTGAGATCATAAGGCGGAACTGGCTCTTCGAACCATAATATTTCGTATTTCTCCAGTTTACGGCCCAACAATACTGCTGTCGAGGAATCATAAATGCTATTTGCGTCCACCATGAGTTTGATCTTTGGTCCAACTATTGAACGAATAGCCCCAACAGCCTCCTCATCCTTTTCTGGTCCCATACCTATTTTGATCTTTAATGTATCATAGCCCAGGTCTAAAAACTTTTTCGCCTGAGCTTCCATTTCCTTTGTCTCTCCTATAAAAATTGAGGACGCATAAGCCTGTAAGGTTTTTCTTCCAAAACCATGAAGGGCACGGTACAAGGGAAGACCAGAAGCCTTTCCTATAATGTCCCACAAGGCCATGTCAACACCACTGATTGCCTCAACAAAATGACCCTTAGTATGACCTCGCGTTCGCATGGCCGAGAACATCTCCCACCAAAGCCTAGCTACATCTATAGGGTCCTTTCCAATAATAATAGGTGCCAACGTATCTTCTACGATGTATTTTGTTGCGCGAGGCGCTGACCGGACTAAACTCTCTCCTATCCCGGTTATTCCGTCATCGGTAGTGATGGAAACTATAAGCGCCCGGCACTCAGTAAAAGTGGTGGTGGCTATTCTAAGAGGTTTCATTTTTGCGCTTAAGGGTAGCGCTTCAACTTTTTGGATTTTCATGAATTTCCTTTTTCCTCCTTTATTTTTTCAAGTTTGCTGCGGATAGTGACTGGGAAAAATAGATTGAAATAAATAAACGGAGCCCAAGAAGACCACTCCCAAGAAGCTAAAATAGTCAAATGGGGCAATTAAAATTAGGGCTGCTATAATCAGCAAAACTCTCTCCCAGAGAAGGGTAGGCCGTTTGAGCCAGCCCGTGATTGCTGCTGCGAGGGCATAGCACCCGATAAAGGCTGTGCCAGAAGCGATTATTATTCTCCACCATTCCCCTATGAGTAAAAGTTGAGGTCCATATACAAACATATAGGGGACGATGAATCCAGCGGCGGCAAGCCTCACCGACTCCCAGCCAGTCCGCATTGCCGGGGCTCCTGCCAACCCGGCTCCGGCATAAGCGGCAATGGCCACCGGGGGGGTTATGGCTGAAATACAGGCAAAATAAAAAGCAAACAAATGAGCGGCCATAGGAATAACGCCCATTTCCACCAAGGCGGGAACTGCCAGAGCGGCAACCATAACATAAGCAGCTGTTGTCGGGAGCCCCATTCCCAACAACAGAGAAGCGATCATGATCAATGGCAAGGCTAAGTAAAGTTTGCCACCGGCCAGATTCAAGATAAGGGCAGCGAATTTTACTGCTACTCCGGTTAAGCTAGCACATCCGATAACAATCCCTGCCACGGCGCAAGTGACGGCGATCACGATCGCGCCTTGAGCGCCTATGTTCAGAGCAGTCAAAGTAGAACGAATGTTCAATCTGGTATGGACTCGAAGGAAACTTACTGCGACGACCGAAATTATGGATGCAAAGCCGGCCATGTAAGGAGTAAAGCCTCCAACCAGCATGACAACTATAACTACTAAAGGAAGGCTCAGATGTCCGTCTTTTTTTAAGATTTTGGCGACAGAGGGAAGTTCAGACGCAGGGAGTCCTTTCAACCCCCTTTTTTGAGCTTCAAAATCCACCATAAAACCTACACTAAGAAAGTACAAAACAGCAGGAATGGCTGCGGCCGCAGCTACCTTTAAATATGGCACGCCCAGGAATTCGGCCAGAATAAAAGCAGCCGCACCCATAATAGGGGGCATGATCTGCCCACCCGTTGAGGCAGCTGACTCCACCGCACCCGCAAAATAGGGAGGGTAGCCTACCCGCTTCATGAGGGGAATGGTGTATGACCCCGTTGTAACCACATTACCCACCGCGGTCCCAGAAACGGTCCCCATTAATGCACTGGAAAGAACCGCCATTTTCGCTGGTCCACCCCGCGTCCGACCGGCTGCCGCATAGGCAAGATCAATAAAGAACTGTCCTGCTCCCGATGATTGCAAAAAGTTCCCGAAGAGTACGAATAAAAAAACAAAAGTAGCCGAAGCACCTACCGGAATTCCAAATATCCCTTCCGTGGTTAAGCTCAAATGTTCCATGATCCAGGAAAAAGAATAACCTGTGTGTCCAAAAGAGCCAGGAATCAAGTTTCCAAAAAGTGCATAAATAAGTGCTACTGCAGCAACAATAACCAAGGGAAGACCAACAGTCCGGCGCGTCGCCTCAAAGGTGCAAACCAGTAAGAGAACGGCAATGATTATATCTATAACATTTAAAGGATCAACATAAATCGCCCGAGAGACCAGCCGGTCGTATTCTAAAAATCCCACATAAATAAAACCGAAAGCAGAAGCTATGCACCAGATAAAATCTGTCCAAGTGAATCGACCAGTGGGCGATTTCTTTGATGCGGGATAGAGCAAAAAGGCTAGTGGCAAAAGGAATCCCAAATGAGCAGCTCTCATCCGCAGGGATTCCAGAATCCCGAAGTAACCAAGGGAGAGATGAAATATAGAACAAAGGACAGCAATGGAGCTAACCAAAATCCATTGCCAGCCTAAAAGAGATCGTTTTTCCAGCAAATAAATCCCTCCTTCTTTGGAACCGGGCTTTAAAAAAAATTTTACCCAGCTCTCTGATTGAAACCTCAAGCATTCTTTAGTTCTTAGTCATTGGAAAGGAAAAAGTAAAAAGGATTTTCTTAATGGCTCCTATAGTTCTAGTTAATCGCACCAACTTCCTTAAAGAAGCGTTCTGCCCCCGGATGGAATGGAATCGACATTCCCTGTGCTGCCTTTTTCACAGAAGTAAGGTAGGCCTCAACTTCCTTGTGCATACCAGTAAGCCGCTTCAGGTTTTCAGGGGCAAAGAGGAGCTTCATCATCTTGTATACTAATTCATCGGGAAGATTCTTATTGCAGATGATTAAAATTCCTCCAGTGAGAATCATAGTATCTTCCTTCATGCCTTTGTATGTTCCTTTGGGAACAATAAAAGGTTCCAGCCGGTACGTCTCTTTCATAAAATCAATAAGTTTGTCATCCATCTTAATGAGCGAAAGTGGACGGGTAAGGTCACTTTCCACAAATGTGGGCGCTGGGATAGAAGTATAAAGAACCATGGCTTCAATATGCCGGTCCCGATACAAAGATGACATGTCAGCATGCGAGGCAAAATTAACTTTTCCGCCCCACTCTTTAATCGTTTCATAAGATATTCCATATCGACCTAACATTTCCCTGGCCATTAACTCGCTTACGTTTCCTTTAGGATTAACCGCCAACTTGAGGGGGTATCTTTTTGCTTTTATCTCCGCCAAAGTTTGGATTTGGGAATCATTCGCAATGACAAACTGAATCCCCATATTCATCAAAGTAAACATCCCTCGGAAATCTTTATGTACACTCTTGAAGGGCTCCTTCCCTTGCATGGCGAAGAAGGCCATTTCTGAAGTAGTATGGCCAATCTGGGCCTTATTGCTATCGCAGGCTACAATATTAGTGATTGATCCACCAGGACTCACATTGTAGCGCAAGCCAGGAATGTTTTTAGAAAATATCTCCCCCATCAAAGCACCGATAGGGTACATTGTCCCGCCCATTGGTCCCATAATAATATGAATATTCTGTTCCGCTCCCCTAACCTCCGTTGCCGGGAAAATTACAATTGAGGACATCGCAAAGATGATAAAAAAGATTGGCGCTAATGCCTGGTTTTTCTTTAAAATTTTCTTTTTATTCATAACTCTTCCCCCTCCTTTTTTTACTAATTTTATCGTAATAAAATAATTATTAGGATCTACAAATAAATCGTCAATCCAGTATTGAACTCCATAAACTTATCTATCTACTTCAATTCCAAGGATGAAAAAATTCCTGAAGAGATTCCGCCTCCTCGGGAGCTTCTATGACTATTTGCAAATAAAGACCACGAGGAGATAGGTTGCGACGCAAAATTTCCAAATCATCCAAGGTTAACTTTCCTCTGACCAAAAGCGTTTTTCCTCTATCCTGCACAAGCTTGAAATAAGGAATCTCACTTTCGATTTCCGTACCTCCTACGTCCTTGTTTATTTGTATACATTTCAATTCCGGTATCTCCACGATGTGGCTTAGCAAATGAAGAGAAGAAGCATGGAGGTGGATTAGGCTGTAAGGAAAAGCCATAGCTTGTTTTCTGTCCTCATTTAGCAGCAGCTTATTATATAAGTTGGGAGAAAAAAGTGCGGATGCATCTTCCTGCATGCGGATGATTTTGCCGGGAGCCCAAAGGGAGAAATGCTCGATCATAGTCCCCCCGGCGAAGAATCCAGTGATCTGATGTTGTTCCTCTACAAGTTCGATAATAAAACGCGTACAATTCGCCGCCAGTTTTTGAAAAAGGTCTGGGTAATCGTAAAGATCAAAAATCATCTGCTGCGAACCACGAAGGGAAGCCACTAAATCAGAAACACCTCGTAAAATTGGCTGCCCAACAGGAACCTTTCCACGATAACGTTCATACAGCACGGCCACAAATTCTAAATATTTCCGTCGCCAAGGATTTTGAGGAGAAAAATCTAACCGATCCATGTTGGCATAATCAAAACCTCCTTCCCGTACCCAAATGGATTCATCTCCTACCTGCATAGGGACTCCTAACATAGCTTCTAACCATGGAAACGGTGGAAGAGGTGCGATAGCCCTTATAATATCATCTTTAACTAACCCGAACTGACTTATTAACCGGTCATAATCTGAGAAAAAATCTTCTGGGCAAATCATATCCGGTTTTAACGGTGTAACGCCCCTAAGCTTCTCCAGAGCACGGTAGCTCTTTAAAGGGAACCAACCTCCCAAAGAAAAACCAATTAAAGGACGTTCCACCGTTTCGCGATTCCAAAATGCTTTAT
Organism: uncultured Syntrophaceae bacterium; assembly: GCA_964484485.1. Classification (GTDB taxonomy): domain Bacteria; phylum Desulfobacterota; class SM23-61; order SM23-61; family SM23-61; genus CAZAGD01. The sequence continues at coordinate 7,792 of CAZAGD010000204.1, forward strand.
ACCTTTTGATCTTTTCTTCCAGGTCTCTGAACTCAACCAATCTCTTTAAATTCTCCAGGAAGCGGAATGATTCATTAAAAAGTAGTCTGAAATTATAGTGAATTTAGCCAATTCAAGAATTCAAAATGTAATTTTTTCGTTAACTTCTAAAACCATCCTATTAAAACCATCCTATCTGGCCCCGCTCTCGATCAACCCAATTATTTGCTTAAGACCTCTTCTTCAAGCTCTTAACTTACGAAAAATTTTAAAAAAATGGGGAAAAAAGTCAAGAAAAATTTTTAAGTAGCATCCAAGAAAAAAATCATTATAAAAAACGCATGACCTGCTTATTATTCAAAAACAGCATTCTAATTTTAAAGGTGTTTAGCATTGTGAGGATTCTACTAACAGATAGCTCCAGCTTTTTTATAATTCTGTAAGGATATGGTGGGAATAAGATCAATTATGCTGATCTAAAATTCCTGATCAGAAATCTATTCCAAATAAGCATCTATTCCATTATTCTAGCATTGAGGATTTCTTTGAAAGCATGGCGCGTAGCTGTCCTATAATCACCCTCCCACTCACCAGCTCCAAAAATCTTTAATACTTTAAACGCTTGATTTATACTTCGAATTACTAAGGGAAACATCAACTTATTTTCCTAAAAACTAACTCGATAGCGTATCCCATTTTCCTCCTGACACAAGAATTGATATATTACTGGATAGCTTTCCCCTTTTTTAGTTAATTTTTAACTTATTTTTCTTGTTTTGTTAGCTTCAACCAAAAAGATACCAAATCTGGTATTTAAAAAAGAATAAAAAAATAAGATTGAAAAATTTATTATTCTAAGAAATTAAAAAAACGATTTATCAGTGGGTGGTTCTTAATAAAAAATGACTTTGTCATATTTGGAATCCTTTCCTTTTGCACTAAAAATGGTTTTTAGAATATCTGATTTTTAAAAATTAATTTAAAATATGTTGAATTTATTTTTACTGATCTTTAACAGTTGTAAAAATAAAGTTGTGGAATAACAAGGACATAGGTCCGCTCAAAAAATCCTTGGCACCACAGATTATCCATCAGCAAGAAAATACATAGAGG
>CAZAGD010000205.1:0-8801 GCA_964484485.1 uncultured Syntrophaceae bacterium
ACTACTATAATTTCATCTGCCCACTTGACGCTTTCCAAGCAAGCACCAATGTTTTTTTCTTCATCTTTAGTTATGATGGCTACCGACACTTTTTCCATAGATTTTTGTTATTTAGCCACAGAGACAACTGAGATCAGTGAGAAGAATTAAAATAAATTATTTATTTCAATAATAAATCTCTGAGCCCTCTATACTCTCTGTGGCTGAAATTTTTTAATTTCCCTTCAAGGGCAGGGCTTCGTCAATGAGCATTATAGGAATATCATCTTCGATGCGATAGATCAGCCGGCAGTGATGGCAAATTAATTGATTCTCCGCCTCTCGATATTCTAATTCCCCCGTGCATCCTGGTTCGCGTACACATTTAGGACAAGCCAAAATCTCTAATAAATCCTTGCTTAAAGCCATTTTATTTTCTCCTCTCTTTTCCCTCCTTCTCCCCCTCTCCCCAATGGCCCTGGATCATAATTAAAAGCCGATGCTTCTTCATGCATGCCTGCCTCCGGCCTGCCTCCGGCTTACCTCTGGCCTGCCTCTAGCCCTTTCTCGCCATGGCCACACAGTCTAAATGAGTAGAGGGCAGAAACGGAAGAGAATTATTTTATTTATTAAAGTTCGGCGTCTTCATTTTCTTTATGGCTGCGGCGAAAACTTCTTCCACGCTAATCCCTTCCATACATCTTACAGCGGAGCAAGTTCTTTGAAAACATGGACTGCAGGGCAGATTTTTTCTCAAGATTACATGACCGTTCCCATATGGTCCCGTCCGCCAAGGAGCTGTTGGCCCAAAAAGAACGATAAGGGGCGCCTGAACAGCCGCGGCTAAATGCATTGGACCAGTGTCCGTGGTAATAACTAAATTGGCCAAGGAGAAGAGCGCAGCCAACTCTCTCAGCCCTGTTTGGCCAGCCAGGTTTAAATTTTGGGCATTATGTTCCATTAGCCTGCAGATCCCTTTTATTTCCTGATGATCTTCTGGACTACCCGTGAAAACCACCGTTAGCCCAAGATTTATCAAATTATCGGCCAAGCGGGCAAATTTTTCTTTGGGCCATTGTTTAGTAGGCCATTTAGCTAAAGGATGAATGACTACCAAATTGCCTAAAGACAACCCTCTCTGGGAAAGTTTACTTTTAACTCCCTCCCGGATTCCCTCAGAAACGGGGAATTTAAAAACCGGTTTATTAACATTTACCCCCAATTGATGGACCAGGTCTAAATATCTTTCCAAAGCATGTTTCTCAATAGAAAGGGGTCTATATCTCTCCTTAGTGAATAAATAATTGCCCTCGTCGGCAATACCCGCCGAAGGTTGGAAGCCTATTTTCCTCCTTCCCTTGCTTAGGAAGACCATCAGCCCGCTTTTAAAGAGACCGTGATTATCAATGACCCAGTCGTATTTGATGCTGCGCAAGAGCCGCAGGAATTTTATGATCTCTTGCAGCGCTAATCGCCTTTGACCTTTCTGCCGCAATTGCTTTAGCCATTGTTTGCGTCGACTTACTAAGACTCGGTTTAAGGCCGGGTGGCCCAAAAGAAGATCACTGGCCTCTTCTTCAACCAACCAATCTATCTGGGCTTCAGGGAATTGTCTCCGTAAAGCCTCCGCCATAGGTAAAGTCTGGACAACATCTCCTATAGCACTCAGCTTTACAATTAAAATTGTCTGGGGCCGTAGATTTTCAGGCAATCGCTTTATACTCCTGTTGCAATATCCAATTTACAGCTTCGTAAAGATCAGCAGCAATGTAATCTGGTTGAGATGGCCACTCGCTTTGCCGCTCCAAAGCCTGCCGGCCATGACCAGTTAAAAGCAAAACAGTTTTGGCACCTACTCTCCTTCCGCATTCTATGTCTGAGAAATGATCGCCTACCATATAAGATGAAGAAAGGTCCAAATTCAAATCCGCAGCTGCTTTTTTTAAGAGGCCCGTGGCCGGCTTGCGACAAGTGCATTCCTGCAGATAAGGCGGATTCCCTTCCGTAGGATGATGGGGACAGTAATAGATACCGTCTAGGGAAGCTCCTTCTTCTCTTAGCTGCCTGATCATCTCCGTGTGGATATCATTTAAATTTGGTTCGAGTATTAGACCTCTAGCCACTCCCGACTGGTTGGTAATTACAACCACCTTAAAGCCATGCGCGTTTAATCGCCGAATAGCTTCTGCAGAACGGGGAATAAGTCGCATTTGGTGCACGGAATTCAAGTAACCAACTTCTTCGCATATGGTCCCGTCACGGTCTAAAAAAACTGCTCGATGTTTGCTCATTAATAATTCTACCCCCTCACTTTACCCCATTGGTTGAGTCTTTAAATATAGAATATTGGAATGATGGAATATTGGAATAATGGAATATTGGGTTAACATTATCATAATCTTTCTGGCAAATAATTTATCTCTTCTTTTTCTGTACGCTCTAGATCAAATTATTTAAAAAGTGTTAAGCGTTCAGTGTTCAGTGTTAAGTGTTAATTTTTCAGAGCTAAGTGTTAAGAAAAAACTATTCACCTTAATCCCTGTCTTATTTGGGACTTTTAGGGGATACTTTATTATATCAAAATTAATCTGGGCTTTCTTTCGCTGATAAATTCCACAAATTTTTTACTTCCGCGTAGACTTCTTCCACGGAAATTGCCTCCAGGCATTCCCTATTTTTGGGGCAATTTTTCTTAAAACAGGGACTACAGGGTAAAACCTTTTTTAGCACGCGACAATGTTCGCCCATTGGTCCGGTATGTTCTGGATCAGTGGAACCAAATATGGCCACAACGGGAACTTGAAGTGCCGCCGCCACATGCATTAAACCGGAATCGTTGGTAATTATAAGGCGGCACTGGCTTATTAAAGCCATAGCTTCAGCCAAACTTGTTCGGCCAGTAAAATCATAACCTAAATTGCGCCCCGGAGGTAAAATTCTTTGAGCAATATCCTGATCATTTTGACTGCCCAAGACAATTATCCGGGCTCCTAATTTTTTATTCACCAATTCAGAAAGTTTAGCGAATTTTGCGGTCGGCCATTGTTTGGCTGGACCATAAGAGGAACCAGGAGTTAAGCCCACCAAAGGCTCGTTATCTTTAATTCCTAATGAGACAAGTTTCTGGCGCACCCGAGCAACTTGCTCCTTCTCAATTTTTAGCAAGGGCGCGCGGGTGGATATGGGAAAGCCAAGATAGTTTACTAATTTTAAATAATAATCAATTTGATGCCCTTTTTTCTTCTCTACGGCTGGCACCGGGTGTGTTAAAAGAAGACCGCGCCCATCAGTATTATAACCTGCTCTTTTAGGTATCCGCGCCAAATAGATAATGAGGGCTGATTCGAAAGAATTTGGGAAAAGAATGGCTAAGTCAAATTTTTCCTCTTTCAATTTTTTAGCGAGGCGCATTTTGCCGGAAAGCCCTTGGTGCATCCCAGGACTTTCATAAAGAATTATCTTAGATGCCAGAGAGCATCCTCTAAATATATCAGCTACCCATGGCTTAGCTAACACGGAAATTTCCGAGGCCGGAAGGGCTGATTTGATACTCATTAAGGCAGGCAAAGACATGACCGCATCACCAACCCAGTTTGGGGAACGCACCAAAATTTTCTTTACCTCCGGAAAATTTTCCTTTAGCATCTCCATATTACCCCAATATTCCCCTCTTCCATCACCCCATCATTCCATTATTCCATTTCCCCACTATTCCAATATTCCCTTATTTCATTATTCCCTTATTCCATCATTCTCACCATCTTTTACTATTTTTCCTTCTAAATTTTTGGCTCTCCAAGGCCGCGTCTTCCATCTCCGATGTAGCCAAAGCCAATGATCAGGGTATGCGCGTACATACTTTTCAATAATTTGGGTGAACACTCTGGTATTCTGCAATATATCCGCATCTTTGTTTTCAGTCCTAATCAAGGAAATTTCCGGCTCAATTATCACCCGATATTGTCCATTTTTTTGGCGAATATTAAAAGCCGGCAGAACAGCGGCACCTGTCCGCATAGCTAATAAAGCGAGGCCTGAATTAGTACAGGCCAAATGACCAAAAAAATTTACAAAAACTCCTTCATGCCAATCCACATTTTGATCCAAAAGAACGCCGACAATTTCTCTATTTTGTAATAAACGTAACATGCGGCCCATGGCTTTTCTTTTGGGAATAGTTTTATTCCCCGTCCAAGTCCGCAGGGCCTCCACCAACTGATCTAAATATTTATTATCTAAGGGGCGCATGACTACATGACACGGAAGGCCTACGAGTAAAGGAAACGTAGCGGCCATCCATTCCCAGTTCCCAAAATGGGCTGTCAAAAAAATGATTCCCCGTCCTTTTTCATATGCCTGGCGAAAATTTTCTTCCCCTTCCCAAACAACGTAATTGTGCACATTTTCTTTATTTAATTTAGGAATAAAGGAAAATTCAGCTAATACCCGGCCTAAGTTTCGGAAAACATCTTTTCCTATTTCTTTCAACTCCTCTTTAGTTTTCCCAGGAAAAGCCAAGGCTAAGTTGCGGAGAGTCAGGCGCCGGTGCCAAAGATCTAACCAGAAGATAACTCTGCCGCAGCATTCAAAAAACCAGACGCGCCATTTTAAGGGGAAAAGATTTATAAACCAGATGAATAACTTTTGGCTAAAGGAAAGGTGGGAGTTAGCGGAAAAGTCATTGCTCATGAATCGAGACCCAATTTGGAAAAAACGAACTTTTTAAAGTTAATCTCATCGTTATTTAGAAAGCTATGGCGGACAGATAGCACCCCTAAAGGCGCCGCTCCTAAAGGAAAGTCCTGCAAGCGGATCCAATCTTTTTCAGTGGTGAGTAGAATATCGGCGTTCATCTCCTTAGCTTTGGCGTTTAGCTCCTGCCAATCTTTTTCTTTATACCAGTGATGATCAGGAAAATTTTCTATTTCTAAAAATTTTGGTTCCAATTTTATTAATGTTTCTTTAAAAGATTGCGGCCGCCCAATCCCGCAAAAAGCTAATACTTTTTTTCCTTTTAAAAATTCAGGTGCATAAAATTTTCCTTCTGGCATCCAAATCTTACTCGGGGTGTAATCAGTTGCAAAAATGGGCATTTCTTTTTTAACATTTAGCAATTTTTCTTTTAAAATTAAAATGTTAGCAGATTTACTAGCTTTTGTCAAAATTACTGCGTCGGCCCGTTTAACTTGATTTATGGGCTCGCGTAGAATGCCCCGCGGAAAAAGCCAACCATTTCCAAAGGGAAGGGTTGCGTCTAAAAGAAGAAGGTTCAAATCTCGCTTCAGGGAGAGGTATTGAAAACCATCATCTAAGATTAGAATTTTGCTTTGGAAATTTTGGAGAGCATAAAGTCCGCCTAAATAACGATCTATGCCTACAATAATAGGAACTCCAGGAAGCTTCTTGGCTAATAAATAAGGCTCATCACCACATTGTTCTGGTTTAGCCCAAATTTTTTCATGGTCAGCAACTAAAAAAACTTTATTTTTATATTTCCCTTTATAACCCCTGCTTAGGATGCTGATGGGGTAAGATCTTTCTTTAAACATTTCGGCCAATTCGATAACCAGAGGAGTCTTTCCCGTACCTCCTACAGTAATATTACCCACACTTATTACTCTTTGCGGTAGTGATTTTACCTTAATAAAGCCTAAAGAATATAATAGCAGGCGCGTAGTTATTGCTTGCTTATAAAAAAAAGAAAGGAAAGCCAAAGGAGAAAGGAATATTTTCTCCCAGCAACTTTCTTTTTGTTGGGCAATTAAATTAGCTATCTTCGAGGATAGATAAGACATTAATTCAAGAAAGGCTATTAAATTATGGCTTCTTCCTGCTCCTTCATCTTATCCAGCTCTCCATCGATGAATTGCATAAGATAGAGCCTTTTGTACTCGCCATTTTTCTCCAATAGCTCTTCATGGGTACCTATTTCCTTTATAGTCCCATTGGAAATGACCACAATGCGGTCAGCGCGGCGCACCGTAGAAAGGCGATGGGCTATAACTAAAGTGGTTCTTCCTTGCATTAAATATTCCAACGCTTTCTGCACTTCTACCTCTGACTCAGAATCAAGAGAAGAAGTAGCTTCATCCAAGATCAAAATCGGCGCATTTTTGAGTAGCGCACGCGCAATGCTAATGCGCTGCCTTTCTCCACCGGAAAGTTTAATCCCTTGCTCACCGATTATCGTATCGTATCCTTGGGGTAAATTCTGAATAAAGCCATGAGCATTAGCTGCCTGGGCCGCTTTGATAATTTCTTCCATGGGCTCGCCCATTTTGCCATAAGCAATATTATTCTTGACCGTGTCATTAAAGAGGATAGTTTGCTGAGTAACAATGCCGATCATGGACCGTAATGACTCTATGGTGTAGTCGCGGATATCCACGCCATCAATCAAAATCCGCCCTGAGCTGACATCATAAAAACGAGGTAAGAGGTTAAGCAAAGTCGTCTTCCCCCCGCCACTGGCCCCGACGAAGGCGACTACTTCGCCCACTTTTATTTGCAAGTTAATGTTTTTTAAAACCCACTCCTCTTCGTAGCGGAAAGATACATCCTGAAATTCTATTCCTTGGGTGATGGAATGAAGCGGCTTTGCTCCTGGCTTATTCCGAATTTCCGGAACAGCATCCAATACTTCAAAGATGCGCGAAGCGGCGGCCAATCCTTGTTGGATTGTATTATTCACCCCACTCAACCTCTTCACCGGTTCATAAAGCATCAGCAAAGCGGCCAAAAAAGAGAAAAAAGTACCCGGAGTGGCTACTCCTTTTATGACATTGTACCCTCCATAAAAAACAATAAAGGCAATACCCACCCCACCCAGAAACTCCATCAAAGGATGAGAAAGAGCACGGACGCGCACGGACTTCATGAGTAAATTAAAAAGCTTTCTATTCTCTCCAGCAAAACGCTTTCGTTCGTAGTCCTCCATATTAAAAGCTTTAACGATGCGGTTGCCTGAAATAGTTTCCATCAAGATGGCAGAAATGTCTCCCATGGTTGTCTGACTGCGATAACTATAAGAACGCAATTTGCGCCCAAATTTCACTAAAGGATAGATGGCCAGAGGAAAAACAACCATGGCTACTAAGGCCAGCTTCCAATCCCGGTAAAAAACCACCACGACTAGTCCGAGTATGGTAAAAAAATCTTTGATTAAGCCAGTAACTGCTTCGCTTACCGCTCCCTGCACTAAATTTACGTCATTGATTATCCGGGACATGAGCACCCCGGTGGGATGGCGGGTGAAAAATGAAAGGGAAAGCGATTGCAAGTGGTTATAAATTTTTTCGCGCAAATCAGCTATAATTCTTTGCCCCACATAGGACATTAGATATGATTGCCCATAATCAAAAATCCCTTTAACCAAGAATAAGGCAATAATGGCAAAGGGGAGAAGCTTAAGCATAAAAAGGTCTTTTTTAAAGAAGATATCATCGAGGACTGGCTTGACCAAAAAAGCTGAGGCGGAAGTAGCTCCGGAAACCATGAGCATGCAGACCATGGCTCCAGCCAAGCGACGCCAATAAGGTTTAACAAATTGTAATAATCGCCGATAAAGATTCATAAATAAAGTTATCAGTTACCAGTTACCAGTTCATCAATTTCCGATCATTTGCAAAGCCATTTGCGCCACCCGCCAAGCGGCCCCCGGGGCTCCTAATTTTTGTTTAACTTCAGCCAAGTTGGTAAGCATTTCTTTTCTATAATGCTCATCTTCTAAGATTTTTAATGCCTCGGCGGCTATCAAATTCCCCTGTACATCTCCTTGCAAAAGCTCGGGAACTATTTTTTTCCCAGCAATTATGTTAACTAAACCCACCCATCTCACCTTGATCAATGCTTTTCCTATTATATAACTTAGAAAAGAAACCTGATAGACAATTATCATGGGTTTTTGAAAAATAGCCGCCTCTAAGGTAGCTGTTCCCGAAGCCAAAATAATGAGGTCGGCGCGGGCCATGGCCCAATAAGCTTGGTTTTCCATTAAGATAAGAGGCACTTCGAAAGAGGCGGGTAATATCTTCTCTATCTCTGTCCGAGGAATAGAAGGCGCTATGGGTAAAATAAATTTGGCTGTGGACTTTTTGGCAAAAATTATCTTGGCTGCCTCCAACATGGCTGGTAAAAGCGCTTTTACTTCTTTAAGCCTACTTCCGGGAAGTAAAGCAATAAAGGGATTTCCTTTTTCGATTTTTCCCCTTTCTTCCCCAAGGCTTTCCTGCCCAGAGGAAATTATATCTAATAACGGGTGGCCTACAAATTCGACCTCTAAACCTACTTTTTGATAAAGGTCAACCTCAAAAGGCAGAATTACGGCCATTTTATTTACTAAGCGCGCAATTTGGGGCACTCTTCCTTTCCGCCACGCCCATACTTGGGGGCTAATATAATAAAGAACCGGTATCTTTGCCTGTTGAGCCACTTTCGCCAAGCGCAGATTAAAATCGGGATAATCGATTAAGACTAATAAACGCAAATCTTCTTCTTTGATAAATTTTTTGAGGGCCCGGTAGGCTTTAAAAATATTGGGCAATTGGCCCAAGACTTCTGTAATGCCCACGACAGCTAACGTTGATGAATCGATTAAGACCTTAGCCCCGGCTTGGCGCATGAGCTCACTTCCCACCGCATAAATTTCCAATTCCGGTTGCAAACTCAAAAGAGCGGACACCAATTTAGAGCCATGGAGATCACCCGAGGCTTCGCCAGCAACGATTAAAATCTTCTTTTTCTTGGGCTCCACCTCTCTCTTCTCTCTAACCGGCATTTAGCTATTTTGGTAAAAGGAAACAATCTCCGGAATTTTTCTTAAA
>CAZAGD010000206.1:0-2505 GCA_964484485.1 uncultured Syntrophaceae bacterium
TTAGCTGAGTTAACTGGCGCAACTATCCATATCGCCCATGTAAGCGCTGCTGAATCAGTCCAAGCCATTCGGGAGGCTAAAAAAAGGGGAGTTAAGGTAACTGCGGAGACTGCCCCTCATTACTTTTCATTGACTGATGAAGCCGTGCGTACATACAACACTAACACCAAGATGAACCCCCCTTTAAGGACGGCTGCTGATGTGGCCGCCATAATTGCTGGCTTACAAGATGGTACACTGGATGCTATTGCCACTGATCATGCCCCGCAAAGCCCCGTGGAAAAAGATGTAGAATTCGATTACGCCGCCAATGGCATCGTGGGGTTGGAGACAGCTTTGCCTTTAACTTTACGTCTCGTCCATGAAGGACATCTCTCCTTAATGAAAGCTATGGAAAAACTTACTTACCAGCCAGCGCGCATTCTAAATCTCCCTGGTGGTAAATTGGAGGTAGGTGCTGGGGCTGATCTTACTTTAATTGATTTAGAACGCGATTTCACAGTTGATATTAATAAATTTAAATCAAAGAGCCGCAACTCTCCTTTCCATGGCTGGCAACTAAAAGGCAAAGCGATTATGACCATTGTTTCCGGCAGAATAGTTTACAGCGAAGATTGAGGATTCCCAATGCCGCACCCCCTATTGAAGGAAGAGCGGGGAGTAGGATAAACTAAATTATTAGCCCACTTTTGATTAAAAAATAATGAAATTTTTACCGAAATTTTAAAAAGGAGGAGATCAATTTGCAGAAAATCCCTATGACCAAAGAAGGTTATATGAAACTTCAAGAAGAACTCGATCGGTTAAAAAAAGTAGAAAGGCCTCAAGCCCTCCAGGCATTGAATGAGGCGGCTGCCCTTGGGGATATATCGGACAATGCTGATTATCGAGTAGCTAAAGAGCGGCGTGATTTTATTGAAAGTAAAATTAAGGAACTTGATGATAAGCTGGCCCGGGCCCAAGTAATCGACCCTAAAGACATAAATACGGATCGAGTAGTATTCGGCTGTACAGTTCTTTTAGGAGATTTAGAATCAGATAAGCAAGTGCGTTACAAAATTGTGGGGGCAGATGAAGCAGATATAAAAAACGGACGTATTTCCATTAATTCTCCTGTAGCCAAAGCTTTGATTGGCAAGAAAGTAGGCGATGTAGTAACTGTCCAGGTCCCTTCCGGAAAAAAAGAATTTGAAATTCTGGAGATAAGTGCCGATTAAAAAATAAAGATCCATTTAGCCGTAAGAAGGATAAATGAAACCAATTTTTAAGACAAAAGATGGCCAGAATCTTAGTAGCAGATGACGAATTGAGCATGCGGGAGTTTTTGAAGATTCTCCTGGAAAAAGAAGGGCATGAAGTATCTTGCGCGGAAGACGGGGAGAAAGCTTTTTCTCTATTTCAATCTGATTCTTTTGATCTGCTGGTGGCCGACATCAAAATGCCCAAATTGGATGGGTTAGAGCTCCTAAAAAAAGTTAAAGACCTTAGGCCCCAAACCACCGTGGTCATGATAACGGCTTACGCCTCCCCAGAAGATGCAATTACGGCAATGAAGGCCGGAGCGTACGACTACCTGACCAAGCCTTTTAAATTAAAAGAAATCAAATCCGTCATCCGCAATGCTTTAAGTCGCTCGGTGGCCATGGTGGCCGAAGAAACTCCTCCCGGAATTTTTTATGATTTGGTTAGCCATAGCCCCAAGATGCTCAAAATTTTCAATCTCATTAAACAAGTAGGCGCTACTAAGACTAATGTGCTTATTTCTGGCGAAAGCGGTACTGGCAAAGAATTGGTCGCCAAAGCCATCCATAAAATCAGCCCGCGCCAGGATAAACCATTTGTAACTATAAATTGCAGCGCCATTCCCGAAAGCATTATGGAGAGCGAGCTTTTTGGTCATGTTAAAGGGGCTTTCACGGGGGCAATTACCAATAAAAAAGGACTCTTTGAGATTGCCCATGGAGGAACAGTTTTTTTGGATGAAATTGGCGACCTTTCTCCATTCCTCCAAGTCAAGCTCCTCCGGGTAATCCAAGAAAAAGAATTTATACCTATAGGGGATACCAATACAGTATCAGTAGATGTGCGCATAATCTCAGCTACTAATAAAGATCTGGAGCAAGAAGTGATTCAAGGGCGATTTCGGGAAGACCTTTATTATAGACTCAATGTCGTGCATATTCACCTTCCTCCTTTACGAGAAAGAAAAGAAGATATTCCTCTATTAGCCCAATACTTCTTAGAAAAATATTCGCGGGAGTTGGGAAAAGATGTGCGCTCCATTTCCGCTTACGCCCTGGATGTGCTCATGAACTATAGCTTCCCTGGCAACGTGCGCGAATTAGAAAATATCATTGAAAGAAGCGTAGCTTTGGAAAACTCGAATATTATCTTGCCGGAAAGTTTAGTCCTCTCCGAACATAAAAAGGAAAATAAAGCACCCAAGCTTAATTCCCTTCAGTTAACTGATAAGGGGTTGGATCTGGAAAAAGAATTAAGTGAATT
>CAZAGD010000207.1:0-27968 GCA_964484485.1 uncultured Syntrophaceae bacterium
ATTAAATATTCTCTTTTTCTCTGTGTGCTCCGGGGTCTCTGTGGCAAATTCAAAACCTCCTCTCCCCTGGGGGAGAGGATAAAGGTGAGGGGGCTTTAAAATTCCTCTGCGCTTTCAGCGTGCTCTGCGGTAAATTTAAAAGCGCACGAATAAAATATCCTGCAGGGCTTTTTCCAGGTGGGGATATTGAAATTGAAATCCCTTGTCTAAAAGTCTACGGGGAATAACTCTCTGTCCTTTGAGAATAACGGACCCAAATTCTCCTAAAACTAATTTTACTAAAAAACCAGGAGCAGGCATAAAAGAAGGTTTATTTAAAACTTTGCCTAAGGCTTTAGCCAGTTCTTTATTTCTTACTGGGTTAGGGGCACAAAAATTAAAAGGACCGGATAATGTCGGTTGCTTGCTCAGAAAAATAAAAGCTTCGGCTAAATCTTTTATATGAATCCAGGAAAACCATTGGTTTCCATCCCCAATCGGCCCTCCTAAATATTTTTTAAAAAGAGGTACCATCTGCCCAAGAGCCCCTCCTTTTTCCCCTAAAACTATCCCAAAGCGACTAATAACCACACGTACGCCTTTGTTTCGGGCTTGGAGGGCTTCATCTTCCCATTCTTTGGCTACTTGCGCCAGGAAATCATTCCCTGGCGGCGATTCCTCGGTTAATTCTTCGTCTTTGGTAAAGCCGTAATAGCCTACAGCTGAAGCACTAAAGAGAGTGAAGGAATGACTCAACGGAGCAGGTATTGCCTCCACGATATTTTTAGTGGTTTTAATCCTACTCTCCCTAATGGCTTTTTTATGTTCTTCCGTCCATTTGGCAAAAATGGAAGCCCCCGCCAGATTAATAACCGCATCATGATGAGAAACTTTCTCTTGCCATGGCCCCTTTTGGGTGGGGTCTCCTTGTAAATAAGAGATTTGCGGATGGGTGACTTGGGTATCCTTCAAAGAACGGGTTAAGACAGTTACTTCATATCCCTCCCTAAGTAAACGGGAAGTTAACTGCTTCCCCACAAAACCTGTTCCGCCAGTGATCAAAAATTTCATCTTAATCTCCTAAATAAATATTTTTTTCTTCAACAAATAAATTTTACTATTTTTCCCCTCATTCATAAAGGGAAAACCATGGTTAAAGTGTAATGCCTCACTGAAGGCTGGAAACTTTAACTTTTTAGGCTGCAAATCCGGAAATAATAACTTCTCAGCTGGCGAGAAGGAAAGGAGAGAAAAAACTTCCTTTTGTCCCATGATAAAGTTCTGCCTATTTTAAATGAAGCCTTAGGCCAGGGATTATTGTTTTAGAGCAAGGGTTTGACCCTTGCCGAATTTGGCCAGTCCTAAAGGCTGGCCCTACGAAATAAGAAAAACTAATTTTTCTTACTGTGTCACCCACCATGCGGTGTGGCATTACGGTTAATGTTTTTTTACCAACTGCCGAAAATAATTATAAAAAATAATATTCTCGCGCCTGGTAAAAGCCGCATGAGGAGAAAAAGGTGACCCCAATGGCGGAAGAAAAACCAGTAAGAGTGCTTAGTGTAGATGATGAAGAAGGGTATCAAACTCTCTTAGCGAGCATTTTTAAGAGAAATAATTGGGACTATAAATTTGCTGTGTGTGGTAAGGAAGCGCTGGAAAAACTAAGGGCTTGGAGCCCCGATCTTATTTTCCTCGACCTTATGCTGCCCGACATAAATGGTTTTGAAGTTTGCTCGCAAATCAAGAGCGACCCCGCAACTCAACATATTCCGGTAATTATGGTAACCGGACTCGCAGATAAAGATTCAAAAATCAAAGGTCTTAATGCCGGGGCTAATGATTTTATCGCCAAGCCTTTTGATGTTATGGAATTAATGATCAAAGCGAATAATCTTTTAAAACTAAAAGAATTTGAAGAACTTAAAGTGAAAAATGAAATCCTTACGCAGATGTTCAAAGCCATCGAGGCGGCCAAAAAAGACTGGGAATTAACTCTTAACTGTTTAGAGGACATCGTCCTGCTGGTAGATAAAAAAGAAAAAATTCTGCGTTGCAACAGAATCTTGATGACCCTAACTGGGAAATCTTATGATGAGCTCCTCCATAGAAATTGGCGAGAAGTCCTCCACGAGAATGGTTTCCGGCAGATTCCTTCCGGTTCTAATCAAGGCGAATTTTCTCACCACCTGGGTAAATGGTTCTTATACTATGCTTATTCAATCAAAGAAGCCGAAGAAACTAATATCGCAACTGTAATCACCCTGAAAGATATCACTGAAAGGAAGATAATAGAAGGGCAGCTTGTGCAAGCCCAGAAGTTAGAGGCGATTGGTCATCTGGCTGCGGGAATCGCCCACGAAATTAATACCCCTATCCAATATGTTGGAGATAACACACGCTTCTTGATGGACACTTTTAAAGATCTGCATAAGCTTTTGGAGGTTTATGATAATTTGGCTGAGGCCGGGCAATCGCATGCAGAGCTCCAAGAAATCCTGGCAAATGTAGCGCTTCTAAAAAAGAGATAGATCTTGCTTACCTGCGCGAAGAAATTCCCAAAGCAATCAAGCAGTCTTTAGAGGGCGTGGAAAGGGTAGCCAAAATCGTGCGAGCCATGAAAGAATTCTCCCATCCCGGCCCTAAAGAAAAAACCCTCACGAATATTAATAGAGCTATTGAAAATACTATTACGGTAGCTCGAAATGAGTGGAAATATGTATCTGAAATGATTTTAGATTTAGATCCGGATTTACCTTTAGTTCCCTGTCACCCGAACGAGTTCAATCAAGTAATTCTTAATTTAGTGATTAATGCCGCTCACGCCATCGCTGATGTGGTTGGTAAAGGGGCCACAAACAAAGGAAAGATCACGGTGAGCACCAGGCGCAAAGGAGATAAAGTAGAAATCAGCGTAAAAGATACAGGTACTGGGATTGCTCCAGAGATTCGCTCCAAGATATTTGATCCCTTTTTTACGACCAAGGAAGTAGGAAAAGGGACAGGTCAAGGATTAGCCATTGCCCGTTCCATAGTGGTTGATAAGCATGGCGGCACGATTAACTTTGAAACGGAAGTCGGCAAAGGCACAACCTTTACGATCCATTTGCCTATTGGTAATGGAGGCAAATAAGTTTTTATGAAAAAGAAGATTCTCTTTGTCGACGATGAACCTAATCTACTCCAGGGCTTGCAGAGAATGCTCCGCCCTATGCGCGAAGAATGGGAAATGAGTTTTGTCCAAAGCGGGGCTGAAGCCCTAGAACTTCTCGGCCAGCAAAATTTTGACGTCATCGTCTCTGATATGCGCATGCCCGGGATGGACGGTGCTCAACTATTAACCGAAGTACAGAGGCGTTTTCCCCAAATCATCCGCATTATCTTATCGGGCCATTCGGATAAAGAGTTTGTCTTGAGGTCGGTCAAAGCTGTGCATCAATATCTTTCTAAACCGTGCGAGCCGGAAACATTAAAAGCTGTCATCAGCCGGGCTTGTTCTCTCGATCAATGGCTGGCCCAGGATTCCCTCAAAAAAATCGTCTCGCAAATCACTGTTTTGCCTAGCCTCCCCTCCCTTTATTTAGAGATCGTGGAGGCGCTAAATTCTCCTGAAATTTCCTTACACAAGATAGGCGACATAATTTCCAAAGATATCGGCATGACTGCTAAAATTTTGCAGTTAGTTAATTCTGCTTTTTTCGGATTACCCAGGCGCATTTCTAACCCTACCCAAGCCGTGACCTTGCTTGGTTTAGATTTAGTGAAAACCTTAGTCCTCTCCCTGAACATCTTCCAGCAATTCGACCAAAAGAAAATATCCCCCGCTATTCTGAACAACCTTTGGCAACACAGTTTTCGCACTGGAGTTATGGCTAAGAATATTGCCCAGTTGGAAAGTCCAGACCAGAAACTGATCGATGATGCCTTTACCAGTGGATTACTCCATGATTTGGGCAAACCGATCTTGATCATGAACTTTCCGGATCGTTATAAACAAATTGAAGAACTGAAAAAACAACGGCGAATCTCCTCCTGGGTGGGGGAAAAAGAAATAATAGGTGCCGAACATTCCGGCATAGGCGCTTATCTTTTGCGCCTTTGGGGGCTTCCTGATTCCGTGGTCGAAGCTGTGGCTTTTCATCACTCTTTTTCCATAGAGAGTACTGGGTTTACTCCCCTACTTGCTACTCAGGCTGCTAATATAATTTCCTATTTGTTAAACAATACGCAGGAATATCCGCCAGCTATATCTAATATGGACTATTGGGAAAAACTTGGGCTAACCGATAAGTTCCGCAGTTGGATGGAGATCTGCAAAAAAATGGACAACCCCGAAAGAGAAGGAGAGCAAAATGGAACGAATTTTATTTGTCGATGATGACGCAAATCTTTTGGCAGCTTACCATCGGCAATTAAGACATTACTTCTTTATTGATACAGCCCAAAATGGTCAACAGGGTCTGCAAAAGATAAAAGATAATAGTCCTTTTGCCGTCATCGTTTCTGATTATCGCATGCCGGGGATGGATGGAATTCGATTTTTGGCCGAAGCTAAAGAGAAGTCTCCCGAAAGTGTGCGCATCTTATTCACTGGATACGCTGATTTAGAAACGGCCATTGGGGCGGTAAACGAAGGAAATATCTTTCGTCTCTTGACCAAGCCATGCCCTCCCGAGGTCTTGACCAACGCTCTTGAGGCGGCGGTGAAACAATATCGTCTGGTAATGGCTGAGCGGGAACTCCTGGATAAAACCCTGCGCGGATGTCTAAAGGTTTTAAGTGATGTCCTTTCTTTACTCAACCCTGATGCCCTTGGGCGGGCTTCACGAATTACTCGTTTTGCCTGCCAGATCGCCACGGAGATAGGGGTATCGGAAATGTGGCAAATAGAGACAGCAGCCATGCTTTCGCAGATTGGCTGCATAATCTTGCCTGAAGACACTTTTCAAAAGGTTTGTAAGGGGGAAAAACTTACTCCAGAAGATTCTCAGCTTTACAATATGCATGTATCTATTGCTTCTGATCTCATCGCCAAGATACCTAGGATGGAGAATATCGCCAAGATCATCCTTTATCAAGAAAAGAATTATGACGGCTCCGGTATTCCCCCCGATCCATGCTCTGGTGAAGATATCCCTTTAGGTTCTCGTATTCTCAAAGTTTGTTTGGATTTTGATGTCCTAATAGGCAAGGGACTATCTAAAGGAAAGGCGCTTAGCCAGCTTCGCCAACGTACAGGATGGTATGATCCGCAAGTTTTAATAGCTTTGGAGCAGGTAATTGGCTTAGAAGCAAAGTATGAAGTAAAAATTTTAAAAGTCCAGCAACTTAAGGAAAATATGATTTTGGCCGAAGATGTGCGCAATAATAAAGGGGTATTGCTTATCACCAAAGACCAAGTGCTGACGCGCCCTTTATTATTCCATCTGCAAAATTTTGCCAAGAGCACAGGGGTCAAAGAGCCTATTCGTGTGCTTGTTCCTATTTCTTCTCCTGCCTAAGCGCTGTTCTTTGGGTTTTTTGTAATCCCCCACTGCAGGCTGAGCTTATAGATCGATTTTTTAATGGTCCCCCTTACCCTGCACCTTCCCGCAGAGACCGTGTCATAATTAATAAATAGCTATCTTTTGGTGCAGGGACCAGAGGTAGGCTAAAAGCAAGCCTGAGGCAGGCATGAACGAAGAAGCAGCAGTGGGATAATAAGAAGTTCACAACCCACCATCGATTTTCCACAAAGGACAGGCGGTTTAAATATTCCCTAATCAATTTTTAGAGCAGGCTTTTATGGTTTGCCGAATACGGCCAGGACAAGCCCTTGCCTTACTGGGCTTTGGGAAATAATTAAGAATCAATCTTCATTTGTAATATTCCTTTAATTGTGTTAGAAAAATTTTAAAGAACAAAATGAGCAAAAAGAAGAAACTTTTTATAATCTGCTTAATTATTTTAGCGATATTTGGCGGTTGGGTCTTGTACTCATTATATAACCGCCCGCCCAATGGGCCCACTATTTTCGTCTCGGGTAATATAGAAGTTACCACAGTAGATGTAGCCTTTAAAATCGCGGGAAAAATTGAAAAGCTCTTAGTGGAAGAAGGAGATTTAGTCAAGGAAGGACAACTTATAGCTACACTGGAGCATCAAGATCTCTTAGCCCAAAAGGCCAAATTGGCAGCAGCCCTGGAGGCGGCTCAATCTCGCCTCCCTGTGCTGCAAAAGAACATCGCTTTTCAAGAGCAGTCCATTAAACAAGAAATAGCCCAAGCGGCGGCAGGCGTGGAAGCTGCCCAAGCGCGTTTACAACTTCTCCTCAGTGGGGCACGTCCCCAAGAAATTCAGATGGCAAAGGCAGAAGTTGATCGCGCCTTAGCCGATCTGGAAAAGCGCCAAGCCGATAAAGAAAGGGCGGAAAAGCTTTTCCGAAACCAATATATCTCTGCCCAAGACTGGGATTTAGCCCGCACCGCCTATGAGGCGGCTTTAGCCATCTACCAGCGTGCTCAAGAGAACTATGCCCTCGTAATGGCTGGATCTCGCCCAGAAGAAATAGACCAGGCGCGTGCCCAGTTAGCCCAAGCTCAGGCTACGCTCAAATTGGCGGAAACTCGCCGCATGCAAATAGAGGTTCTCCGCCAAGAGTTAGCCACAGCCCAAGCGCAAATAAAAGAAGCGGCTTCGGCTCTACAATTAATGGAGACGCAAATTGGCTACTGTCGCCTCTTGGCCCCTTTGGCCGGAGTAGTGCTGGTAAAAAATGCCGAAGTAGGAGAATTTGTTGTCCCGGGAAGCGCAGTGGTCACTTTAGGAGATATCACTAAACCTTGGTTGAAAGCCTTTATTAACGAAAATGATTTAGGCCGGGTGAAATTGGGACAAAAAGTTTCGGTAACTACCGACAGCTATCCAGGAAAAATATACGTAGGTAAGATAATTTTTATATCTGCCGAGGCTGAGTTCACTCCGAAAAATGTGCAAACCGCTAAAGAAAGGGTTAAACTGGTTTACCGCATCAAAGTCAGTCTGGACAATCCGCAATTTGAACTGAAACCAGGAATGCCGGCGGAGGCGCAGATCCATTTAGAAGAAAATAAAAAATAAAGTTTTGAGTATTAATTCCGCCAGAGCGAAAATATTTTTTCTCAGTTCTTGGTCCTCAATATTTTAAATAATATGTGGGCGATTCAAACCGAAAATTTAACCAGAAAATTTGGTGAAGTAACTGCCGTCCATCGTTTTAATTTATCCGTCCGCCAGGGGGAAATTTTTGGTCTAGTCGGCCCTGATGGGGCCGGCAAAACAACGATCATGCGCCTTCTAACCGGCATTCTGTCTCCTACGGAGGGCGAAGCCTGGGTTTTAGGCCATTGCATTACGCACCAGGCCGAAGTAATCAAAGAAAAAGTTGGGTATATGGCTCAGCGGTTTGCCCTATATGGCGATTTAACCGTCATGGAGAATATTCAATTTTATGCCGATCTCTATGCCGTCCCCAAAAAGGAGCGCCTGGCACGCATAGAAAGACTCCTTGCTTTCAGCAATCTTTCCCCTTTCCAAAATCGGCTGGCTCAAAATCTTTCTGGAGGCATGAAGCAAAAGTTAGGCTTAGTCTGCGCTTTAGTCCATACTCCCCAAGTTCTTTTTTTGGATGAACCCACCAACGGAGTCGATCCCGTTTCCCGCAAAGATTTCTGGCGGATAATTTCCGACCTTCTGGAACAAGGTGTAACCGTTTTCGTTTCCACAGCTTACCTTGATGAAGCTGAACGGTGCCATCGGATCGGCCTGATTCATGAAGGGCATCTTCTCTTGTTGGGTACACCAGAAGAAGTCAAAAGCCGCCTGAAAGAAGAAATCTGGGAAATACATTGCTCAGCACGGATGAAAGCCCGGGATTTTTTATTAAGTTTACCTGGAGTGCGCCGGACCTGGATCTATGGAACCAAGATCCATGTTCTCTTGGAAGATGGCATTAAATTAGCCCCAAGGTTGGAAGGGGCCCTTAAAAATTCGGGGTTTGAGGTCTTTTCGATTAACCGGGTCGCCCCGTCTTTGGAAGATGTCTTCATCTCTACTATCCAAGAACGAAGAGGGGCAAGATGATTTTAAAGAATTAGGATATACTGATTGATTAATTTATGGTGAAGTCTAACCATAATAATTGGGCTGTAGAAATCGAGGACTTGGTAAAGAAGTTTGGCCCTTTTACGGCCGTCGATCATATTTCCTTAAAAGTACCTCCCGGTGAAATATTTGGCTTCCTTGGTCCTAACGGAGCGGGTAAATCAACCACTATCCGCATGCTCTGCGGTATTCTTACCCCTACTTCGGGAAAGGGGAAAGTGGGCGGCTTCGATATTTATAAAGAAACAGAGATGATTAAACAGAACATCGGCTACATGTCTCAAAAATTCTCTCTTTATGAAGACCTGACGGTAGAAGAGAATATCGACTTTTACGCGGGTATTTACCGGCTACCTCAAGCTCTGAAAAAAGAGCGGAAGGAATGGGTATTGCAAATGGCCGGATTAAAGGAGCGCCAGCACCATCTGACGCAGACTTTGGCTGTAGGCTGGAAACAACGTTTAGCCTTGGGTTGTGCCATTTTCCATCAGCCATCTATTCTTTTCTTAGATGAACCTACTTCGGGAGTTGACCCCCTTTCGCGCCGCCAATTCTGGGATTTGATTTACGAAATGGCGGCTAAAGGAGTTACTGTTTTCGTGACCACTCATTATATGGACGAAGCCGAATATTGCGACCGGCTGGCCTTAATTAATCAGGGAAGAATCATTGCTCTGGGAACTCCCGCGGAATTAAAGAGGCTGCATATGCCGGCCGCGGTCTGGGAGTTAGAAACAGATCAATTAGTGGCCACTTGGCGCTACCTCAAAGAAGAGGCTGCTCAAATAACTGAACTTCCCCTTATCCATGAAGTCGCCATCTTTGGCCATACTTTACATTTAATTGTCGAAAAAGGCCAAGACCTTTCCGCAATTTTACCAGCATTTTTAGGCGCTAAAGGTATATCTGTCAAAAGGATAGAAAGAATTGAACCATCTCTGGAAGACGTTTTCGTTTCCCTGGTTGAAGACAAGAATAAGAACGATTCGGGGAAAAAATGAAATTAATTCGCCTGCAGGCCATTGCCCGTAAAGAATTTATCCACATTCTCCGTGATCCGCGGAGTTTGGCGCTGGCCTTGACTATTCCTGTACTCCTCCTTCTCCTTTTTGGATACGCCCTGACTCTGGATGTGGATCGCATTCCTACCGCCATTTTTGATGCTGACCAATCACCGCAGAGCCGTGATTTCATTTCTTATTTTTTGAGCTCGAAGTATTTCCAGTATCAAGCTTCCGTATCCAGTTATAAAGATTTACAAAGAATGCTGGATCACGGTCAAATTTTAATGGGTTTGGTGATTCCTGACAATTTCTCCCGGGATTTGGAACTGAATCGGCCAACGACGGTGCAGGTTCTTTTGGATGGTACAGATGCCAATACGGCGACTATCGCCCAAGGGTATGCCCTGGCCATCGCTCTCCTTTACTCCCAGGAACTCCTCCATAAAAAAATGAACAGCCTGGGCATGGGCAAAGTCTCTCCACCCATTGAACCCCGGATTCGCATCTGGTTTAACCCTGATTTGGAATCACGCAATTTTATTATACCCGGTTTGATTGCCATTATTATGGCTATCCTGGCCGCCCTCCTAACTTCGGGGACGGTCGCCCGCGAATGGGAACGAGGAAATATGGAGCAACTAATTTCCACTCCCCTCCAGAAAGAAGAGTTAATTTTGGGAAAGTTGATTCCATATTTCGTCGTTGGCCTGGTTGATGTTTTTCTTTCGGTAGCCATGGGCAAATTCCTTTTTGGTGTCCCCCTGCGGGGAAGTAGTCTTCTTCTCTTCTCTCTGGCCAGTATTTTTCTATTAGGAGCAATCTGCCAGGGCGTCTTGGTTTCCATAATTACCAAGAATCAACTTTTTGCCAGCCAAATTTCTATCATTCTCTCTTATTTGCCGACTTTTATTCTTTCCGGCTTTATTTATCCTATAACAAACATGCCTCAGGTTGTTCAATGGATTACTTATGTGGTACCGGGGCGGTATTTTGTGGCCATCCTCAAAGGTATATATGCCAAGGGAATCGGCATGGAAATCCTGGGGATGGAAGCCCTTTTCTTATTTATTTATGCCTCGGCCATGAGTTTTTGGGCCTACAAAAAATTCCAAAAGAAGATCGCCTGATTATATGTGGTCAAGGTTGAAAGTCATGCTGCTTAAAGAATTGATTCAAGCTTTCCGTAATCCTCGGATGCGTTTAATCCTTTTCTTGCCTCCGGTTATCCAATTATTAGTCTTTGGTTATGCCGCTAATATGGACATCCGCAATATTCCCTTAGCAGTGTACGATTTGGACAACTCTCCGGAAAGTCGGGAGATGATCGTCAACTTCGCTGCCTCCGGTTATTTTCGTCTGACTCATTGGGCAAATCGTCCTGCAGATATTAAACGTTGGCTCGACACCGGAGAGGTAAGCGCTGCTTTACAGATCAATCATGGTTTTGCGCGGCAAAGTCGCCAGCGCCAGGGAACTACTATTCAGATTATTGTGGATGGAACAGACTCCAATACAGCCTCGGTAGTCGTGGCTTATGCTCAGCGTATAGTTGCTGAATATTCCCGCCAAATTTTAGTCCAAAGGATTCAAAAATTCCCCGATATTCCTTCCGAAGTTAAAAAGCCCTTTTTTGTCCGCGGGGGTATAGATGTGCAATCTCGCGCCTTCTTCAATCCCAATTTGGAAAGTCGCAACTTTTATGTACCCGGTATTATGGCTTTCTTAATCATGTTAGTCACCCTTATCCTTACTTGTATGTCTGTAGTGCGCGAAAGGGAAATGGGTACTATGGAACAACTGATTGTTTCTCCAATCCGTCCTTTGGAGCTTATCTTAGGGAAAACTATTCCCTTTGCCTTGATCGGCTATATAGACGTTCTCTTGGTCACCGCTGTAGGTGTCTTTTGGTTTGAAGTACCTATTCGGGGATCGGTCTTTTTGCTTTTAGGAGCAACTACCATCTATCTGCTAAGCAGCTTGGGCATCGGACTCTTCATTTCTACAATTTCCCGCACCCAGCAACAGGCACTCATGACCATGTTTTTCTTCTTCGTACCCGCCATCTTGCTTTCGGGTTTTGTTTTTCCTATTTCCAACATGCCGGAAGTTGTTCAATACTTGACCTATGCCAATCCGCTGCGCTATTTTTTAATTATTATTCGGGGCATATTCCTCAAAGGAAGTGGTTTCGATATCCTTTGGCCGCAAATGCTGGCCTTGGCCATTTTAGGCAGCACAGTTTTTACACTTAGCTCGCTCTGGTTCCGCAAAAGACTGGAGTGAGTGAAAATATAGTCACTTTAAATTAAATGTTTCATTACGCCTGGATAATAGCCTTAACCGGAACCTTAGTTACCATCTTGGCTCATGGGTTCGGTAGGTTGTCTTATTCTGTTATCCTCCCGGCCATGAAAGATGGCTTGCTGCTTAGTTATACCCAGCTCGGCTCTATAGCTACCGGAAACTTTATCGGCTATCTTTCCTTAGCCATTATTGGAGGATTTTTAGCTACCCGCTTTGGGATAAGGAAGGTAGTCTTTTTATCGCTTTTGGTAATAGGTGTCAGTCTTTTTCTTACTGGCTTGGCTAACTCTTTTTTATTTGCTTTTTTTATGCGACTCCTCGCCGGAGCCGGAAACGGTGGCAGCTATGTTCCCATAATGGCCCTACCGGCTGCTTGGTTTGTCTCTAAAAAAAGAGGGCTGGCTACGGGTATAGTTTCAGGAGGAATAGGGGCTGGCTTATTTTTATCCGGGATAATCCTTCCACCTATAATCTCGGCTTTTGGTCAAGATGGTTGGCGATATGCTTGGTTTTTTCTGGGCATTATCGTATTTGTCTTAGCTTTCGTTTGCTACGCCTTCTTAAGAGATAATCCCAGAGAAAAAGGATTACTCATGTACGGAGGCGAGGAATATCAAAAAGAAGGAATAAAGGTAACTCTTTTCTCCGCCTTTAAAAGCGTAGTAGTCTTATCAGAATTATGGAAACTCGGCAGCGTTTATTTTATGTTTGGCTTTTCTTATGTCATTTACCTTACCTTCTTTGTGGCCTATCTCACCAAAGAAATGGGGCTACCGCCGGTATCAGCGGGAAGAATCTTTGCTTTTCTCGGTATACTTAGTATTTTCTGCGGCGTCATCTTTGGCTGGCTTTCCGATGTACTTGGCCGAAGGATGGGATCCCTAATAGCTTATCTTACGCTAACGCTCTCTTTTCTCATTTTTGCTTTCTGGAAGGACTACTTAGGTTACTACCTATCAGCAGGAATTTTCGGTATAGCAGCTTTCTCCATCCCCACCATCATGGCCGCCGCTTCTGGTGAGGCGATAGGCAGAAATCTGGCACCCGCTGGCCTGGGCTTTATCACTCTCTTTTTCGGGATTGGCCAGGCTCTGGGCCCATTAGTTGGTGGATGGATCAAGGATACGACAGGTACATTTACTTGGGCCTTTATTTTAGCCGCCTGCGTATCCCTTATAGGAGCTTTAGGCTCCCTTTTTTTAAGAAAATAAGACTCCTAAAAAAGCTCCTGGCAACTACTTCACCTTAACCTTCTTCTCAGGCTATAAGACTGTGTCGACACTGAGCATAAGGGCCAGAGGCAAGCATGGAGCAATCATTCATGCATAATTATGAGCAAATAATGCGTCCTCAAATTGAGGTGGCTTTGTATTCTTAATAAATTGATAAACTGCCCATAGGGCAGGGGTTTGTCTATGGCTATATTTGATTTCATTTCTTATGTCGAATTATGACACAGTCTCATTGGGGAAAGTCGATAAGAGCAGACAGAGCAGACCAAGGGGGCCTAAGGGAGATAATTTTAAAAATTTAATTACTCCAACAATAAATGGAAGGGAAATTTGCTCATTGCGCATAATTATTGTCTTTGACGGAAGATAAAATAAAGAGAAATATCATATTTAACTTAAGGCAAAACATTTCCATAAGGAGGAAGAGATGGAATACATTATTGAGCCAGAAAGAAAAGTACCGGTTGTGGCTGAAGTTGATTTGCTTGTTTGCGGGGGTGGCGTGGCCGGGATTGCTGCGGCTATATCTGCGGCTAAAGTCGGCGTTCAAGTAATGCTTTTGGAAAAATATGGTTTCTTAGGTGGTTTATGCACAGGCTCTCTCGTGATCACCGTTCCCCCTTTAGATAATGGAATAAATATCGAACTCGCTTTCCGGTTAAAGGCGAAAGGAGCATATGTGCCCTGCCGGAGATCAGGATCAGAGGTGGCCTATTTAGAAATGCATGGCATCGACCCCGAGATAGCCAAATATGAATTCATGAAATGGCTGCAAGAGCAGAAAGTCAACCTGCTTCTGCATAGTTATATTACGGATGTGCTTTTAGAAGGAAAGGTTATCAAAGGAGTTGTTACCCACAGTAAGGCAGGTAGGCAGGCTATTTTAGCTCGTCTGGTAGTAGACGCGACCGGGGATGCGGATATTGCAGCTTTGGCTGGGGCACCCTGCCGGGAAACCAGGAAGCCCATGACCATGATGTTTAATATGGTCGGGGTTGATATCAGTAAAGTGATGGAGAGTTTTGGAAATTGGAGCGGGATAAAAAAAGTGGTCAAAGAAGGGATAGAAAAAGGAGAGCTGGATTTTACCTTAGGGATTCTGCCGGAATTCGGTTCTCCGGGCGTTTATGCCGAAGACCTTCCTGGCGAGGGAGAGATTAATGTTTGGTCTGGAAATCTCCTGGGTTTAAGCGGGTTAGACCCTTGGGATTTAACCAAAGCCGAGATCATTACCAGGGAACACGTCTATAAATTGGCTAATTTCCTTAAAAGGAAAGTTCCCGGATTTGAAAAGTCCAGGATTGAGTTAACCTCAACTCAGGTAGGTGTAAGAGCAACCAGAAATATTATCGGGACTGCCTCACCCACTTTAGAGGAGGCTACCAGTAAAAAATTTGCAGATACTGTGGTCAAAGCATTTAATAAACCTGATTGGCAGTTAAGTGAATTGAGATTACCCTATGGTTGTCTCCTTCCGCAAAATATCGAAAATCTCTTGGTGGCTGGAAGATGCATCTCTGCTGCAGAACAAGCGATGGGTTTGCTGCGTCTTATACCCATATGTTTATTAACCGGACAGGCCGCGGGTGCCGCAGCGGCTCTGGCCTTAAAACAAGAAGCGACACCTCGAACACTCGATGTCTCTGAGCTGCAAAAAATTTTAGAAAAACAAGGGATGCACCTGGGATTAAAATAAATTTGCCAAGAATGAAAAAGTTCTATTTCCCTTTATTTGATTCAAACATGTGACCAGATAGTGAACTAAACAGTTCACCTAAGGCGCAAAATAGCCTGTTAAAATTTGACAAAATAAAAAGAGTCAAGAGCAGACTTGACCCCTTCTCCTAGTCTCAACCTGTTTCAAAGGCCCAAAATACAAGCTCTTTGAACCAGAAAAATGAACTAAAAATTAACCAAAAAGGAGGTGATAAAAGCTAATTGAAAAGGCTGTCCAAAGATGCTTTTAGGCCACTTTTAAGTGGCTCCTTTAAAGCGATCACAAGTGGCCCGATTAAACCGATCATTGACAATTTATTTTAAACTAAAAAGTCTTTTTAAATAGCCTGGGCGGGAAGGGTAAAAGCCGAAAGATATTCACATATTTCTTTCCGCGATTCTTCAGGCATTACCGGGCAATCCTCCGGGCCCTTAACCCCTTCGAGAATCAATTCCGCTAATATGCTGCAGCTACTTTGTCCACAAGCCCGTTGGCAATTTTTTAAGCGCGGGAGATTTTTAAAATGTTTTAGAATCTCCATGATCTGGGGTTGAGGAGCGCTTTCATAACTCGGTTGTATTTGATCGCGCTTCTCCCAGGTTTCATTAATTTCTTTCTGTAGCCAACTTAAGATTTTGTCTGCTTCCTCTGCATTTATAAGGGCATTGATAGCAATCCGATCACTATAAAGAGCGATCAGTTTGCCATGTACGCGCAGAGTGAGCGAAGGCGGGTCTTTAATGTAAATATATCCTCCCAGTACTGCGTTAAGATAGGGAAGAACAGGACTGATATCCTGGTCTAAATGGGCAATACAATGTAAAGATTCAAAACTCGGGTTGCACTCAGGACGAAAAATTCTTTTTTGGTAACTTTTTAAGAGCATAACACCCTCCTTACTTGATTATATTTTATCCCTTTTCCCATGCCATTAAAATTTAAATTTATATCAACATCTCTTTAGCCAAAGCTGATCGTTAATGTATATATGAAAATATAATCATAAAGTATTTATTGACCTTAGTCAATTTTAATCAAGGCCAACCTTGACTATGCCGTCACTCCTCTTTTGCCAGATCAGGTTTTATTAATGGGAGCATTAAATAAATGACATCTGCCGTTCTTAGCCCCTCACCCTAACCCTCTCCTCAAGCATGGGGAGAGTCGATAAGAGTCGGAACGAATCGGTACGATTGTCGTTCCGACACTGTCATACTGACACCCGACCACGGGGAGAAGGTGAGGGGGATAAGTGTAAATATTTAATTGCTCCGAGTAATAACTATTTAAATGGTAAGGTGGGGCTTTATGGCTCGCCACAACAGGCACGGATAAACCTTTGCCCTACGTTTATGGTATGGGCATGTCTTCAGAAAAGTAGTCAAGTCTGCTCTTGGCTCAATTTTATCAATGAATTTAACTAAGACTCATGGAAACAAATTTGCCAAGAATGAAAAGGTTCTATCTCCTCATATTTGATTCAAACATGTGACCAGATAGTGAACTAAACAGTTCGCCTAAGGCGCAAAATAGCATGCTAAAAGTTGATAAAACTAAAAAAGTCAAGAGCAGACTTCACCTCTTCTCCTTTCCTTAAATAGTTCAGCGCTTCAAGTAGATTCGACAAAAATTAGAGAGACAAGAAGTATCGGGATTTTAATCCTGCGGGTCAAAACTTTCCATTTGTATATTAAAGTTTCAAAACCTCAAGCTCAGAAGGAGATTAAAAAAATATTGGCGGAAGTGCATGGGAATCGAACCCACCCGGGACGCCGCTCAGCGCCCCGCACTGGATTTGAAGTCCAGGAGGGCCACCAGTGCCCTATCCACTTCCGCCGTTATGTAAAATCAATTATATCTAATTTCTTTCGCCATGTCGAGGCCACTGATTTACCTTACTTGATATAGCCTTTATTTTTTAGCCCTTCATAAATACTTTTTGCCTTATTTATGCTATCCACAATTAGAGCTGCGGTCATCGTGGCTGAGGAAACGGTATCTACCTGAGGATCAAAATCTACGGGCTGCAGAATGGATCTTCCGACTAACCTTTTCTTCATTTGTTCTATCTCTTTTTCATCCCAAGGTAGATTATTCTTTTTAGTTACTTGCAGGGGTAGAAAATTAAGGATCATCCCTTGTTCATTGAAGGTGAAGATAAAATGGGTGGCATGGCAAATATCGCATGTGGGGGCTCGGCTTACTAACTTGGCAAATAAGTAAAATTTCTTTCTTCCTTGCTCAATCTCGCCCAAAAATAATCCTTCTCCATCGGCCAGGTCTATTTTAGTAACCTTGAGCACTTTCCATTCTGCATGGAGCATAGCTTCTTGGGCCTTTTTTAAGATCTCGCTTTCTGTATAGGGCAAAAATAACTTCTTCTCTTTGGCCTGCTCAAGTCCCGTATCCTTCTTTTGTTTAAGCAGCACATTCCAATCCGTCTGCAAAGCCTGATCTATTTCATGCAAAATTTTTTCGGGCTCCTTGGTCAAACCAACTTTAACCTGGGCGACGATCAAACCAGCTTCCGTTTTGCGAATGAAAAGAGTAAAAGGAGTAGCACCTGGATCGCCTATAGCTTCATAAGCTAAAAATTTGGGGTCGGGGACGATCGGGAAAGCAACTTTCTTTTCCTGCCGAAAAGATTCTACCTCACGCTGATTATTTCCTGCCCCCACGCCAAGGAATTTTACCTTATCTTTCAGGCGAATATCGCTCGTTACTTTGTTAAATACCTGATTCATTATCGGAGCTTGTAATTGGCACGAAAAACAATATTTATTTAAATATTCCAGAACAATCAAATCCCCTTTAATATCCTTCAAAGAGAAGGTATCCTTTTTCCCCCAACCCAAAAACTTTTGCGGGAACCCAAGATAATCTTCATCTTGTTTACTTAAAGTCATAGGAAAAGAAAACTCCGGGAAAAAATCCCCAGGAGTAATAATACGGGTTTTTACCTTGGCTTCTAAAGCTTTTAAAGAAAATGAATATATTAACAAAATACCGATCGTTATTATTAAAACAATTTTCTTCATTTTTCCTCACTCCCCGCAATTTTTACATATTTAAGTATAAGGGAATAATGAAAATTGTCAATTTCTAAAAAGCGCACCGTCTAACAGTCTTAACTTTCACCGCTACGTGAGTCTCGGCGGTAAGAGGAACCTCTTTCCCTCCCCATTCAATTAGGATGGAATTTTAAATGTGTTCGAAGGTCAGCTAAAAAAGCTGCCCAAGCGATGGAGAGGTCAGATAATCTCCCCGATTCCCCTTTTAGAAAAGAAGGGCTACTCCATCCTTTTCTAAAGAGGCGCGGAAACCGGTAAATCTTCAGGAAGAGAGCGGTATTGGAAAGCCAACCCCGAAGACGATTCTTTTAAAAAGAGGTCAGTTTTCTGAAAAGGAAAATAGAAAAGCTCTGGCTCGGTCATTTCCAGCTGGCAATTCTTCAGCCAATTCCTCGCCTGCCGACTCGCTGCCGGAATCATATAACCCAAAATGGCGATGCCCAAGTCCTTAGCATCTTCCACCATTAAGCTTCCCCCTATGGTTGTGGGGCGATAACCATCGGGGAAGGAAATAGAATTGATTTGGGGCTGGAAGTAGGTCATCCGACTCGCTATACTCAAAATTTGTTTAGGATCGCGAAATTTTATAGCCGGAATATAAAAAAATATAGGTTTTTTCTTTTCCTGCTGTTGATTAAACGCCCGGGGTGGAGGAGCGAACCGGTAAAAATCCGCCATATTTTCTAAGCATTCTTTACCTACCATAATCCGCACGCGCCAGCGCCAAAAAGGCACCCAGAAAAATTCTTTTCTAAAATTTTCTGATGATGGTGGAAATACTTGATAGCTCACTTCCCTCCACACTCCTTTTTTTTCGGCCCACAAGCGTCGGCATACTTCGCAAAAATGAAGAAGACTAAATGGTCTAAAAGGAAAGGGCCAGCCACAATTGGGACAACGTAGAGGCAGAAAAATAAGCTCACTAAATCCTAAGGCAGTAGGATTTTCTTTTTCCCTAAGTTTATTGATAATCGTCTGCCCATCATCGCTCATGGAAATTATTTTCTTTCCTAAGGCATCAATAAGAAAAAACTTATGGGATTCTTTATTTCCCCGGCAAAACCAAAAGGGGGAATAGATTATCGAAAATTTTTCTCCTATGCTCTGTTGCAGCAAAACATCGGTTTGGATATCTTCCGCTTCAAAAAATAGATTAGCATAACGACCGGCTTCAGCTTTAACTTTATCTAAAGGAATATCTAAAGGAAACAACCTTATTCCTTTCTTAAGCTGGTCTTGATTTAGAGGCTGGAGGGGAAGGGCCTGCGGGCGCACGCCTAAATTAAATAGACCTAGATGAACATCGCTATATCCGGGAATAGTATGATCCATAAGGCGCGTAAGTAAAATCTTTATCTTCTCCATGGGCTGCGCAAATCCGGGGCCTGGAGATTCCCCTTTCATGGGCTTTTGGCCAAAAATCCACCTGTAAACATTGGCCTGCATCCGCCAATAGGGGGCATAAAAAAGAAAATTTTCTTCTAAAGGCGCTAAATTACATCGATGGCCTTGGCCTGAATCACTTATAACTCTTTGAATATCTTCGGGAGCGGTAATTTGGGCGGGAAGGAAATAGCGCATTAGGCCATCTCTCCCCCCGATTAAAAGAGAAGAATTACAATAAGGGCATTGGACGACTTGCCGATCCTCTAAAAAATTTATTTCGCCACCGCACTGCGGGCAGTTAGTTCTTATTTTGACTGGAGATTCAGAAAAGGATTCCAAATTGATCATCGCCATTCAGGCTTAAATGTTCATTGGCCGCGATTGGGGCTTACAATTTTTCACCACATTGGTTGCAATATACAGCTTCGGTTAACGCCTTAGCCCCACACTTAGAGCAAAAACGTTCCTTCTTTTCTACCTTTGCTCCACAAACCATACAAAAGTTAGCTTCCAAAGGGAGATCCTTCCCGCATTGCAGACACTTGTTTAATTTCAAAATTTGATGTCCGCAGGAGGGGCAAAAGCGCGCCTCTAAAGGAATCTTAGCAAAACATTTGGGACAAGTGATCTTTTTGCGGCTGGGGGTTGTTTTACTCCCTTCTTCCATGTTTTTTAAGAGCATGCCGGGAAGAATCATACCTACTCCCGCACCCATGCCCAAACCCATTCCCGACATAGCTGCTGCTCCGCCTTCTCCTTTAGCGGCATCGCCCATAGCCTTAGCTGCCTTATATTTCAAAAAGGCATCAAGATCTCCCACCGCCTCCAAACCACTGCGCTCATCGATCATGCGCTGCACATCATCTGGAGGAGTTATATTATTAATAAATAAATCCACCAGCTCCAGGCCATATTTTTGAAAGTCTTCTTGCACAATAGCTTTCAGGGCAATGCCTATTTCTGTATATTGAGCCGGCAGATGAAAAATGCTTTTTAAAGCCTCCCCCAATAAATCATTCAAGCGGGAGACAATCACATCCCGCAGGTAATTGGCAATATCTTCGGTGGAAAAGATTCCTTGCGTGCCTACTAAGGTATTTACAAAAAGAAGCGGCTGCACAATGCGGGTAGTATAATTGCCAAAGGCGCGCAGCCGAATTACTCCTAATTCTTCATCTTTGAAGGCCACGGGTTCTTGTGTACCCCATTTCAGATGGGTGAAAACTTTCAAATTGATAAAAAGAATTTCTACGCGGAAAGGGCTTTTAAAACCAAAAGGTAGGCTGAGAACTTTTGTTAATAAGGGCAAATTTAGAGTAGAAAGTGTATGTCGCCCCGGCCCAAGTACATCGTACCCTTTGCCATCGCGGAAGAAAACGGCGGCTTGATTTTCCCGGACTATAAGTTGGGCTCCGAATTTTATTTCCGCTGATCCAGACTCAGGAATGCGGTGTACCATCTCTCGGCCAGATTCATCAAACCATTCTATGACTTCCCAAAATTGTCCCATGAGAACCTCCTGGTATTATGATCACAGTATGTGACCTAATATAACAAATTATCAGTCGTAGTTATCTTTTTTTGCTACTTTTTCTTTCTCTACAAATTATGTGAAGTTCTTCGCTTAAAATTATTTTTAACCATATTGACCTAATAAATAATTACGCTGCCGAATTTTCTTATCCAACGCCCCCAAAAAATTCAGCAGATCATTAACCTTTTCTAATAATCTATCCCCCGTATCATCCTTTTGTAATTCCTCCATCAGCGTCTGCATTCCCTTGACATCTTCCACCAGGCTAAGATCAAATTCATAAATTCTTTTGAGCTCGTCCTGGCGAATTTTCTCCAAATCAAATATGCCCGTATATCCATAATTAGCGAACTTAATAAAATCAGCCAATTTTTGTAATTGGGAAACAGCCGCATTGATCTTCGGAAGTCTATCCAGTTTTTTTTGCCAAGATAAATCCAAAATAACCTTTTCTAAAGCTGCTTTTATTTCCTGGAGTTGGGCGAATATATATGTACGTAAATTATGATCGGTCTCTCTTAGATTTTCTCTCTTTCGATAAGTACCAATTCCGGGAATTACCCCCAGCCATTTTTCCACCTGGTTGGCCAAACCTTTATTAGTTCTCATATCC
Organism: uncultured Syntrophaceae bacterium; assembly: GCA_964484485.1. Classification (GTDB taxonomy): domain Bacteria; phylum Desulfobacterota; class SM23-61; order SM23-61; family SM23-61; genus CAZAGD01. The sequence goes on from CAZAGD010000207.1 coordinate 20,962, forward strand.
ACTCCTTTCTCCTCTGAGGCATAGCATATCGAAATGCCTAAATTGTTTATGTCTCCCTCCTTTTACATCTCCCCGCAAGATAGAAGGAAACTTGATTAAGGATTAAATGAGCAAAGACCCTCAATTTAAAATGTATATCGGCAAAAATGCCCAAGTATTTAAAAATATTATTGGCTAGCCTTTTGGAAGGGGCCCAAACGCGGGGCCGCAAACCACAAACAGACGGTGGCGCCTCCTAGGCAGGCCATGCAGAGGAGAAAGGAGATCAAATAATGGCCAAACAAATCAAAAAGGTACCCACCCAACCAAGGACCAATAATTCCACCTAAGCCCATACCCATCAGCAAAAGTCCAGCAGCAACTCCATAATGCCTTCCGGGAAATATATCGGCCGTAGAGGCGAAAAGAGTTGGCGAATAAAGACCTATGCCATACCCAAAACAAACTGCAAATAAATAAAGCAGCCAAGACTGGGAGGTATCCCGGACAGAAATAAGAGCGCCGAGGCCCGCTATCGAGCATAAAGAAGCTAAGGCTACGGCCTTTTCCCTGCCCAAAATATCGGATAAAAATCCGGTAAGTTGGCCAATTACTAAAGTGCTGCCCAGAAGAGCGAAGATAGAGGCGCTAAAAAAACTGCTATAACCGATGTCCTGCATGAAGCGGACCTGATGGGCCAGGACCAGATAACAACCAATTCCCCAGAAAAGGGCGTAAGATAAAACCAAAAGCCAGAGGCGGCTGCTTCTTAAAACTTCTATTAATCTGCTCTCCGGCGGAATATAGGTTTGGTCAATCCCGGCCTTCGCAGCAGATTCTTTCTGAAAAGAAATTTCCTCTCCATAAGCCGGCAACCCTTTTTCTTCGGGGCGATAGTGAAAAAAAAATAAATATAAAGGAAATAAAAAGACTGCTAAAATCAAGGCCAACATCAAAAACGCATTGCGCCAGCCCAAGGATGAAATCAAGATTTCTACCAAAAGGCTGTAAAGAAAGCTTAGCCCCCCGCCCATCTGTCCAAGTCCTAAAACTAAACCTCTTCTTTGCCTAAACCAATTTATCAAAGCAGGAGCCATAATGGGCCAACCGCTTAACGCACTTCCTATGGGCATTAGAAATCCAAAGAGGAGATAAAAATGCCATAATTTTTGCGCTAACGCACAACCCGCGGTGGCCAGACCAAGAATACTGATCCCCAAAGGCATTATTATTTTGGGTTTTCCATGTTCGGCCACGGAGCCAGCCAAGGGAGCAAAAATACCATAGATAAATACGTTTAAAGAAAACATCATGGCCGTATCACCCCGACTCCAGCCAAATTCGGCCAAGATGCGCGAAAAGAAGACCGAGAAGGAATGGCGAATGCCATAGATAAGCATCATGCTGACCACAATAATCAGCACAATAAACCATCCGTAGAAAATCAAAGGACGCTTGCTCATTAGCCCACTTTCCGATTATCTTTGGCCTGGATGCGGCCAGCGCGAATTTCCCGGACAAGGTCTGCTTCACTAAAGATAGGCTTTTCGAAGATGGTCACACAGAGACCTACTTCATGTATTTGGTGGGCATCACTACTCCCCGTCCCGGGGAGACCAAGTTTGGCCATCGCCTGCTGGACTTTTAGCAAAGCCTCCTCACCATGGTCAGGGTGATAGAGTTCTAAGGCATCGAGCTCTAATTCATAAATACGTTCTCCAGCTCCATAGTACTTTTTTCTGCCTAAACGAGACAATTTAAATGGGTGAGCGGCTATTAAGATACCCCCTTCTCCATGGACCCTCTTCACTAACTCTTGGGCGGAAAGGTCGGCGGTTATGCTCCGCTTTATACCAAAAACTAAAAATTCTCCCTCCGGTCCATTTATCGATGAATAGGTAGATATTTCTTGGCCGCGCAGCAATATTAATCCTAAAGGATCAGCAACTCTCTGTAAACGATCAAACTTATCGTCCGGCCAACGGAGACCATGCTCGGTAAGGGCTAAACCATCTAAATTTAATTCAGCGGCTTTTCTTACTAATTCCTCTGGATCTATTAAAGAACAGCTCGAATAAAAACTGGTATGGAGATGCAAATCAAATACTTTCAAGGAAATAAAGATGCCCCCCTTTGTTCATACCATTGGCGAATATAATTCCAAACCTCTTCGGCCGTTTCGGCAAAATGAAAAAGATTTCTGTCTTGCGGATCGATCGTCCCCTCGGCCACCATAAAATCAGCATCAAAAACCCGCCGCCAGTACCTCTTGCCCACTAAGATAACCGGGAGGGGTTTAATTTTTCCAGTTTGAATCAAGCATAAAGCTTCGAAAAGCTCATCCAGAGTTCCATAACCTCCAGGGAAAGCTACAAAAGCTTTGGCCCGCATCATGAAGTGCATTTTGCGCAATCCAAAATACCTAAATTGGAAGCATAATTCTGGCGTGATATAGGGATTAGGAACTTGCTCCCGCGGCAGGAATATGTTTAAGCCTGCGGATTTTGCTCCTACTTCATAAGCCCCTCTGTTGGCTGCTTCCATCAAGCCCGGCCCGCCGCCGGTAATGATGACCAACCGGTTATCACAAATTCCAGCCCCTGCTTGCCCCACCAGGCGTCCAAATTCCCTGGCCACATCATAATAATGGCTTTTGGCCAATATGCGCTTGGCTATAGCCAGTTGCTGTTTTAAAGATTTATCCCGGGGATGCTTCTTGATCAATTCCTGGAGTTGGGCCAATTTTTGCTTAGCTTTAGCTTTTTCCACAATACGCGTTCCCCCAAATACAACAATAGTCGCTAAAACACCATTATCGTCGAAAATAAGGTCGGGTTTTAAAAACTCCAGTTGTAACCTTGCTCCGCGGAGTTCTTCCCTCTGCAAAAGGGCAAAATCACAATCGGCCCGGCAATAACTAGGGCTGTTTAAAATTTTCTGCAGGCGCTCTTGGATTTCTTTTTCTTCTTCTAATTCTGATTGGGGCTTCTTGGGCGTTAAGGGCTCAGGACAAACGGGCGCAGCAGGAACGGCTGGGCGACCAGACTTCTTTGCCGTCATTTTTCCTCCTCAATTAAGTAAAATATTTGGTGGCTAATCATCTGATTATTTCTAATTCAGCTTTTAGCCCAAGAGATTATCTTAAAGAAATCACTTCCGCCGTAGCGGTAAAGGAATCTAAGAAAAAGAGGCGATTGCGCAAAGGTTGACCCAAGCCAGTTATAATCTTTACTGCTTCTTGGACCTGTAAGGAGGCTACCGCTGAGACGATACCAGGTAAGTTTCCTAATTCTACCTCAATACCCTGCTCAGGGGCATTTTGGGGGTCGCCGTAAATGATCTGCAAACCAAGATCTTCGGGATAGATAACCATGATCTGGCCGCTGAACCCGGCGACAGCGCCGTGGACCAGTGGAACTTTTTCCTGACGACAGACTTTTTCCAAAAGAAATCTGCTGGGCAAATTATCCAGAGCATCGATAGCCACATCTACTCCTTTGATCAAGGAATTTAATTCCTTTTCCCGCACAAACCCGGCATGAGCTACTACCTCAGTGGCCCCATTGATCTTGGCCAATTCTTTTAGGGCGACTTGCACTTTCTTTTCTCCCACATTGTTTTCAGCGGCCAGGGCTTGGCGATTTAGATTGTCCTCGCTAAAAAAATCTCCGTCAGCGATGATCAAAGCGCCCAAGCCCAAACGAGCCAGAAGCAGGGCCACTGTTCCTCCCAATCCTCCTGTGCCCAAGATGAGGACTTTGGCTTGCAGCAATCGTAATTGCCCCTTAACCCCCAAAGAACCTATATTCCGAAGATAACGCAGCGGAACAACCCCCGCTTCCAGGGCAGCAATTTCCACCACTCTCTTCGGTAAACCGAAAAGTCCGGCTATCCGATCGCGATCAGCTAAAGTAATGGTCGGCCAGGTTTTTTTATCAGGAGCTAAATGAGACTGAGCACATTTGCGAATATGCTCGCGCAGATCCGCCACCTTTTCATTTTTGACCATCATCTTCTAGGCCCTCATTGCCTTAAATAATTTTTAGCAAACTCCGCCCCATGGCGGATAGCTGTTTCATTTAAAGGAAGGAAGCTGCGATAACGTTCTTCAAAAATTAAAGGTAAAGCGGAAAGCAGATTTTCCATACTGACTACCTTAGTCTTTTCCACAAAAGCTCCGATGAGGATCATATTTGCCAAACGTTCCTGGCCAAGATTTTGGGCTATTTCTAAAGCGGGCACGGCCAAAATTTCTAAATCGGCCCGAGCCACTTCTTGGGGATCAATCAAACAACTATTGAGCATGAGCAGACCTTCAGGCTTGATTCTCTTTTCGTACTTCATTAGCGCCGACTTGCTCATTATAATTGCTGACTGCGGCGCCCACACAATGGGCGACCTAATCTCTTCCTCAGCAATCACCACTGTGCACTCCGCGTGGCCTCCTCTTTTCTCCACGCCATATAAAGGAAGGTAAGTTACCTGGAAATTCTCGAGGAAGGCCGCCTGAGCCAATAGATTGCCAATGACCATGACTCCTTGGCCGCCTACCCCAGCCATAATAATTTCTTGATACATAAAAAGTCACTCCCCATCCTGAGCTGAACAGGATTTATTCTCTCGATTCTTTGAAAATACCTAAAGGGAAAAAAGGGATAAGCTCATTTTCAATACGCGCTAACGCTTGTTGGGGTTTCATTCCCCAGTTCGTAGGGCAGGCGGAAAGAAATTCCACAAAGGAAAAGCCCTTTCCTTTGATCTGCATCTCAAAAGCCTGGCGAACGATTTTTTTCGCTTTGAGCACGTGGGCCGCATTATGCACCGCCACCCGAGCGGAATAGGATGCTCCCCCTAAGCTGGCTATTAATTCGGCCATCCGGAAAGGGTAGCCCGCCTGTTGTAAATCTCGCCCATAAGGAGAAGTGGTGGTTTCCTGTCCTAACAGAGTAGTCGGCGCCATTTGTCCGCCGGTCATTCCGTAAACGGTGTTATTTACAAATATCACCGTAATATTCTCTCCGCGATTAGCCGTATGCATAATTTCCGACATGCCAATGGAAGCCAAATCACCGTCGCCTTGATAAGTAAAGATGATGCGCTCCGGAAGAACCCTCTTCAAGCCAGTGGCCACAGCCGGTGCTCGGCCATGCGGGGCTTCCAGGACATCGATATCGAAATATTCATAGATAAACACCGCACAACCTACGCCGGCAACGCCGATGGTCTTTTCCCGCAGCTCAAAATGATCTATAGCTTCGGCCACTAAGCGGTGAATAAGCCCGTGGTGGCATCCCGCACAAAAATGAAAAGGTACATCTAACAAGCTTGCCGGACGACGAAATACTTGCTTCATAGAATCTCCTCAATAAACTTTTTTTATTTCTTCCCAAATCTCTTCGGGAACTGGCGGAGAACCTGGAGGATGGCCGTAGAAAAAAACTTCTCCTGGCCTACCCACCGCCAGGCGAACGTCTTCGACCATTTGTCCGGTGTTCATTTCTACCGTCAAGAATTTCTTGCCTGCCTGCGCTATCTTGGCTAAGGCCTCTTCCGGAAAAGGGAAAAGCGTGATTGGCCGTAAAAGTCCTACCTTCATTCCGGCTGTGCGGGCTATCCGGATGGCTGATTTAGAAACCCGCGCTGCCGTACCAAAAGCCACTATGATAAGTTCAGCGTCTTCAATCAGTTGGGTTTCCCAACGTACTTCTTCTTTCTTCATCTGCTGGTATTTAGCAAAGAGCTTCCAATTGTGCCGCTCCATCTCTCCTTCTTTTAAATAAAGAGATTTAATCAACCGCGGTTTTCTTCCGGAAGCTCCGGTTAAAATCCAATCTTTAGTCGGTAAAGACATCGGTAGGAGAGGGCGTTCCACCATGCTTTCTTGCATCTGGCCTAAAACCGCATCGGCCAGAATTATTACTGGATTTCGGTATTTATCGGCTAAGTCAAAGGCTAAAATTGCTAAATCATGCATTTCCTGCACAGAATGAGGCGCCAAAACTATCGTCCGGTAATCTCCATGGCCTCCTCCCCGCGTGGCTTGAAAGTAATCACCCTGGGAGGCCGAAATTCCGCCCAATCCTGGACCACTGCGCATTATATTGACGATCACTCCCGGAAGCTCGCTCCCGGCCATATAGGAAATCCCTTCTTGCATTAAAGAAATTCCCGGGCTGGCGGAAGAAGTCATGGCTCTGGCTCCCGCCGCCGCTGCTCCCAAAAGCATGTTTATGGAGGATATTTCGCTCTCGGCCTGAATGAAACAACCTTCAACTTTGGGCAAATTTTTGGAGAAAAATTCAGGGATATCATTTTGCGGGGTAATCGGATAACCGAAATAATAGCGGCACCCTGCTTTGATCGCCCCGCGACATAATGCTTCATTTCCTCTGATAAAAAGCCTCTTTTCCACCTAAAGCTACCTCCAAACTTCAATAACCACATCCGGACATACTTCCGCGCAAAGAGCACAACCTGTGCATTCCCCGTTCCGACTATCTGAAAATTCCACCGGATAAACTCCTTGCTCATTCATTTTTTCGCTTAGCTTAATTAATTTTTTGGGACAAGCCAATAGGCAAAGCCCACAAGATTTGCAGCGCTCTTGCTTAATAATTATTCTACCCATGGACCACCATAATTTCTCAAAAATTTTTTATAAGATTTAATTTAACATGAGGGTTAAATTATGATCAAGAAGAATCTGGACCATAATCCGTAATCAAATATTTGGATTCTGGGGATGAAGTTCATTTTAAAGATAATTAGGGGGGATATTGGGATAAAGAGGGTATTTCTGCCAGAGGTGGATCTGACTTTGTCAGAAAAAAATGGATGAGAAAGTATAAAAAACTTGTAAAGAGTTTTTCAGAGAAGATTTTTAGGAACACTTTTCCTTTCGACTGTCGGAGTCAGGATTTGTATGTTATGGTTTTGGATAAAAAGGTACTCAGGCGGAAGAAAAGAGAAGTAGCTTTTTCCGAGCTTCCTTATAGATCAGGAGATGGGGATGATTTTGGGTGATCTTG
>CAZAGD010000208.1:0-40823 GCA_964484485.1 uncultured Syntrophaceae bacterium
CTGTGAAACCCTGCCGCCAGGTGGGGTGGAGCCGTCGTTGAAATACCACCCTGGTGATGCTGGAGTTCTAACTCGCGGCCGTGAATCCGGTCGGAGGACACTGTCTGGCGGGTAGTTTGACTGGGGCGGTCGCCTCCCAAAAGGTAACGGAGGCGCACGAAGGTTCCCTCAGGCTGATTGGAAACCAGCCGTAGAGTGTAAAGGCATAAGGGAGCTTAACTGTGAGACTTACAAGTCGAGCAGGTGCGAAAGCAGGGCTTAGTGATCCGGCGGTCCCGTATGGAAGGGCCGTCGCTCAACGGACAAAAGGTACTCCGGGGATAACAGGCTTATCTCCCCCAAGAGTCCACATCGACGGGAGGGTTTGGCACCTCGATGTCGGCTCATCGCATCCTGGGGCTGAAGTAGGTCCCAAGGGTTCGGCTGTTCGCCGATTAAAGCGGTACGTGAGCTGGGTTTAGAACGTCGTGAGACAGTTCGGTCCCTATCTGTCGTGGGCGCAGGATATCTGCGAGGAGCTGTCCCTAGTACGAGAGGACCGGGATGGACGAACCTCTAGTGTACCAGTTGTTCCGCCAGGAGCAGCGCTGGGTAGCTATGTTCGGAATGGATAACCGCTGAAAGCATCTAAGCGGGAAGCCAACCTCAAGATTAGATATCCCTCTTCGGTGGCGACACCGGAGCTAAAGACCCCTTGTAGACTACAAGGTTGATAGGCCAGAGGTGTAAGCCCGGTAACGGGTTGAGCTTACTGGTACTAATGGGTCGTGAGGCTTGACCATAAGCTCTGTTCTGTTGTACTTAAGCTGCAAATTTGAAATTGTTAATTTTAACTTTTTTCGGTGGTGATAGCGGAGGGGCAACACCTGTTCCCATTCCGAACACAGAAGTTAAGCCCTCCAGCGCCGATGGTACTGCCCTGGCAACGGGGTGGAAGAGTAGGACGCTGCCGAAAAAATTTTTTAAAAAGCCCTTCTTTTCATCGAAAAGAAGGGCTTTTTTTTTAATTTGGCAAAGGTCGATTTCTTGTGGTATAAGTAAATCAAAAATAGCAGTCCAAGAGGGAGGGAAAATATGTCAGGGCATTCCAAATGGAGTACGATTAAGCATAAGAAAAGCAAAGAAGATGCCCGACGCGGCAAGATTTTTACTAAATTGATCAGAGAAATAACCGTGGCTGCCCGCATGGGCGGCGGAGATCCTAACGGCAATCCGCGACTACGCGCCGCCATTCAAGCCGCCAAAGCTGAAAACATGCCCAAGGAGAATATTGAACGAGCCATTAAAAAAGGCACCGGTGAGCTTCCGGGCGTGGCCTATGAGGAGGCTACGTTTGAAGGCTATGGTCCAGGGGGAGTGGCCGTTTTAGTAGAAATTCTCTCCGATAATCGCAAGCGTACCGTAGCAGATATTCGCCACATTTTTGCCAAGCATGCTGGAAATTTGGGCGAGGCTGGTTGTGTTTCTTGGATGTTTGAAAAGAAGGGCTTGATTGCTTTTGAAAAAGGTAAGGTAGATGAAGAAAAGTTGATGGACGTAGCTTTAGAAGCAGGAGCTTTAGATGTGCGCGAAACGGAAAAGGAGTATGAAGTACTTACGGCGCCCAGTGATTTCGAAAAGGTAAAAAAGAAATTAGAAGAAGCCCAATTAGTGCCCGCTTATGCGGAAATTAGCATGATTCCCCAAACTACTGTTCGGCTCACCGGAAAAGAAGCCCAGCAGATGCTAAAACTGATGGAGAGTCTGGAAGATTCGGACGATGTCCAACATGTGTATGCCAATTTTGACATTCCCGATGAAGAGATGGAGCGGCTAAGTGCTTGATAATTCGCTCAGTTATTCGCGCCCCCCAGCAACGAAATTAGCTAAGTCTAAGATATACATTATGGGTATAGACCCGGGTTTAATTACAACTGGTTTTGGAGTAATCGAAATAAATGAGCGAGGAGGGCTACAACATTGCGGTAGTGGAGTCATCTGTCCGCCGAGTAACGCGCCATTTCCCCAACGTCTGCACCAAATTTACTCCGGCCTCGTCCAACAAATCAAGAAGTACAAACCAGATTATATGGCTGTAGAGAGACCTTTCTTCGCCAAAAATGTAAAGAGTGCGATGCTTTTAGGAGAAGCCAGGGGGGTAGCTATCTTAGCCGCGGCGGAGGCTATGATTGATGTTTTTGAACTGAGCCCATTGGAGATAAAGCAAGCGGTTGTAGGTTATGGAAGAGCCGGTAAGGAGCAGGTGCAAAAAATGGTCTGCGCGCTTTTAAATATTTCCTCGGCCTTGAAGGCCGATGCGGCCGATGCTTTGGCTGTAGCTTTATGTTTGGCGCACACCTTACCTTATAAAAATTTGTTGAAATCCCTGCGGAAAAAATAAATATGGTCCAAAATTCGCCAAAATCAAAGGCCCAGGAAAAATTCCGAGGTAGAGAATGATTGCGCAAATAAGCGGGCAACTAATCGAGAAAACTCCAGGGTCAGCCATCATCGAGACTAATGGGTTAGGTTTTCAAGTTTTTATATCGCTACACACTTTTTATGACCTTCCGGAAATTGATCAGCCCGTGCGCATTTACACTTATACTCATGTCCGCGAAGATGCGCTCCAGCTTTTTGGTTTTTCTACCTTGCTGGAAAGGGAACTATTTCAAATTTTGCTTAGCGTTTCCGGTATTGGCCCCAAATTAGCCTTAAATATTCTTTCGGGAATTTCCGCTTCGGTCCTGCTGAAGTCTTTGAGTATGGGAGACTTAAATCGTCTAATTTCTATACCGGGAGTAGGACGGAAAATGGCTGAAAGGATGGTTTTGGACTTACGGGAAAAAGTAGCTAAACTAGAATTACACCCCCCGCCTCTCCCCGGCCGTAATCGAGTGCCTGATCAGATAATGGAAGATGTGGTCTCCGCCTTAATCAATTTAGGTTATAAGAAAAACGAGGCGGAACAAGCCGTCAAAAAAGTCCTGGCGGGTAAAGAAGAAAAAAAATTGGAAGAAGTTTTAAAGGACAGTTTGCAAATCTTATCCAAAGGTAGGCAATTATGAGTAGTAAATTTCGCCGGATTCCTACCGAGGAAAATGCCCATCCGGCCCTGCGGGATCCGGCAGATAAGCATGAATTGCATCCGGAGGTGACCGAAGAAGACTTACGTTATGAAATCAATCTACGCCCTAAGAGCTTGGCGGAGTACATCGGCCAAGAAGATTTGAAAAAGAGCTTGCGCGTTTATATTGAAGCAGCGCGCAACCGGGGTGAGGCTCTGGATCACGTCCTCTTCTGTGGTCCGCCGGGATTGGGCAAAACTACCTTGGCCCATATTATCGCGGCTGAACTGCGCGTAAATTTGAAAGCTACCTCGGGGCCAGTAATTGAGCGTCCTGGTGATTTAGCCGCTATTTTGAGCAATTTAAAAGAGCACGATATATTGTTCATTGATGAAATCCATAGATTAAATCATATTGTGGAAGAGATCCTTTATCCAGCGATGGAAGATTTTCAAATTGATATTTTGATCGGCCAAGGTCCCGGCGCCCGTTCCATAAAATTTCCCATCCCTCCGTTTACTTTAATTGGAGCAACGACCCGGGCCGGTTTATTAACCTTTCCTTTGCGGGATCGTTTTGGAATAAATTTTCGTTTAGATTTTTACTCCCCCCAAGAGCTTACCCAAATTCTTTTACGTTCCGCCCGGTTGCTGAGTATAACCTTGGATATTTCTGGGGCGGAGGAGATAGCCAAGAGGTCGCGGGGAACGCCGCGGGTGGCTAACCGATTGCTTAGGCGAGTACGAGACTATGCGCAGGTTCGCGCTCAGGGCCGGATTGATCAGCAAGTAGCCGATGAGGCCTTAAAGATGCTAGAGGTTGATGAACGTGGTTTAGATAAAATGGACAGAAAAATTCTGTTGACTATTTTAGAGAAATTTAATGGTGGCCCAGTAGGATTAGATACTTTAGCCGTAGCGGTGAATGAAGATAAAGAGACTATCGAAGATGTCTACGAGCCTTATTTAATCCAGGAAGGGTTTTTAGACCGCACCCCGCGCGGTCGGCGGATTACCACTTTAGCTTGTGAACATTTAAAAAAGTCTCCTCCTACCTCCCGGCAGGAAAGATTATTTTAAAAGATTGGGGAAAAAATGTTTGCCGAAAAAAGTTTGGGCCAAAAAGCTGGGCCAAGGAGCCCATTAGGGAGAACAAAATTTATTTTTATTACCGGAGGTGTTCTTTCTTCATTAGGTAAGGGACTTACGGCCGCCTCAATCGGCGCCCTCTTAGAATCAAGGGGGCTGAAGGTCACGCTGCAAAAATTGGACCCCTATATTAATGTGGACCCCGGAACGATGAATCCTTTTCAGCATGGAGAAGTTTTCGTACTGGATGATGGGGCAGAGACTGATCTCGATTTAGGCCATTATGAGCGGTACACTTCGGCGGTCCTTACCCGCCGCCATAATTTTACTACGGGACGGGTATATTACTCTGTGATTACCAAAGAAAGAAGGGGAGATTATTTAGGAGCTACCGTCCAAGTTATTCCCCACATTACTGATGAGATAAAGCAGAATATCCTGGCGATCTCCAATGATGCCGATGTAGCTATTATCGAGATTGGCGGTACCGTGGGCGATATTGAGAGTCTTCCTTTCTTAGAAGCAATTCGGCAACTCAAATCTGACCTGGGCAGAGAAAATACGCTTTACATTCATCTCACGTTAGTACCTTACATCAAGACTTCAGAAGAACTGAAAACAAAACCAACCCAGCATAGCGTAATGAAACTGCGGGAAATTGGCATTCAGCCGGACATTCTTATTTGCCGCACAGACCAATTTTTGCCTCCAGAGATCAAAGCCAAAATAGCTCTTTTTTGTAACGTGGAGAAAGATGCGGTGATTACTGCCAAAGATGTGGAATCCATTTATGAAGTTCCTCTTCTTTTCCATCAGGAGGGATTGGACGATAAAATCGTGGAACTTTTGAACATCTGGACAAGGTCTCCACGTTTAGAAAAATGGCAGGAAATAGTGCAGATAATTAAAAACCCCAGAGGAAGCGTAGAAATCGCCATCGTAGGGAAATATGTAAACTTGAAGGATTCATATAAGAGCCTCAACGAAGCTTTGACCCATGGCGGCATAGCCAATCGGTGTCGGGTGAATATGCGCTATGTTGATTCGGAAGCTTTGGCCAAGGAAGGGCCGGAAAAATTTTTACAGGGCGTAGACGGAATTTTAGTCCCCGGGGGATTCGGAGAAAGAGGAATTGAAGGAAAGATTATGGCGGTAAGGTATGCGCGGGAGAAGCAAATTCCTTTTTTGGGTATATGCTTAGGTATGCAAGTAGCAGTAATAGAGATTGCCCGCCATGTATGCGGTTTGGAGGGGGCAAATAGCAGTGAATTCAATAGGCATACTCCCCATCCGGTAATTGCGCTCATGCCCGAACAGGAACAGGTAGTCAACAAAGGAGGAACGATGCGTCTGGGTGCCTACCCAGCCGTTCTGAAAGAAGGGACTTTAGCTTTTCAAGCTTACCAGGAAAAACAAATTTCGGAGCGTCATCGCCATCGTTACGAAGTCAATAATGAATACCGCGAAATTTTAGCTCAAAATGGAGTAGTTTTTAGTGGTCTTTCTCCGGATGAAAAATTAGTGGAAATTTTGGAACTTAAAGATCATCCTTGGTTTTTAGGCTGCCAGTTTCATCCGGAATTAAAATCAAGGCCCCATGCCCCCCATCCCTTATTTCGGGAATTCATTCATGCCGCTTTGAAAGAAAAGAGAAGAAAAAGGAAAAAAGGAAGATGAGTAATAGTTATTGGCTCGCCGTAAAAGAGGTAATTATTGGACCTGTTATCATCGGTGGCCGCCGACCTTTGGCTTTAATTGCCGGACCTTGTGTAATTGAATCTGCCGAGCTATGTGCGGATACAGCAGAATATCTTAAGCAGCTGACGAACTCTTTTCAGGTACCATTCATATTTAAATCATCTTACGATAAAGCCAACCGCACCAGTGGACAATCTTTCCGGGGGCCAGGTCTGGTTAAAGGCTTGGAAATCCTGGGGCGCATAAAGGAAGATTTGGGTATTCCTGTACTTTCCGATGTGCATAGCGTAGAAGAAGTAAAGCCGGCGGCCCAGATTTTAGACGTGCTCCAGATTCCTGCTTTTCTCTGCCGTCAGACTGATTTGGTCCAAGCAGTAGCCAGAAGTGGTAAGGCTGTTAATGTAAAAAAAGGGCAATTCTTAGCTCCTGGGGATATGCGCTATATTATCGAAAAGATAGAAGCGTGCGGGAATAACTCCTTGCTCCTGACCGAAAGGGGAACTTCTTTCGGTTATCATAACCTCGTCGTAGATATGCGTTCTTTAGTAATCATGCGCCAATTGGGTTACCCGGTGGTGTTTGACGTAACTCACAGTTTACAACTTCCCGGAGCTTTAACTGGTTCTTCGGGGGGGCAGCGCGAATTTATTCCTTTTTTAGCTCGGGCGGCGGTGGCCTTGGGCGTAGATGGTTTGTTCATGGAAGTTCATCCCCAGCCCGAAAAAGCCTTGTGCGATGGTCCCAATTCTCTCTCTTTGAGGGAGTTACCATCTTTGTTAAAGGAATTAGTAGAGATTGATCGATTAGTCAAAGCCACATAACCCTCTCAATGATTGCCCATTTTACTTCCGGCTCTTCGCCTTTCCCAGGGTAATCCCCCACTAAAAGGAGAAAATTTATTGGCTGTAAAGATTATTTTTTCTCCACCCTCTCCCTGGAGCATTGGGCTGCCATGAGGTGAAAGGGCTGCCTCTGGCCTATCGGGGAGGGAGTTCTCCCCAGGCAAAAATAGCCTTTACAGTCCTCCTCAGGAGTGGTAGAATGTTTCCGTTAATAAAAGGGCTCAGGGAAATAATGCGCAAAAAAATTACTCTTTTAGTGATCATCACGGCCATCGTGAGCTTAACATTTTTAGGGGCTAGGATTTGGTATATGCTTAAGCCTCTGGAGGAGCAGGGAAAACCTAACCTTTCTTCGACCACGGCTGACCTGGAGCTTAAAAAGGTTAAATATACAGAGACTCGCGAAGGGGTAAAGGAATGGGAACTGGAAGCTTTTTCCGTGGGCTATTTCCAAGAAGAAGGAATAGTCGTTTGTGAAAAAGTTAAAGCCACTTTTTTTGGCCAAAATGAAGTTGCTTATACATTGACAGGAGTAAAAGGAAAGTTCAACATAAAAACTAAAATTATCGAAGTATTCGGCGGGGTCAGGATTGACTCCACCGATGGTTATCATCTACGCTCGCCCAGCATAAAATACTTGGCCGAGAAGAAAGAACTAGTTACGGCGGATTTGGTGGAGATGGAGGGACCAAGGTGGCGGGTAGAGGGCCAGGGGATGATTGTTGATATAGATCGCCAACGGGTAAAAATATTAAATCAAGTTAGCACCGTGTTTGCCGATAAAGTTATAAAGGGGAGCAAGATTAATTTATAAGAGAGGTAGAACTTGCGCCGCTGCGAAATTTATTTTTCCCTTTTATTAATGCTATTTTTCTTGGTTAATGCAAGTGGGGGTGAAGAGAAAAAAACTTTACCTTTAGAAAAAGGGGAGAAAAAAGAAATAGGAACTGGGGAACAGCCGCTACGGGTGAATGCCCAGACTTTGGAAGTTGACAATAAAAATCAGATAATTACTTTTAAGGGGAATGTGCTGGCCCGTCAAGGAGAGATGACTATTCAAGCTGATACAGCCCGGGTGTACTATACCAAAAAAGAAGAAGGCCACGAAATAAAAGAAATTGTGGCTATGGGAAATGTGCGCATCTATCAAGGTAATCGTTTGGCCACTAGTCAGAAAGCAGTATTTTACCATCAAGAACAAAAGATTATTCTCACGGGGCAGCCCAAAGTCTGGCAGGGTAAAGATATGCTTAGCGGAGAAAAGATTACTGTTTATTTGCAGGAGGATAAGAGTCTGGTGGAAAGTGGTCCAGAGCGGCGGGTAGAAGTGATCTTTTACCCCAAAGGAGCTCAATTGGAGGGCAAAGAAAAACCTTGAATTCTAACCCTATATTAATAACCAAGGGGTTGAAAAAAAAATATAATGGTAAATGGGCCGTAGCCGATCTGGACCTAGAATTTAGGGCCGGGGAAGTAGTCGGCCTTTTAGGGCCTAATGGAGCAGGCAAAACAACTACTTTTTATCTTATTGTAGGCCTGATTAAACCCGATGGGGGACAAGTTTTCCTGGGCCCGGAGGAGATAACCACCGCCCCCATGTACTGGCGCGCGCGGAAAGGAGTTACCTATCTGCCGCAGGAGCCATCTGTTTTTCGCAAGCTCACGGTCGAGGAGAATCTGTGGATAATTTTGGAATCCTTAGACTTATCCCGGGCGGAAAAAGAAGAAAGGCTCCAAACCCTCTTGCAGGAGTTACGGATCGCTCCATTGGCTAAACGCAAAGCCTATTCCCTTTCGGGCGGGGAAAGGAGACGGGTAGAGATTGCCCGTTCATTAATTATATCTCCTCTTTTTATTCTCTTAGATGAACCTTTTGCCGGAATTGATCCCTTAGCCTTGGGAGATATTCAAAATATCATTAGGCATTTGAAGTCCAAAGGAATAGGGGTAGTTATCTCCGACCACAACGTGCGCGAGACGTTGGGAGTATGTGATCAGGCCTATATTCTTAACGAGGGAAGGATCTTAGAGAAGGGAACCCCTGAAGAAATTGCTCAAAGCAAGATAGCGCGGGAAATTTATCTGGGGGAGAAGTTTAAATTTTAGTTACCCAGAGAGGGAACAACTTTGGCCCAATAAAGAGCAGATATGGCATTAGAGATTCGCCAAAATCTAAAATTAGTACAACAACCAATAATGACGCCGCAGCTGCAGCAAGCTATCAAGCTGCTGCAACTTTCGCGGATGGAATTGATCGATTTAGTTCGCCAAGAACAGGAAGAAAACCCCTTCTTAGAAGAGGTTACTTCACCGGCAGCTGAAAGCGAACCTTTGGAAACAAGTTTTGAGTCTTTGTCGCCTCCAGAATCTGGGCCGGGGGAGGAAGAAGAAGAGCTTCCGCCCATTACTTGGGATGGAGAAAGATTTTTCCCTTCTTCTTTAAAAGAAGATGAAGAACGTCCTTCTTTTGAAAATTTTCTGACCAAAAAACCTACTTTAGCAGAGCACCTCCTTTGGCAATTACGCTTGAGCAATTTTGACGAGGAAGAATGTATCATAGGCACCTTGATCATAGGTAATCTTAATGAAGATGGGTTTCTCCAGTATCCCTTAGAGGAGATTGCGGCGCAAAGTGGATTCCCTTTGGCCAAGATGGAAGCGGTCCTAAAGAAAATTCAGGCCTTTGATCCTCCCGGGGTGGCGGCCAGGGATTTGCGGGAATGTTTACTTATTCAGGCACAACAGATTTACGGTGGCCATCCAATTGTAATCAAGATAATTGAAAATTATTTAGACCAATTGGGGCGGAAAAATTACCAAGCTATTGCCAAGGGATTAGGAATATCTTGGGAGGAAGTAGTCCAAGCCAGTAAGTTAATCAGCGTGCTTGATCCCCGACCAGGAAGGGCCTACAGCGAGGAGAACATTCAGTATGTAATTCCGGATGTGTACGTTTATAAGATAGGTGAAGATTACGTAGTCGTTTTGAACGAAGATGGTTTGCCTAAGTTGCGCATTAACCCTTATTATCGGGATATACTGCGCGACCAAGCTCAATATGATGGCGAAGCTAAAGATTATATTAATGAAAAGATCCGCTCCGCCCTGTGGTTGATTAAATCAATTCACCAAAGGCAAAGAACTATTTACCGCGTAACTAAATCAATCGTCCGGTTTCAACGTGATTTTTTGGATCGGGGAGTGGCTTACTTAAAACCAATGGTTTTGAAAGATGTAGCTATGGATGTGAATATGCATGAGTCTACGATTAGCCGGGTGACTTCCAATAAATACGTGCATACGCCCCAAGGGATTTTCGAGCTCAAATACTTTTTCAATACCAGCATCAATACTTCACGGGGAGAGAATATTGCTTCCGAAAGTGTCAAAGAAAAAATTCGGGAAATACTCACTAAGGAAGATCCGCAAAGACCATACAGTGATCAAGAGATAGTGGAATTGCTCAAGAAGGAGGGCATTATTATAGCTCGCCGCACGGTCACGAAATATCGCGAGATGCTCGGCTTCCTTCCTTCGACCAGAAGAAAGCAAGTTTTAAATAGATGAAAAGAAGCGGGAAAGGAGGTGGGTGAAGCCAGAAAAAATAAAAATAGATGCCGGGTAAGCGGGGCATATTTATAACCAACGGAGGGAGAACTCATGCAGCTGGCAGTTACTTTTCGAAATATTGAATCCCGAGAGGCGCTGCGGGAATATTTACAAGAAAAACTTTCAAAGCTAAAAAAATATTTTGATTTTCCTATAGAAGTAAACGCGGTCTTGGCTGTAGAAAAACATCGCCACATAGCTGAAGTGACTTTAGTGGCTAACCGCTTGACCATTAACGCTCAAGAAGAAACAGAGGACATGTTTGTGGCGATAGATAGAGTGACCGAGAAGTTAGAGCGCCAAATTTTAAAATATAAAGATAAGATTAAAAGGCATAAAACAAACGCGGCGCATTTCCCAGAAATGAGCTGGCGGATAAACGTCTATGCTCCAGATAGTTTTACCGAGGGGGGGGAGACGCGCTTAATCAAGACTAAAAAGCTTATGGCTAAACCCATGTCCGTAGAAGAAGCAGCTTTGCAATTAGATCTTTCGCAAAAAGATTTCTTGATATTCACCAATACCGATTCCAAAAGTTTAAGCATTATTTATCGCTTGAAAGATGGGAATTATGGTTTATTAGAACCCCAGGTTGATTGAGGCCATGAGAATCGTCGATATTTTGGATAAACGGATGATTATTCCGGATTTGAGTTCTACCACCAAAGAAGGAGTGTTGCGCGAGCTAGTCCGCGCCATTACCAAAGTCGAAAAGCAAATCAATGAGGATCATCTGTTAGAAATATTATTGGAGAGAGAAAGTCTGGGGAGTACGGGCATAGGTGATGGCGTGGCTATTCCTCATGGGAAGACTAACGAAGTGGACCGGTTGCTGGCCTCCTTTGGCCGTAGCCTGGCGGGAACAAATTTCGATGCCTTAGACGGAAAACCGACGCATTTATTTTTTCTGTTGGTCGCTCCCGAAAATTCCGCGGGTATTCACCTACAAGCTCTGGCCAAAATTTCGCGCTTAATGAAGGACCACCTTTTTCGGAAACGGCTGCTGGAGGTGAATTCCGCGGAGGAAATTTATACCCTTTTTGCTGAGGAAGACAAATCTGCCTAAGGGCTGCTTCCCTTCTTTTTTGATTACTGGTCCAGCCACTTGCTTCTTTTCAAGGTGTCGCTTATATTTAAGGGTGTTGGGAATGTGGGCCGAAGAGAAATCTCCAAAACGTGGGGCTTATGGAAAATAAAGATTGGGGGAGCCTTAAATTAGTTATCATTACTGGTCTATCCGGCTCGGGAAAGAGCACCGTGAGCCGCGTTCTGGAGGATATGGGTTTTTTTTGTATAGATAACCTGCCCATTGCTCTTCTGCCTCAACTATTTGAATTGAGATCCACCTCGCTAAGAGATTATGGGAAGATTGCCTTAGTGATGGATTTACGGGAAAAGGAATTTGTGAAAACTTATCCCCAGTTTTTCGATTGGTTGCAGGCGCAGAATTTGGATTTAGAAATACTTTTCTTGGAAGCCACAGACGAAGTTCTGGTCAAACGATACAGTCAAACGCGGCGAGCTCATCCCCTGGCCGAGGGGGGAAACATTACCGAGGGCATCCGCAAAGAAAGAACGATGCTTGACGGTCTGCGGGCCAGAGCCACCATAGTTATCGATACTTCTACTTATAATGTTCATCAATTGCAGAGGGCCATCAGAGAAATTTTTGGTAGCAAGGTGGGGGGAAGGAGGATGAATATTACCTTCCTTTCTTTTGGTTATAGCCGGGGGATTCCTCCCGAAGCAGACCTAGTAATCGACGTCCGTTTTTTGCCTAACCCCTTCTTTGAAGAAGGGCTGCAGGATTTATCCGGTACTGATGCCCGCATTAAAGATTATCTCTTTCAGTTTGAAGAGACCAGAGAATTCTTAAATAACTTGCAACAATTCTTAGAATATCTATTTCCTTTTTATGAAAAAGAGGGCAAACCTTATCTTACGGTGGCCATTGGCTGTACGGGGGGAAGACACCGGTCGGTGGCTATAGCGGAGAAAATGGTGGAGGTTTTTTCTGCTCGTTTTCCAGTGCGCAAAAGGCATCGAGATTTGGAAGTAGTATATTAAGTACGGAGCTATGGGGGAGAAGGGAGATGGTTATTTTATGGTGGGAGTAATATTAGTTACGCACCCAAATTTAGGGGAAGAGTTTCTCCGCTCGGCAGAGTTAATCTGCGGGAAATTCAGTAATGTGGCCGTGGTATCAATTGATACTAAAAAAGAAGTAGAAGAATTGCGCCGGGAGATTGCCACCGCCATCAAGAGTGTGGATACCGGAAAAGGGGTGCTCATTTTAACAGATATGTTTGGCGGGACGCCTTCTAATATGAGTTTAGCTTTTTTGGAAGAAGGGCGCGTGGAAGTACTTACCGGTTTGAATCTACCTATGCTCATCAAAATTTTTAATTGCCGCGAGGGTAAAAGCCTAAATGAATTGGCTTTCTTGGCTAAAGAAGCAGGGCAAAGAAATATTAATTTAGCCAGCGAAATTCTCCAGAAAAAGGTTTGATTTTGGAAAAAGAAGTTGCCGAAAGAAAATCCTTTTTTATTCGGGAGATGGCCGAAAAGGATTTAGATGAAGTAATGGCCATTGAACGAGTATCTTTTCCTAGCCCTTGGTCGCGCGAACTTTTCAAAAGAGAACTACAACTGCCTCTGGGGAAAGCCTTTGTGGCCCAAGAAATCTCCCCGCCCAAAGTAATAGGCTATTTTTGCTGCTGGCTAATAATACCGGAAGTACATATCCTGAACATTGCGGTTCATCCGCAAAAGCGGCAGCAGGGAATCGGTTCAAGTTTATTACAACATGGATTGGCTTATGGCTGGCAAAAGGGAGGACGGCATTTTACCTTAGAAGTAAGGCGTTCAAATTACCCAGCCATTGGACTCTACAAGAAATTTCAGTTTCAGCCGTGGGGGATTAGGCGCCGCTATTATACGGACACGGGCGAGGACGCTTTAGTGATGGGTTTGCACTTAGAAGTAGCTCCTTCTTTAGTTTGGTTATGAAGAGAAAAATAAGAGAAGTAAAAGCTAAAATTGTCCACCATGCGCGCTTAGGGGAAAAATATTTTAATTTGCGTTTACTCTCTCCTGAAATAGCCCGCGTAGCTCAACCAGGACAATTTGTCATGCTGCGGGTAGCTGAAGCAAGAGACCCCTATTTAAGGAGACCTTTTAGTTTAGCCCGCATCTTGCCTCCAGATCAGAAGAAGAAAAACAAAAAGGATCATGGGTTGATTGAGATTTGGTATCAGGTCAGAGGTCGGGGTACGCACTTAATGAGTCGCTTAAGCGTGGGCGAGAAGGTGGATCTTTTAGGTCCTCTGGGGAGAGGATTTTGGCTGGCCGAAAATTTAAAGAAGGCAATTTTGGTTGGCGGAGGAATTGGCCTTGCTCCCCTAATAGCTTGGGCGGAGAAGATGCAGCGGGACAAGAAAGAACGAAGATTGACCGCGGAAAACCTGGAAGTTTTGGTTTTGATGGGGGGAAAAAGCCGGGCTGAAATTTTGGGGTGGCGGGAATTAAAAAGGATGAGATTAGAGCCGCAGATTATTACGGAAGATGGCAGTTGGGGGAGGACTGGTTTAGTCACTGATTTATTAGAGAGGGAGTTGATGACGGGTCGGAATGAGGGTACGGTAATTTACGCTTGCGGCCCTTGGGGTATGTTAGCTAAAGTGGCCCAGATTGCTGACCAGTTCGATATTCCCTGTCAAGTGCTCTTAGAATCCTGTATGGCTTGCGGCCTGGGGGCCTGTTTGGGGTGCGCCGTCAAAGTGCGACTAGAGCATGCCGAAAAAGAATTTCTAAAAAAATCTGCCCCAGACGAAGAGCGCGAGAGTGAAGAAACTTTGTTTGACCAAGAGGCCGGATGGGCCGTAAATACTCCTCTTCCTTTCCGCTATGCTCGCGTCTGCCAAGAAGGACCGGTTTTCTTGGCCGCCACGATAATTTGGGAGTGAAGGACATGCCGGCGTCTAAAGAAATTTCTGCCGAAGATTCTATCTTAAGTATAGAATTAGGTCCCTTGAAGCTGAAGAACCCAGTGCTGGCCGCTTCGGGTACTTTTGGATATGGAGAAGAATATGCTGACCTTGTGCCGCTGAAAAGATTGGGCGGGTTCATTACCAAAGGGCTTTCTCTCGAGCCGCGCTTGGGAAATAAACCACCGCGCCTGGCTGAAACTCCCTGCGGCCTCCTTAACGCCATTGGCCTGGAAAATATAGGTCTGCAAAATTTTCTTAAACAAAAGCTCCCTTTTCTAAGAAAAGCGCCCTGCGCCGTTCTAGTTAATATTTTTGGCAGCAAAGTCCAAGAATATGTAGAATTAGCTTCCCGCCTCACGGACGCCGGAGGTATAAGTGGTTTAGAAATAAACATTTCTTGTCCCAATGTAGAAGCGGGAGGAGTTATTTTTGCCAATGAACCAAGAGTGGTTTATCGAGTTGTTTCCAAAATTCGGCGCGCTACTCCTCTTTTCTTGATGGTTAAGCTTTCTCCTAATGTTACCGATATCCAAAAGATTGCGCTGGCTGCCGCAGAGGCGGGGGCTGATGCCCTTTCCTTGATAAACACGGTATTCGGGATGGCCATCGATATTCAGACGCGCACCCCGCTCTTAGGCAATATTACCGGAGGTCTTTCCGGCCCGGCCATTAAACCAATTGGTGTGCGCATGGTCTGGCAAGTGGCCAAAAGCGTGCGCATTCCAATTGTGGGCGTGGGGGGCATTGCTTCCGCGGCCGATGCCTTAGAATACATTATCGCGGGGGCTTCGGCCGTCCAAGTAGGATCGGCCCACTTCGTGGATCCGGGAATTAGTATAAAGATTGTAGAGGGTATAAAGACCTATTTGCAGGAACAGCAAATACCAAACTTGAAAGCCTTAATCGGTAGTTTACAGGTTTAATAACTGGAAAATAAGCAGAGAAGAAAAAAATTTTTGTTTTTTAAGAGACTGCCTTAAATATAATAGGGCGGAGGAAAGGTGAAGCTATGGAGATTAAAAGTGTAAAATTAATCATTCCGGAAGGAGCAAATATTATTGTGGGACAGACCCATTTCATAAAAACCGTGGAAGACCTCTATGAAATTATGGTTAGTTCCCTGCCTAAATGCCGATTTGGCATAGCCTTTTGTGAAGCCTCGGGGGCTTGTTTGATTCGCGTAGAAGGAAACGATGAGGAGTTAAAGAAAGTAGCTACCCAAAATGCCCAAGCGGTAGCCGCCGGACATACTTTTTACCTTCTGCTCCGTGAAGCTTATCCGATCAATGTCCTAAATGCCATAAAGAATTGTCCGGAAGTATGCTCCCTTTTTTGCGCCACGGCTAATCCGGTGGAAGTTATCGTCGCAGAATCGGAGCTGGGTCGAGGAATATTAGGAGTGATTGATGGTTTCCCACCCAAAGGAGTCGAGGGCGAGAGGGACATTCGCTGGCGCAAAGATTTATTGCGCAAAATAGGGTATAAAATATCCTAACCCTGCCGGAGAGAACAGAACTGGCGCTTTCCCTGGCCACTTTTCCGGGCCAAAATAGAGAGGAAATGGATATTAATGGAAGTCGGCCGAGTGGTAGCTTTCTTCGAGCAAAAAAAAGTTATTTGTGCCGTATGCTTAGAAGTAAAAACAGACAAGTGCTATCTGCTTACCGAAGAAAATAAAGAAGTTACCTTAGGTGAGAATCGGCTGGCCTATATTTCCTGCCGCCTTTTAAAAGTTAATCTGCACCGCGACCTGATTGTGCAAGAGCTAAAGGATCTTACCCAACGGGTAACCGCCCTACAAAATTCTTTATGTATAAGAGAGCTTTGGGAGTTGGTCAATAATGAAGGAAGAGAGTTCAGTCTGCGGGAGCTGGTAGAGCTAACTTTCCACCCCCCGCAATCTATGGAACAAGAGCTGGCTCTCTTTCGGGCCTTAGCCGAAGATCGGGTCTATTTTAAGCAAAAAGGTGACCTTTATGAACCTCGTTCCCCAGAACAAGTAGAACAGATTTGGCAACAAAGAGAAAAGGAGGCGCAAAAAGAACAAGAGATTCAAGAAGCCAGTTCTTGGTTAGCCAAAGTATGGAGGCAGGAAGAGGTTGCGCCTCCCGTCCATAAAGAAGAGATCATCGCCCTTTTGAAAGAAATAGCAATTTGGGGAACAGAAGCTAATAATTATGAAAAAGGGAAAACCATATGCCAGCAGGCCCAAATAGCTTTTCCTGAAGGCGCTTGGGAAATCTTAGTCAAATTGGGCGAGTGGAAAGAAGATGAGAATTTATTTCTTTATCGTTACCAAATTCCGCAGGAATTTCCCCCGCAGGTTTTAGCCGAGGCGGAAAAAATATTGGGGGAAGCCAAGGCGGAGAACCTCCGCCCGCAAGATCGCGATTTAACTTTTCTGCATCCTTTCACGATTGATAGCGAATATACGCGCGACATAGACGATGCGCTGAGTTTAGAGAAGATGGGAACGGCATATCAAGTGGGGGTGCATATCACTGATGTAGCTACTTACCTCAATGGCCACCAGGAAATATTCCAAGAGGCCATGTTCCGGGCAACTTCTATTTATCTTCCCGATCAAAGAATTTCTATGATTCCCCCCATCCTTTCCGAGAGCACCTGTAGCTTGATCGTGGGGGAGAAAAGGCGGGCTTTGAGTTTTTTGATTAAACTGGATGAAGAGGGGCGGATTCTGGATTACCAAATTGTCCCCAGTGTAATTCAAGTGGAACAAAGATTATCTTACGAATCTGCTGATCACCTCTTAGAAGAGGAAGAAGAGAATTTAGTCATCTTGAAGCGTTTAGCGCAAAAACTTTGGCAAAAACGCTTGGAAGCGGGTGCTTTCTTTATCCCGCGCCCAGAGAGAATCATCCGTATCAGCCGCGAGAAAGAAATTTTTATTTCCAAAAGAGAACGGGAAAGTCCAGCGCAGAAGATAGTTTCCGAGTTTATGATTTTAGCTAATACCTTGGCCGCTTGCTTTTTAAAAGAGAAAGGGATTCCGGCCGTATTCCGGGGACAAAATGAGCCCCGGGAGAAGATGCCCGCCTTAGATAAATTCGACCCTCTGCAGGCCTATCGCTTACGTCGCCTCATGAACCGCGTGGAAATCAGTACACGTCCCCAGCGGCATGCTGGGTTAGGCACCGAAGCTTATCTGACCCTAACTTCTCCAATTCGGCGCTTTTACGACCTGTTAATGGAGGTGCAAATTTTAAGGGCAATTCGGGGAGAGGCCGTGTTTAAAGAAGAAGAATTGCAAGAGATAATTACGCGCGTTAGCCCCGTTCTTTCCCGCGTAAATTTAGTGGAAGAGTTGACCGAGAGGTATTGGATTTATCGTTTCTTAGAGAAAAAAATTGGGGCTACTTTTACCGCCGTGGTCTTGGACCGTTTAGCTAATAAATATTTGGTGCACATCAATGATTTCCTTTTAGAAGTGGAAATGCCTTTAGTTCCTGGGAGAGAATTTGTTCCGGGGGATGAGATTTTAGTGCGGATAGAGAAAGCGCAGGCCCGCAGCGGCGTCCTAAAAATTTCCCCCCTCTAATATTTCGCGGTATTTTTAGCCCCCTTGGATAGCAGCCTTAATTAACTCCTGCTTTTGCTGGAAAAGTGTTTCGCTCAAGCTGACATGGTAAATGTGGGGGTTGTACAAGCGCTTGTATTCTGGGCGCAGACGCTGGAGGTTATATAAAGTGCGCTTTTGAATTTCCCCTAAACTGGGCTTTTCATAAACTAATTTACCTTCTTTGAAGATGGGTACCAGAATTTCTTCCCGTTCAAAATGAGGTGGGTAGGTTTTAAAAATATGAGCCAGCATAGGATGGAAAGCTTTGATAGGGGTATCGGCCGGCGGCTGCTCATCGGCAAAAAATAGGACGTCCCCCCGCATGAAATTTTTTTCATCATAAAAGCGAATGACCTTTTTTACTCCGGGATTGGTAGTTTTTTCTGGGTCATCCGAGACCTTAATTTTAGGGCAGAGTTCGCCGTTTTCCCAGATAGCCGAAAGTTTGTAAACTCCGCCTAAAGCCGGCCAAGAGTAAGAAGTCACCATCCGGGTACCCACGCCCCAAAGTTCAATTTCGGCCCCCTGTTTTTTAATCGAATCAATTAACCATTCATCTAAATCGCTGGAAGCAAGAATTCGCGCCCGTTCAAAGCCGGCTTCATCAAGCATGCGCCTGGCCTCGCGACTGAGGAAAGTCAAATCGCCGCTGTCCAAACGGATGCCCAGTAGTTCTCCTGTTTTTTTTTCTTTAAGTTCTCGACCCACTTGGATGGCATTGGGGACTCCGCTCCGCAAAGTGTCATAAGTATCTACTAAGAGAATAACATTTTGCGGGTAGATTTGGGCGTAGGCCCGAAAAGCTTCTAATTCGCTGGGGAATGATTCAATCCAACTGTGGGCTACAGTTCCCCGGACGGGAAGACCATATACTTTTCCGGCTAGTACGTTAGAGGTAGCCCGGGCTCCGCCGATGAAGGCCGCCCGGGAAGCGCTCAATCCCCCATCTGGTCCATGAGCGCGGCGCACCCCGAATTCAATTACGGGATCGCCGTTGGCGGCTAAGCATATCCGGGCAGCTTTGGTGGCGATTAAGGTTTGAAAATTGAGAATATTCAACAAAGCAGTTTCAATAAATTGAGCTTCGGGTAAAGGGGCCGTTACCCGCACGATCGGTTCGTGGGGAAAAACTAAAGTACCTTCGGGAACGGCATAAAGATCGCCCGTGAAACGTAAGTTTTGGAAATATTCCAGCACCGGCGGAGGAAATAGGTTAAGGCTGGCTAAATAGTCCAAATCTTCCTGGGTAAAATGGATATTCTGGATATAATCAATAAGCTGCTCCAAGCCAGCGGCCACACAGAATCCGCCATTTTCGGGAATGCGGCGGAAAAAATAATCAAAATTGGCTAATTGTTTAGATTTACCCAAAAGGAAATACCCGCCCACCATGGTTAGTTGGTAGAGGTCAGTTAGTAAAGTTAAATTCGGGGCCATTTTTCTCCTTTTTTAATGATGGTCTTTAAATATAATTTTCCATCAAGCGGTAAATTTCTTTTTCGGCTGCTTGCGGATCCGCGGCTTTCTGGATTTCTTTGATCATCGGCGCCAGCCGAGCACGCATATTTTGATCCTGTAAGTCGGCCAGAAGACGATAGTAACCTAAGCGCCGGCCGAGTCGAAAAGCTAAACGCTCCTCAGCGGGTAAGGCAAGATATTGATCGATAAGATTAAGCATTTTTTCTTTAGCAGTCGGAAGTTGGCCTTGAACTTCTTCTAAAAGGTTTAGAATATGGTCACTCACGACGGTGCTTTGGATGCCTTCTAAATTTTCCAGAAATAATTTTATCTCCTGCACCACCTGATCGTCGGTAAGCAGAACAAATTCTCCGGACTCGACTTTTTTATAAAGCGGCATATCGGCGCGTACATAGAGAGTGCGCAGCCTAATAAAATCTGGATTAATTTGGTTAAGCACCTGCGCCGTGGCTAGAGCATGTTCCCGCCACCATTTCGTACCTCCTAAGCCAGGCATCACATATTCAGAAAGGGATATGCCTGACTCGACCACGTTCCGACCGGCGCGGATGTGTTCGGCTGCGGTTACCCCTTTTTTCATATAAGCTAAAAGGGGGTCATAGCCGGTTTCCAAACCAATATGAATGCGCGATAAGCCCGCGGCATGTAATTCCTTAAGTTCGGCCACGGTTTTTTTAGCAACAGTCTTGGCCCGGGCATAGCTGGTAATCCGTTGCACGGAAGGGAGTTTTTCTTTTAAATATTTAAGGATGGTCACCAAATCGGCGGTTTTTACGATGAGGGAGTTAGCATCCTGGAGGAAGACCTGGGTACCCCCAAAGTAAAGCCAATTAACCACGCTTTGATAGGCCTGATGGTAGGAACCGCGGCGGCGGAATATGGCTTGGAGGACGTAACGGTTAATTTCACCCGCATAACCCAAACTCCAAGAGAGTTCGCGAATTTCATCGACCACAGCCTTTATTCGGTCTATATCTTTTTTAATTTCTTCTACGGTGCGAAAGGAAAAATTTTCTCCCTTATAAGTGTGACAGAATTCACACTTATTCCACGGACAATTACGGGTTACGCGGATTAAGAGACTTTGCGCTTCACTGGGAGGCCGAATAGGACCTATTTCAAAAAAATCATCCATAATATGTCCCCTACCTCAATATTAAATTAACATGGATTTTCTTCTTTAGCAACCGTTAGGACTTTACTTTTCCTAAACCCTCTTGCCAAGATTGATTGAATGGACACAGGAATTATTGACCCTTGACTTCTCTCCTCAAAACCTATATAAAAATTAAACTTGACCATATGGCGATTAAAATTAAAGTAAATTAAGGTTAACCTATTCTTTTCATGGAGAAAGAACGAGCTTATCCCAAGTTACGTCAATTAGATATTATTCCCACGGAGATCTCGGGCCAGAAAGTTTTTGCTCTGCGTGATCCCTTGAATCTTTCCGGAAAAATTCTCTTTTTACCTTATCATGCTTTTTTTATTGTGAGCCTTTTTGATGGGCAGCATTCCATTACGGATATCCAAGTAGAATTTATGCGGCGCTTCGGCGAGCTTATTTATCGGGAAAAAATATATGAACTTATTGGGCAATTGGAGCAGCATTATCTCCTGGAGAGCGAACGATTTTGGAATGCCCAAAACCAAATTATTGCTGATTTTAAAAAGGCTACCTTGCGTCCTATGGCCTTAATCGGCGAGGCTTATGCAGATGACCGAGAAGAAGTAAAGAATATGGTGAACTCTTTTTTTTATCCGCCTGCTGGCCCAGGATTACCAGAAACTCCCTTTCCCCCAAAGAATTTAATCGGCGTTATGGCGCCGCATATTGACTACCGCCGAGGAGGCCACTGCTACGCCTTCGCCCATAAGGCCATCTTAGAATCAGCTGCCGCTGACCTATATATTATTTTAGGAATAGCCCATGCCGCGACCAAAAATCCTTATGTGCTCACGCGCAAGGATTTTGAAACTCCTTGGGGAGTCGTGGAGACTGATCGTTCCTTTATTACGGAGTTGGAGAACAAATTGTCTTTTGACCCTTATGAGGATGAGTTTGCCCACAAGACCGAACATTCTATAGAATTACAGCTTATTTTTTTAAAATCTTTATGGCCAAATCAAAGTTCCTTTAAAATTGTTCCTATTCTTTGTGGTTCTTTTCACGAAGCGGTTTTAGAAGGGAGGAGTCCCCAAGAAATTGAGCATATAAAAAATTTTTTGGATAGTCTAAAGACGATTATTTCTCAAGGAGGACGAAAAATTTGTCTATTAGCCAGTGCTGATTTGGCGCATTTAGGGCTGCGTTTTGGCGATGCGGAGGAGCCGAATCGCTTCTCCTTACAAACTCTGCAAGAGGATGATTTGCGTCTCTTGAAATTTGTGGAACAGGTGGATGCCGAAGGATTTTATCAGGTGATTAGGCAAGAAAGAGATCGGCGAAGGATTTGCGGCTTGCCGGCAATTTATACCTTGCTCTATTTATTGCAAAATCGTACGCCGAAGGGAAATCTTCTCAAATATAGCCAGGCTTTTGATGCTGCCACCAAATCGGTAGTTACTTTTGCCAGCGCAGCCTTCTATTCTTAAGGGGGGATATTTTAAAGCTAAGAAAGGTTATTAAACTATGTTATTTTAAGGAGGAAAAATTATGCAGGAAATAATGGCCCTAAGGGTGAAAATTTTAATAATGGTGGTCGCGGTATTAATTAGTTTTTTAGCCGGTGTGCTAGTACTTTGGTTAAATTTGCCTAAGGCCTTTGGCGGACAATTAGCGCCGCAAATGGCGCAGCAGGGCGGACGGTATCAAATTGCCAGCTGCGATAGTAATTCAGCTTGGATAATTGATACAGTCTTGGGTGATGTCTTTATTATCTATGCTAATGGAAAATGGAAAGAAGTGGGCAGTATCATGGATGAAAAGAAGAGGATTAAGAAATAAAAATAAGCTGAAAACGTAGATTAATAAATAAACTTGAACAATATGGAGGAGGAGAAGATGGAAAATAACCAAGCGTTGATTAGTGAAGAAGAATTCGTGCGTCGAGCCATTAAACGCTTGCGTAAACCCCCCTACTTGGGGATACACAGCGTTTACAGTGGCTTCAATCAAGCCTTCAAAGCCCACTTTGGCAAGAACCCGGTGGAGATTACTAAAAAAATGGCGGAAGAAGGGAAAATCATAATCCGCCCAGTGCGGGGAGGAGTAATGCTTTATTTAGCCGAAGAAGCCCCGCAGCCGAAGGAAGATGTTTTACAAAAAATATTAGCTCCAGAAGAAGCCTAAAAGCCGACTTGTTTGGGGAAGAGGGAAGCAAATGCAGCATAAGGATGCGCTGAGCGGACTTTTCTGGATGGCCATTGGGCTGGGAGTGTGTTGGGGAGGAATAGATTTAGAATTAGGGACGCTTCATGATCCGGGGTCCGGGTTTATTTTTTTCTGGGTCGGAATAATCATGATTGGGTTAGCGGCAGCCGTCTTTATTAAAGGAATCAGAGAGAAATCTCCCGGCATGGAGTTAAAGGCCATTTTTGCCCAGGTCCAATGGAAAAAGGTACTTTTTGTTTTAGGGGCTCTTATTGCTTATGCCTTGACCTTTTATCATTTAGGATTCGTTTTGACGACCATTTTTTTCCTCATCTTCCTCTTCAAGGCGATTGAGCCCCAACGCTGGTCAATAGCCATTGGCGGGGCCATAGTCAGCGCTCTAACGGCTTATGCCGTTTTTCATTGGTGGCTGGGGACGCAACTTCCCAAAGGTATTTTGCCATTAGGGTGAGTTATGGATCTCTGGGAATATTTGCGTGTAGGCTTTGCCGTTGCTTTAGATCCTATTAACCTCTTTTATTGTTTTTTAGGAGTTTTTATTGGCACTCTTATCGGAGTCCTGCCGGGCATTGGTCCAGTAGGCGCCATGTCTCTTCTTTTACCCACCACCTTTAAGTCTACTCCGGAAGCGGCCATTATTATGCTGGCTGGAATTTACTATGGAGCTATGTACGGGGGTTCCACTACTTCTATTTTGGTCAATATTCCTGGAGAAGCTGCTTCGGTGGTTACTTGTCTTGACGGATACCAAATGGCTCGCCAGGGGCGAGCTGGTCCTGCTCTGGGGATAGCGGCTTTTGGTTCTTTTATTGCCGGAACTCTTTCTATCGTCGGATTAATGGTTTTAGCCCCGCCCCTATCAAAAATTGCCTTAAAATTTGGTCCACCTGAATACTTTACTCTAATGGTCTTAGGATTGACGGTGCTTATTTATTTGGCCCATGGTTCTATGATCAAAGCTTTGCTCATGGCGGCTTTTGGAATAGTCCTGGGCCTCATTGGACTTGACTCTATCAATGCCCGGCCCCGCCTCACCTTCGGACGGTTGGAATTGATGGATGGAGTTGGGCTGGTACCTTTGGTTATGGGTTTGTTTGGTATTTCAGAGGTGCTCTTAAATATAGAGCAGACATTACGGCGGGAAATCTTTGAGACCAAAATTAAAGGCCTTCTGCCTACGGCCAAAGATTGGCTGGAGGCTAAGGGGGCGATAGCCCGGGGTTCCCTGTTAGGGTTCTTTTTGGGCATCCTTCCTGGCGGAGGAGCAGTCATCTCTTCTTTCCTCTCTTATGCCGTAGAAAAGAGGCTTTCCCGGCATCCCGAACGCTTTGGAAAAGGCGCTATTGAGGGAGTGGCTGGGCCAGAGGCCGCGAACAATGCGGCCACGGGAGGGGCTTTTATTCCGCTAATGACCTTGGGTATTCCTCCCAATGTAGTAATGGCCATGCTTTTGGGAGCATTTATGATTCACGGGGTCCAGCCCGGACCTTTAATGATGAAACAGAATCCCGGTCTTTTTTGGGGAGTTATTACGAGTATGTATATAGGAAATCTAATGCTCCTTATCCTGAACCTGCCCCTCATCGGCATATGGGTCCAAGTATTAAAAGTTCCTTATAAGATTCTTTTTCCTTTAATTCTTCTTTTTTGTTTGATCGGTGTTTACAGTGTAAGTAACGCGGTATTTGATATTTATCTTATGCTAATTTTCGGCATTGTAGGCTATTTGATGAAAAAGTTTGCTTATGAAGGAGCTCCCTTAGTTTTGGCTTTTGTCCTTGGTCCACTTTTAGAGAATAACTTGCGCAAATCCTTAATTATGTCGCAAGGCGATTTTTCCATATTTCTAAATCGTCCTTTAGCCGCCGTCTCGCTGATTATCGCCCTTTTTCTCCTCATTTCCCCTTTAATCCCCTGGATGAAGAGGAAAAGGAGAATAGTCCCCCCTGAGGAAATTTCTTAAGGGAAGGAGATAGAGATTATGAAACTAAAAGGAAAAGTAGCTATTATTACGGGGGCAAGCCGAGGAATTGGTAAAGGCATTGCCCGGCGCTATGCTAGGGAAGGTGCAGCAGTAGTTTTGGCTAGTAGATCGCAGAATCTCTTGATGGCTATAGCCCAGCAAATTAAAGAAGAAGGAGGCGAAGCCCTGGCCTTAGAAGTGGATGTGAGCCAATATGCCAGCGTGGCGCAAATGGTAGAGAAGACTGTTGAACATTTTGGACAACTCAATATCTTAGTGAATAATGCGGGCATCGCCATGGTTGCTCCTTCGGAAGAACTTTCCTATGCAGAATGGCAGCGAGCCTTGGATACAGATCTCTCCGGAGTTTTCTATGGCTGCCAGTGTGCGGCCCGCCAGATGATTCGCCAAGGCGGCGGAAGCATAATTAACATCACTTCCGTTTATGGATTAGTAGCTGCTCCAGGCCGGGCTGCTTATTGTGCTAGTAAAGCGGCTTGTAATATGCTTACCAAAGTTTTAGCAATAGAGTGGGCCAAGAAAAATATTCGGGTTAATGCTATCGCCCCCGGTTATATCCGCACCGAATTAGTTCAGACCTTGATCGACAAAGGCCTGCTCCCTGTGGGGGCCATAGAAAAAAGAACCCCTCTAGGGCGGATAGGAGAAGTAGAAGATATTTTAGCCATAGCAGTTTATTTGGCTAGCGATGAATCTAGCTTCATGACCGGTTCCGTGATTAACATTGATGGTGGTTGGGAAGCTTATGGGTATATCTAAATTCAGGAATTAAAATTCTAAACTATTTGTTTTGCTGAAATTCTCACTGATTGTTGGGTGACATAATGAGAATCATTAGTTACTCCTATTCCGTAAAGCAAGCCCTTGGGGTTTGCCTCTTTTCCGCCAGGGATAAACCTTTGCCCCAAAAAATATTTTTTGCTTAAGGACTCCTTTAAAGGGGATAAAATTCATAAGGCGACAAAATAAATTTTCCCCTCAGAGGTTATTATTCCCGAAATTGTGGCTTATAAAGTAAAAATTCCCACCCTTCAATAAGCGATTAAGTTGCCTGGCAATGCTTATCACCTTCGTGATTTTTTAGTCGTTTGCTTGGGTCTGGCTTTCTATCTACTTGATGATTTTATTGCTATTCTGCTATTTTCCCCAATTACCATAAAATTTGTGGCGCAGGGAAAAAGCATAAAAAAAGAGGGGTGGTCCTCGTTTTATTCGTTAAGTAATGAAAGTTTGCCCTCATTATAGTCTTGATGGTAGAAAAAGCGAATATGGCTAGACTGCCAAAGGAAGGGCGAGAATAAAATTATCTCGATGGATGACGCAATTCCTCGCTTAAAAGGCGAGGAATTGCGATTGTGAGACTATTAGGAAATAAGTCGAAATTTTTAATTTTCCTCTCCCGGATCGAAGAGATTCTATTTTTTAATCCAAGGAGGAAGTTCATATTCTCCAGTAGCGAAACTTTGTGGCCAAACCACGATCCGGCTGCCATCTTTTCTCCATTGCCCGATAGGAAGCTGACGGTAACCTTCCCCGTATTTGGTGTTATGGAGTTCATCAAACACATATTTTCCCGCTGCTCCAACATAATCGAGCTTTTCAATAATAGGGATTAATTTTTCAGGATCAGTAGTTTTAGCTTTTTCTACAGCAGCTTTATACATATAGATGGCATCGTAAGTATAAGCTGTGGGATAGCCCGGGTGGAGTTTAAATTTTGCTACATATTTATCGTAGAAGGAAATTGTTTTGGGAGTTATGGGGGCTCGGGGAGTATAAACGACGATGGCTTCGCTAACTGCTTTGCCCCCACAATCTTTCCAGTAGCGTTCAGTCACCCCAGTACCGGAGACGCCACCAATCATAGGGCCTTTCAAATCGTACCATTGTTTAATATAAATGGCTCCATCGACATGCGCTGATATTTCATAGATAAAATCAGCCTTAGCGTTGATTATTTTGGTAAAAATGGGCGTAAAATCTTTAGTCTCTGTATCAAAAAATTCTGAATACACAATTTCCAACCCTTTTTCTTTAAAAAAAGTTTCGGCATCTTTCACCATGCCTCTTGTCCAAAGAGCATTTTCGGCCATAATAGCCATTTTCTTGGCTTGATATTTTTTTACCGGTAAATTGTAGATGAATTCATGAACGGCTGTGGAAAGGTCTCCTGATAGATGCATAACCCGGAACCAGTATTTATATTTGGCCGGATCAGATTTAAGGAGGTCTGACAAGGCTTCAGAAGCAGCTCCTGTGGAGATAAATAATTTTTTATAGCGGGCCATTTGGTCCATCACTGCTTTAGCTACCCCTGAAGAGCATGTCCCAAAAACAACTTCGCATTTATCATCCAAAACCAACTTCTTAAAGGCCATAACTCCTTTCTCAGGCTTATATTCAGTATTTCCTAAAAATAGCTCCACTTTCTGGCCCATGATGCCGCCTTGTTCATTAATTTCTTCTACGGCCATTTTCGCCCCGTTTAATTGATCTTCTCCCGATGGTGTTTTGAATGGGGAGAGGACTCCAATTTTGATAGTTTTGGCCATGCTTAAGCCCGTAACAAAAAATATGGCCCCGAAAAAGAGAATTGCTAAAATGCCCCGCCTGATCATTTTCCCTTTGTTAAGGTTCATATGCCACCTCCTCTTTTGATTAATATGGATATTATCCATATATGCTTCTCTTTAATAAGCTATCTTCAAGCCATCCCTAAGTAAGCTGCCCGAATGGACTGATCTCCAAGTAATTCTTTAGAAAGTCCTTGTTTAATTAAATGGCCCTCTTCTAATACAAAAGTAAAACGAGAATGTTCTAAAGCCAACCGCGCATTTTGTTCCACTAAAATTAAGGTGACTCCATGTTGGTTGAGAGAATGGAGAACGTGAAATATTGAGCTGATCACTAAGGGGGCTAACCCGAAAGAAGGCTCGTCGAGAGTCAGAAGTTTAGGTGCTCCCATGATTGAACGCCCAATTGCTAACATTTGTTGTTCCCCTCCAGATAGGGTTCCAGCAAGTTGTCTCTGTCTTTTTTCTAAAATAGGCAGATAAGAAAAGACTCTCTCTAAATCACTTTTGATTTCTTCCTTATTTTGACGCAAAAAAGCACCCATCAAAAGGTTTTGTTTTACAGTCATGCGCGGGAAAAGGAGGCGGCCTTCCGGACAATGGATGACTCCTTTTAGAATTACTTGGCGCGGGCCCATATTCAGCAAATCTTCATCTTCTAATAAAATTTTCCCCCTACCTTGCACCAAACGCGAAATAGTTCGTAACAAAGTGGTCTTGCCCGCACCGTTACTTCCAATAACAGACACAAAATCACTTCGCTCAACTTCTATCTGCACTCCGTGAATAACTTGTATCCGGTGATAAAATGATTCTAAATTTTGAATGCTAAGCCAAGCCAAGATCGGTAATCCTCTCACCTAAGTACGCTTCGACCACACGCGGGTCCTGTATTATACATTCTGGTGGACCTTCAGCAATTTTTTCCCCAAAGTGGATCACTATCACGCGCTGCACTAACTTCATCAGCTCTTTCAGCCGATGCTCAATTATAAGTAAGGTAAGACCTTCTTCGTTTAAATCTATGATCATACGCGAAATTTTTTCTGTTTCTTTAGGGCTGAGTCCAGAAAATGGTTCATCGAGAAGGAGAATTCGCGGATTTGTAGCCATTGCCCGAGAGATATCCAAGAGCCGCAGTTCACTATGATTTAAATTCTCCACTTCTTCCCAAATCTTTTCCGCTAACCCAATTCCCTCAAGTATTTGATTAATACCCTTAAGTCCCTGCGGATGCGCGGGATATATATTCTTGTATCGTTTGCTGAAGGTGGGCACACTGACGGCTTCAATTACCTTCATCCCTGAGAAAGGCTTAACTAATTGCCAGGTGCGCGTTAATCCCAAGTTGACAATCTGATAAGGCTTTTTTCCTAAAATATTCTGGCCATCTAATAAAACCATTCCTGAATTTGGTGGAGTGAAGCCAGAAAGGATGTTAAAAAGAGTCGTTTTCCCTGCTCCATTTGGCCCAATAATTCCTACCCTTTCGCCTGCACTTACCGTAAAATTAATGTCCCGGAGTGCTTGCAGGCCTCCAAAAGATTTGCTGATTCCCTTAACTTCTAAAAGAGGACCCATGTACTTCCTCTTTACCAAAAAAGAAGCGTTTTAATCGTGGGGATTGTTTAATAAGTTCTAAATTAATCAATCCTTGCGGTGCCAAATAAATAAAGACAATTAATAACCCGGTGTAGATTACAATCCGATAAGCCTCGACAATTCGCAAGGCCTCATTAAGAAAAGACAATAAAATGCCTCCCAATAAAGGGCCGACGATGGTCCCCATACCTCCTATCATAGCTAAAAGGACCACAATTACCGAAAGGGAACCTGAGAGCATTACTGGTCCAATATGCATTTGGGCATGCGCATACAATGCACCCCCTATCCCCGCCAGAAACCCGCTAAGCGCAAAAGCTTCTATTTTATAATAAGCAGTATTAATCCCTGACGATTGAGCAACATCCTCATCGGCACGAATAGCCTTCAAGATAGTGCCATGCTTAGACCGGGAATATAAAATGAGCAGAATATATATGCCTACCATAACTATCCAGACTAGATAAAAATCGGTTATAGGACCAGCGGTTAAGCTCTGCAACCCAGAAATTCCTTCTTCGCCGCCCGTAATTTTATATAAAATAAAAGCTAATTTAAAAAGGATACCCGCGAAGGCTAAAGTGGCCATGGCGAAATAAGGCCCTTTTAACCTTAAGGTTAGGTAACCAATTAAAATACCGGCGATTCCCGCCGCCACTGCCGAAGCGGGAATGGATAAAATTGGCGGCCAACCTAAAAAAACGTTGCAAGCTCCACTTAAGTACCCCGCCCCGCCAATGAAGAAAGCGAAACCAAAATTTACTTCATTAGTATATCCAGTAAGAATATCCCAACTCATGGCAAATATGGCATAAATAGCAGCTAACAATAAAATTTCTACATGCAGAACACTGCCGCTTAAGGCCGGGTATATTCCTAAAGCGGCCAGAATGACGAACCCGGCGAGAGGATAAATTTGCAGCCTCGAGAAAAAATTTTTTAAAATCCGTTTCATCTCAAGATGTTTTATAACCCAAAATTCCTGCTGGTTTGAAGATGAGAACAAATACTATTACCGCCAGCGAAACCATTTCGGTAAGTTGTTCATCGATTAAAAATGATGTTATAACTTCTGCATACCCGAGCAAGAATGAGGCTATAATGCTACCCGGAAGAGAGCCCATCCCCCCCAAAATTGCTATGGCAAAGGCTTTAATTAAAGGGAACAACCACATTTCTGGTACGACAGAAGACACTGGAGCGACCAGGGCGCCTGCTAATGCAGCTAAAGCCGCTGAAAGCCCAGAAGTTATCAGAGTAGCTTTTTCCACGTCTACGCCCATGAGTAGTGAACCGATACGGTTTTGAGAAACAGCATCAATGCTTTGACCTATTTTGGTTCTCTTTAAAAATAGCCAGAGTAAAGGCAATATAATGGCTGTAATGGGAAGAAAGATTAGTTGATGCTTTATGATTTTTATCCCAGAAATAGAAACAGACCCTTCAATCAAACTGGGGACAGAGGTCCCAGAAACACCAAAAATAAGAGACATGATTTCACTAACAAAAAGAGCCAAGGCCAAGGTTATTACCATTGTATAGACAAGAGATTCTATCTTTCTGCGCAACAAGAAGTGAAAAATGAGACAAGCGAGAGCAGTAACTGACAGGACAGCAAGAATTAAAGAAAAGATTAACACTGAGCCTTTGGCAGAATGAAAAACGAGGCTGTAAAAGATGAAAGTAAAATAGGCCCCTAACATATAAAACGTGCCGTGGGCAAGGTTAAGAATGCCTCCCACACTGAAAACTAAAACAAAACCTACGGCAACCAAAGAATAAAGAGCTCCTCTCACTAGGCCGATGATTATTATGTCCATAAGCTAAATTATCTGACTTCAGTACATTTGGCGGAAAATTTTATTAGCTCAAATTCCCCTATTCGCCAAATTTTAAAGAAAGGGGTAAAAAAGTCAAGTAAAATATGCAAACAAGCTGGTTGCTTAAGTTTCTTTTTTTATGGCATACTTAAAATATGCCCGAAAACAAGTCTACCGAAAAACCCGCGCTTTTTTTGATAGATGGCAGTTCCTATATTTATCGCGCTTTTTTTGCTTTGCCTCGCCTGGCCAATTCTAAAGGCTTTCCCACTAATGCCATCTATGGTTTCACTAATATGCTCCTCAAAGTGTTACGCGAGTATAATCCGGAATTAGTCGCTGTGGCCTTTGATGCGCCCGGTCCTACTTTTCGCCACGAAGCTTTTGCGGAATATAAGGCTAATCGCCCGGTCATGCCGGAGGAATTGCGCGCCCAAATTCCCTATATCAAAGAAATTACCAAAGCCTTAGGTATTCCTATTCTGGAAAAAGAAGGTTTTGAGGCTGATGATTTGATTGGCACTTTGGCCAAGAAATGGGACCAGGGAGAAGTAATAATTATTTCCGGAGATAAAGATTTGATGCAGCTTATCTCGTCCCAGATCACCATGTATGATCCCATGAAGAATAAAAAGTACCAGAGTAGAGAAGTGGAAGAATATTTTGGCGTGCCGCCAGAGAAAGTTACAGATTTAATGGGTCTTTGCGGTGATACCTCGGACAATATCCCGGGCATCCCGGGTATTGGTAAAAAAACTGCGGCAGAGCTTATTCAGCGATTTGGATCCCTTGAAGAAATCATGAACAACTTGGAAAAAGTGGAGAATCCCAAGGTACGAGATAATTTAAAAAATTATGCTCCGCAAGCACTTCTGAGCAAGGAACTGGCCACGCTAAATTTGACCGCCCCCATTAGTTGGGAAATCAAAGATTTAAAAAAGCAGCCTCCTGATTTACCTAAATTGCAGAATATATTTAGAGAGATGGAATTTGCCAAATTATTAAAAGAATTCTCTCTAAACCTAGAAATAAAAAAGAAGGCAGGAGATTATTTTTTAATCACGCAAGAGGAAAAGTTGAAGGAACTGGCTGAGAAGCTTAGAAGAGCAGGCACATTTGCTCTGGCTTTGCAAGGCACGGTTAACAACGCCATGCGGGCCGAAATTGTTGGCCTATCTCTTTCTTATAAGGTGGGAGAGGCATTTTATATTCCTGTCGGCCATACCAATCCCGGAGTAATCGAGCAACTTTCCCCCTCCCAGGTTTTAAATATTTTACGCCCCCTTCTGGAAGATGAGCAATTAAAAAAATTTGGGCATAATCTTAAAAACGATTACATTCTGTTAGCTAAAGCGGGTGTTGAACTCCAGGGAATTGCTGGTGATTTAATGATAGCTTCTTACTTACTTAATCCAGCGAAACACCGGCATACTTTAGAAGAATTGGCCAGAGAATATTTAGAGCAAAATATAAGCACAATGGAAGAAGTTGTTGGCAGCGGAGCTAAAACCATTTCTTTTGCTCAAGTGGAAATTGAAGAAGCTCGTAACTTCGCCTGTACTTATGTGGACATGATCATGGCCTTGGCTAATTTGGTCTTAGAGAAGGTTAAAGTAGAAAGTTTGGGTGATCTTTTTGAGCAAATAGAGCTCCCCTTAGTGAAGATCTTGGCTCAAATGGAGGTGGCGGGAATAAAGGTTGATCTGGCCCATTTGCAAAAGCTCGGCCAAGAGTTTAACTTAGAATTAGAGAAAATTTCGCAAGAGATATATGATTTGGCCGGTGAAATTTTTAATATAAATTCTCCCCAACAATTGGGAAAAATTCTGTTTGAAAAGCTTAAATTGCCGGGGGGAAAACGGACGAAGACGGGCTATGCAACCGATGTGGATGTACTAACGCAACTGGCTCAAGATCATCTTTTACCGGCCAAAGTGCTCGCCTACCGGAGTTTAGCCAAATTGAAATCAACCTATGTAGACGCTCTGCCGCAATTGGTTAAT
This sequence comes from uncultured Syntrophaceae bacterium, assembly GCA_964484485.1. Lineage (GTDB taxonomy): Bacteria > Desulfobacterota > SM23-61 > SM23-61 > SM23-61 > CAZAGD01. Next base: position 32,649 of record CAZAGD010000208.1, read on the forward strand.
CCGCTTACGGGACGGCTGCATACCTCATTTCATCAAACGGTTACAGCTACGGGGCGGCTTTCCAGTAGCGACCCCAATTTGCAGAATATACCCATTCGCACCCCGGAAGGGAAAAGAATTCGGGAAGCTTTCATTCCGGAGCAGGGGTTTTTATTCCTGGCGGCGGATTATTCCCAAATAGAGTTGCGGATCTTAGCTCATCTTTCTGGTGATCCTTTATTGAAAGCTACTTTTGAGCGGAATGAGGATGTCCACGCCGCTACGGCAGCCGAGATTTTTCAAGTTGCTCCAGATTTAGTAACGGCGGAGATGCGGCGCTTGGCCAAAGTGATCAATTTTGGCATTATTTACGGGATGAGTGCTTTCGGCCTTTCGCGGGAATTAGGAGTTTCTCCCGCCGTAGCCCAAGCCTATATAGATAATTATTTCCAGAAATACCAAGGGGTCCGGAATTATATCGACCAAGCCCTACAATTAGCCCGGGAGAGGGGCTTGGTAACTACGCTCTTAAACCGCCGGCGGTATATTCCGGATATAACCAGCAAAAACCGGATTGTCCGGCAATTAGCCGAAAGGATGGCCATTAACGCGCCTATCCAGGGAACCGCTGCAGATTTGATAAAGTTAGCTATGATTAAAATTTACCAACGCCTTAAAGAATTAAAGAAAGAGACAAAACTTATCTTGCAGATTCATGACGAACTTTTATTCGAAGTACCCGAAGAGGAATTATCCGAGGTAAAAGAGATAGTCAAAAAGGAAATGGAAAGTGTCATGGAGCTTACCGTCCCACTCAAAGTAAAAATAAGCCAGGGGCGGAATTGGGCAGAGGTAAATTGAAAAAAAGACTGTGGAAATGAGGTGGAATATTTTCATGCTTATAGATGTGGCTCTGACGCCATTGGAGATTGAAAAAAAAGAGATCACGGATAAAACCGTAGTAGTTATCGATGTTCTGCGGGCCACCTCCACCATGATCGTTGCTTTAGAAAATGGATGTAAAGGTTTTATTCCGGTAGGCACAGTAGAAGAAGCTAAAAAATTGGTGGAGGAGCAGAAAAATCCTAATTTTCTTTTAGGGGGCGAACGCCGAGCAATGCGCTTAGAAGGATTTCATTTAGGTAATTCGCCCCGGGATTATCTCCCCGAAAAAGTGAAAGAAAAAATTGTGATTATGACCACTACTAATGGAACTAAGGCCTTAGTCGCCGCCCAAAAAGCGGCTAAGGTTTTCATTGGGGCATTTTTAAATATTTCCGCTGTAAGCGCTGCTGTACAAGAAACCCAGCGGGATGTGCTCATCGCCTGTGCGGGAGAGAAGGGGTTATTTTGCTTGGAAGACACGCTTTGTGCCGGGGCTTTGGTGAAAAAGCTCATAGAGACGGTTAGAGAAGTTTCTTTAACCGATGCCGCTCTGATGGCCAAGATTTTATATGCCCACTTTGAGGATGATCTTTATGGGATTCTTTCCTCTTGTGAATGGGGGCGCTATTTAATCGGCTTGGGTTTGGAAGAAGATGTGCGCATCTGTGCGCAAGTCGATGTTTCTCAGGTTACACCTATTTTTTATAGAGGAAAGGTTTCCCTTGCCCACTGAGATCTTGCCCAAACTGGAGATTGGTCAACTCAAATTGCCCAACCCTCTGCTGTTAGCTCCCATGGCCGGCATTTCCAATTTGCCTTTCCGCCTTTTAGCGCGGGAGCAGGGATGTGCTTTAGCTTTTTCCGAGATGGTCAGCGCCGAAGGGCTTATCCGCGAACCTCAAAAAGCGGAAAGATTTTTACAAACGTGTCCTGAAGAAAAACCATGGGGAGTCCAGATTTTTGGTGCCCGCCCGGAAGCGATGGCTTATGCTGCTAAATTGATCGCCGAAAGAGGAGTAGATGTTTTAAACATTAATATGGGTTGTCCGGTTCGAAAAGTAGTCCAAGGGGGAGCTGGCGCAGCTTTATTAAAAAATATATCTTTGGCTAAACAGATTCTGCGAGTTGTGCGGCGAGCTATCTCTATTCCTTTAACTGTAAAAATACGATTAGGATGGGATGAAAAGAATAAAAATTATTTGCAGATGGCGAAAATGATAGAAGAAGAAGGCGGGGATGGTTTAATTATCCATGGCCGCACCCGGGCGCAAGGATATAATGTTCATGCTGATTGGGCAACAATTGGTGAAGCACAAACGCGCGTTAAAATTCCCGTTATCGGAAACGGAGATTTAATGACTCCCCAGGAGGTCATAAATATTTTTAGAAAAATAGATTGTGCGGGGGTCATGATTGCCCGAGGAGCATTAGGTAACCCTTGGATTTTTAAAAGAACCCTGGCCTTAGGGAAAGGGGAAGATATTCCTGGTCCTTCTTTAGAAGAAAGAGAAAATATTATTAAACGGCATTTGCAAATGTTGATTAATTTCCTGGGGGAAATCCAGGGAGTAAAAGAATTTCGCAAGCATCTTATTTGGTATACAAAAGGATTACCTGAAAATAATTCTTTCCGGGCGGAGCTGGGTAAATGGCGCACCAAATCAGAAGTCCTATGGGGTGTTCAGGCTTATTTCCAGAAAATTAAATCATTAAAAGATCCTTTTTTGCCTTTCGCTCGGGAGGTTGGCCATAATAAAAAAATTGCTCATACGACCTAAACTCTGCGAAGAAAGGGAAGGGCGGAGGTGATTATTAATAACAGAAAAAGGATGAAGAATTACATTTCTCTTGACATTTTTAAAATAATGCATTTTAATTTCTATGTTATTTTTTCATTATAAGGATGGGAAGAGTTAATTTATGAATAATGAATATAAAATTGTCTGGGCCGAGCCACTAACATCTTTTTGCCAAGAAGTGTTTGTAAAAATGGGAGTACCAGCAGAAGATGCGTGGGTAACTGCTGATGTATTAGTTAAAGCAGATTTGCGAGGTATAGATTCACATGGAGTAGCCAGATTACGGCGCTACTACACGGGCTTAAAGAATGGTGTTATGGTGCCCCGGCCGGAGATAAAAATAGTTCGCGAGACTCCTGTAACTGCCCTGCTTGATGGTGGGGCAGCCTTGGGGCAGGTGGCTGGGCTAAGAGGGATGAAAATGGCCATCGCCAAAGCCCAGCAAAACGGAGTTGGTTTCGTTACGGTGCGGAATAGCAACCATTATGGCATCGCTGCCTATTATTCAATGATGGCCTTGGAGCATGAGATGATCGGCATTTCCCTTACTAACTCCGACACTTATGTGGTACCTACTTTCGGCCGAGAAGTGATGCTGGGTACAAATCCAATTAGCGTTTGCGTACCCGCTTTAAACGAAAAGCCCTTTGTCTTAGATATGTCTACAGCCGTGGCTACTTTGGGAAAGTTAGAAGTGTATAGCCGCTTAGGAAAAAAACTTCCCTTAGGGTGGGCCACAGATGAAAAAGGACATTCTTGTGATGATCCAGTGCGGGTCTTGAATAACATCCGCAGTAGAGCCGGTGGAGGGATTCTTCCTTTGGGGGGCGAAGGAGAAGAATTTGGCGGACACAAGGGCTATGGTTTGGACCTGCTAGTTGATATTCTTTGTGGAGTTCTATCCGGCTCGGGTTATTTAAATCTCCTTTATCCCAAGACACCAGAGGGCAAGCCGCTTCCCTCTTTAGTGGCGCATTTTTTCGGCGCCATACGGATTGACTCTTTTCGCCCCTTGGAAGAGTTCAAGAGAGATATGGATGACTTAATCAGGCGTCTCAAAAACTCGGCCAAAGCCGAAGGTAAAGATCGGATTTTTATCCATGGCGAAAAGGAATTCGAGTTGGAAGAGAAATATAGACGCGAAGGAATTCCTCTATATTACAAAGTGTATGAAGACTTGGAAGCGATCGCTGCTGAAGTAGGGGTTCCTTTTAAAATTTGAGTATGAAAAAGACCATCATTTATCTTAAAAATTTTGCCAAGGATAAGTACGTAGCTTCCATAACCCCTACTTCGAAAATTGCCGTGCAGCGGATCTGCGATCAGATAGACTTTAATGGAAAAAAGGTCATTGTGGAGTATGGGCCGGGAACAGGAGTTTTTACCTTAAAACTATTGCACCACATGGGGCCTGATTCGCGCTTGATTGCCATAGAGAGAAATCCCGATTTTTTTCGCATTTTGCAGCGTGATATTACTGATCCGCGCTTAAGGCTTTTTAATGACTGTGCTGGGAATGTATTGGAAATTTTAAAAAGTTGCGGCGAAGGGGAAGTTGATTATATTTTGTCAGGAATTCCCTTTTCCCTTTTCCCCCGAGAAATAAAAACCCATATTTTAGGAAACGCGCATGCCGCCTTAAAAAATGGTGGTCGCTTCCTTGCTTACCAAAATTTTATCCAGTTGCCTGAATTCCTGAGAAATCATTTGGAACGTATCTTCCACAATGTCCACACCAAACTAATTTTCCATTGCCTTCCTCCTTTAATCCTCTTTGAATCTGTCAAATACGATGGTTGGGGGCCACCCCGCCTTTTTGATAAAAATAAACCTTAGTCTTGATAATCAGCACTGATTTGCAGCCTTCTTAATAAAGAGAGATGCTCGGCGAGTGTTGCCGGAGGGACAAATCCTGCCCATTGCCAAAGGGAAGGAAGAGTCTCTTCTGGCTCTCCTTTGGGGAATTGATTTGCGGAGAGGTGGTGAATAAACTGAAGAGTTTTGAGAGCATCGAACCAGACATGGAAAGCAGACTGGAGCTGCGGGGGGGAAGGATAATTTTTTTGCAGTTTCGGCCAGACTTCCTGAAAATGAATTCTGGATAAAAAATCAACTAAAGAAGGGGAAATTTCTGCGGCCATCTTTTGGATATTGTCGGCCGATAAGTCGGTGTGTTGAGAAACCAAGTCCAGCCAATTTTTCAGCATTTGGAAACTGGCTGTTTGATAAAATTTAATCGCCCCTAATGGCGAAGTTAAAATTTTCAGTACGGATTTGCCCGTACCAAAAGGAACGCGCCAGGAAGGGCGAGCTGCCGGGTAAACTACGGTTCCTTTAACTTGCGTAAGGCCGCTGGTCTTGGCCAATTGTTGGAGGAAATAAAAATCCTCTGCCGCCGACCTGGTATTCATGCCTCCGGCACGCACATAAGCGGAGGCAGTGCAAGCCATGGTACTTCCAATTGTATGGTAAGCGTAAGGTGAACCTGCCAATTTAAGTCCCAAAACATAAGCTCGCAAAAAAAGCTCGTATCTTTTAATGGCTTGGTCTTCTTCGAGGGTTGATCCTGGTTGATGGCAAAAGGGAAGGATTGCTCCTCCAGTCGAGCTTTTTTGAAAATGGTGAACCAAAACTGGAAGATAATCCGGACGAACAAGAGTATCAGCATCGAGGGAGATGAGTAAAGGAGAATTTCTTTGGTAATTGAGTCTCTCCAGGGCTAAATCAAAACCTATTTTGCGGGCTAAGCCTACGCCCCCTTGCGGAGGTAGTTCGAATCCGGGAGAAGCAGCATCTACCCAGGCGAGGGATAAATTTTGGAAATAATCCTTTCTGGTGGCTAGCATTCGCAGAGTGTCCAGATTATTCTTCTTGACCCCAGGGGGAGCATCTTGGCGGTGATTCACTACAACTAAGGTTAAAAATTTATCTAAAATTTCTGGAGGATTTTGGGCGAGAGAATTAATGGTATTCCAAACATAATCAGCTTCGGCCAAGGCTGGAATCACTATCGCTCCGGCAAAGTCGTCACGATCAGTTCCGGAAATTTTCCAAGGCCCCTTAACCCCTCTGGCCTGTAAATACCGGCGAATGTTCTTATCCATGAAGAGCTTCCATCTTAAACTATAAAAAAAGATTAAAATAATAAATAAACTGGGATTTGCTTTTTTTTAAATAATTCCGCGATTTCTGCGCCTTTTTGCCAAAAGAATTCATCAGTTCTGGCCCATTTTAAATTATATTTTCTATAAACCCAATCAGCATAATGGTAGTTCAGGCGATCAATATAAACATAATCTACTTTACCTTTAATTTCGGAGACTAATCCTTCCGCCCCGGGGAGAAGAGGAGCAATCATGGCATAAGTTTTTATCCCCGCGGAATTTAATTTACCTAAAGCTTTAATCCTTGATTCCACGCTGGGAGCTTTAGGTTCAAAGAATTTTTTAATTTCTTCATCAGCAGTAGTAATAGTATAGCCAACTTCTACATCCTTTAGTTTCTTTATTAAATCCAAATCTCTGAGCACTAAAGGGGATTTAGTTTGGATAGTCACTGGCCAATTGTTTTGGGCGAGAATTTCTAGGCAACTCCTCGTCAGTCCATACTTGCTTTCTATAGGTTGGTAAGGATCGCAGACGCCGCTTATCCATATTCGGCCAACTTTCTTCTTCTTTATCTCTTTAGCTAATAAATCAGGGGCGTTTATCTTGACGTCTATAAATTCTCCCCAATTCTCCTTATGTCCGGTAAATCTCTTCATAAAGCGAGCATAGCAATAATGGCATTCATGCTCACAACCAATATAAGGGTTAAGAGCATAGTCCATGACTTGCGATTTGGAGAGAATATTTTTGGCTAAAATTTCTTGAACTTTTGCCATAAATTTTATTATAGCAATAAATAATGAATAATTAATTGTTGAAAAAACATAATTAAAGAAATAGTATGCGAAGAGACGATATTATTATTGTCACAAGTTAAATCGAGATCTCTGAAAAATCATTTTTCCCCTTGGCCCCTCACCCTGACCCCATTCCTCAGAAGGGGGAAGGAAATGACTTTTGACCATAGGAATTTTTACTACCGGAGGCAAACATGAAACGAAAAATGTTGTTCTTAGTTTCCATTATGTTTTTAGTTTTTTGCCCAACGATTTTAGTTGCGGGCGATTTCGATTGGATTAAGGATTTCAATATCAGAGCGGAGGCCGACCCATCAGGCTTCCGAGCGAGATTGGCAGCTCGTTTTCAAATAGGTGATGCCGAAATCAACACGGTAATCGGTAATGTCGAAAAACCAGCCGATGCTTACTTAGTCTGCCGTCTGGCCGAAATGTCGCGTAAACCTGTTGATTATGTGATGCAGGAATATAGATCTAATAAAACAAAGGGCTGGGGAGTAATTGCCAAGAATTTGGGGATTAAACCTGGATCAAAAGAATTTCATGCCTTGAAGCGCGGCGATGATCTCTATGTGGAGAAAGATGCCGGGAAGCCCAAAAGTAAAGGTAAGGGCAAAAAATAATATTTTCGTCAATCCTGTTATCCACCAACCCTCTCCCCAATGGGGCGAGGGGCAAATTTACTAAATTTCTTAATCCCTTCTGTTTTCTATTATATGCAAAATAGCCTGTGCTGGGTCTGCGTCACCATCTAACCAATGAATATTAATTCCCATTCTTTCCATCCGCCGAAACCAGGTCATTTGCCTTTTGGCAAATTGGTGAATGGCATGCTGCAATTTTTGTTGCATTTCATCAAAAGTTAATTCACCTTTAAGATATTTAGCTATGAAACGGTATTCCAAACCATAGGATGCCAATCTCTCTAAGGAAATTCCTTTTTGTTGAAGCCTTTCCACTTCCTCGATCATGCCATGCTGCAAACGCTCTTCCAAACGCAGGTCAATTCGTTTGCGGAGAATTTCCCGCGGCCATCTAATGCCGAAGACAAGGGGGTTTATTTCGGGGAAACAAAGATTTCTTTTATTTTGACTAAATTCGCTAATCTCGATAGCCCTGATTAAACGTTCCCGATCCAGAAGATCGGTTGTATTATGAAGTTTAGGATTAACTATTTTTAATCTTTCGGCCAATTCTTCATTAGTTAAAGAAGAAAGTTCTTGCCGCAGAGCATGGTTCATGGGAACTTCAACCAATTGGTAAGCTCGTAATACGGAGTCAAGGTATAAACCCGTTCCCCCTACCAAAATAGGCAGATGACCTCTTCTTTGAATCTCGGTGAAAGTTTTAAAGAAGAGGCGTTGAAATTCAAAGACACTAAATTCATAACCAGGGTCAACGATGTCAATCAAGTGATAAGGGATTGATCCATATTCCTTTAGATCCTTTCCCGTGCCGATGTCCATTCCCCGATAGACCTGGCGAGAATCGGCGGAAATGATCTCTCCATTTAAGGCTTGCGCAACTTTTATGCCTACTTTTGTCTTCCCCGAAGCCGTAGGACCTAAGATTACCAGGAGATTAAATTCCATTTTTTCCATAGCATTT
>CAZAGD010000209.1:0-31724 GCA_964484485.1 uncultured Syntrophaceae bacterium
AACAGCGATATCCTTTTAGAACAAGCTTTAGCAGGGGCCCGCGAGGCGGGAGCTGAAACAGAAAAAATAATTTTATCCCAGAAAAAAATATCCGGATGTTTTGACTGCGGCAAATGTAATGAATCCGGAATATGCGCCCTAAAAGACGACATGATCGAAATTCATAAGAAAATTTTAGAAAGTGATGCGGTTATTCATAGCGTTCCTCTTTATTTCTGGGCCATGACCTCCCAGATGAAAGCCTACCTTGATCGCTGGTGTGCCTTTTTTGACGCTGAATGGCGCTGGCATAAGCATTATGCCCCCAAAATGAAAGGGAAAAAGATCGGCTTGATCACCGTCTGTGGCGATGCGGACCCTTCTACGGCTCAACCCATCGTCCATAGCTTCCAAATGACCTGCCAATTTACCAAGCTTAATTTAATTGGCGTTGTTATGGCCTCAGCGGCGGCAAAAGGAGAGGTTGCTAAAGATGAAAAGGCCAAAAAGGAAGCTTATGAGCTAGGCCGAAAAGCGGCTTCGACGCCCGCTCACTAATAGAAAAAATATATTTTTGCCGCAATCAATATCAGAGCCATTTTAAGACTTACTTCTCTTAGGAAAGGAATCTTTTATTAATGTCGCGAAAAAACTTACTTCCCTTTCCTCTGTCTCCTCTTTTGTTACTTACCACCATATTCTATTTAAATTTTATCTCCCGAGTCATCCTTTCCCCTCTTCTTCCGGTTATCGAATCCGATTTAGGTTTGGGCCATGGCCAAGCCGGCTCTCTATTTTTTTATATTGCTTGTGGCTATGCTATCGGCCTTGGCGGGTCTGGATTCGTTTCCTCTATGTTGAGCCATCGGCGCACTATCATTATCTCCATCTTATTTGTTGGAGCCTCCATGCTGGGAATTTCCGTATCCACTTCTCTTTGGACTATCCGTTTTTTTCTTGTCATCTGCGGAATTTTTGCTGGTCTTTATTTACCCTCGGCCATTGCTTCTTTAACGGATCTGATTAGCAGGGAACATTGGGGAAAAGCCATGGCCATCCACGAATTAGGTCCTAATTTAGGATTTATTACAGCCCCCCTGATTGCGGAATTTTTATTAAAAATCTTCCCTTGGTCAGGTGTTCTCGCCTGCGTAGGGATTTCGGCTGTTTTAATGGCCCTTTTGTACCATCGCCGCGGCTGGGGAGGAAAAATTAAAGGAACTCCTCCCAACTGGTCTTCTTTCCAAAAAGTTATCAAAAATCCTTCTTTTGGAATGATGGCTTCTTTTTTTATGATTGCCATCGGCTCAAGTCTCGGAGTCTATGCCATGATGCCCCTTTTTATGGTGGCCGAGATAGGACTGCCGCGTACTTGGGCTAATGCTTTAATAGGTCTTTCCCGGATTTTTGGTATATTAGTTCTTTTCTTTGCTGGTTTAATTACTGATTATCTGGGGCCCAAAAAGGCCATGACCATCTTCCTGAGTCTGGCTGGTATATTAATGCTTTTTTTGGGCTTGCTCACGGGACCAGTCATTTCCCCCATCCTTTTGTTCCTCCAAGCTGCTTCTTCTGCTTGCCTGTTCCCAGTTGGTTTTACGATTTTATCTTTGGTTTTTCCCGAAGAGCTGCGGAGCGTGGGCGTCTCTTTTGTTATGTGCGCAGGTTTCATTATCGGAGGCGGCATTATTCCGGCGGCTTTAGGATATTGGGCCGAAGCTTTTTCTTTTTCTTCAGGATTCATTCTTTTAGGCGTAATCTTTTTATGCATGCTCCTTATTTTCCACCTAATTATTAAGCGCATTGCTATTTCAATTTGAATTTCCGGATAATTTTTTATATTATTAATTTCAAAACCGATTGATTCTTTATGAAATTTATGGAGATAAAATCTTCTGGATTCCCTTTTTCACGGGAATGACCTTCTCCTTCGTTGGGTGATATTCGTCATTCCTGGGCGAACGGGAATCCATTATCTTTGATGTAAGGATTGATGAATTCATTTCCGAAATAGATAAAATAATAATCAATTCATAATTTAGCGAATTTCATTTCCCCATAAAAATTCTATCAACATATGAAATCCCAGATTATTATAATTGGTGGCGGCTTGGCAGGATGTGAGGCGGCTTGGCAGACCGCTCAACGAGGCATCTCTGTTCTTCTTTACGAAATGAAACCTAAACGCTTTTCACCTGCCCATATCTCTCCATTATTGGGAGAACTTGTCTGCAGCAATTCTCTTCGTTCTAATTCTATTTATAATGCGGTAGGTTTACTAAAAGAAGAGCAGCGCCGGATGGGCTCTTTGCTTATGGCTGTGGCCGAGGAGACTAAAGTTCCAGCCGGAGAGGCTTTAGCCGTAGACCGGCAAGCTTTTGCCACCCGCCTTACTTCTCTTTTACAAGATAACCAAAATATAAAAATTATCCGTGAGGAAATTACCCATTTACCGGATGAGGGCATAATTATCGTAGCTACTGGTCCTTTAACCTCTCCGGCCTTAACGGAATTCTTAGAGAAACTCACGGGAGCTGCCTATCTCTATTTCTATGATGCCATTGCTCCCATTGTGGATGGAGAGTCTCTTAATATGGAAGTTATTTTTCGAGCCTCCCGTTATGGGCAGGGAAATGACTATTTAAACTGTCCCCTCAATCAAGAAGAATACTATCGTTTCGTCGAGGAGTTGTTAAAAGGGGAAAAGGTGCCCTACCGCGATTTTGAGCGCCCTCTTCATTTTGAAGGATGTTTGCCTATTGAAGAAATGGCCCAAAGAGGCCGAGAAACTTTAGCCCATGGCCCGCTTAAACCCGTAGGCCTCATTGATCCCCGTACTGGGAAAGTGCCTTATGCTGTAGTCCAATTGCGCCAAGAAGATCTGGCCGGGACGGCTTATAATATGGTTGGATTCCAGACTAAACTTAAATGGCCTGAACAAGAGAGAATTTTTCGCTTAATTCCAGGGCTGGAGAAGGCCAAATTTCTGCGCTTCGGCAGTATGCACCGCAATACTTATATTCATTCCCCATCTTTACTTAACCCAACGCTGCAATTCAAAAAGGAAGAGCGTATATTCTTTGCCGGCCAGATTACTGGCGTCGAAGGATACGTGGAATCAACAGCCATGGGGCTGATGGCCGGAATTAATGCCGCTCTCTTTGCGCAGCAGAAATCTCTCGTGGTTCCCCCTTCTACAACCGCCATCGGTAGCCTCTTGCAATATATTACGAATCCCCTGTCCAAGAATTTTCAGCCGATGAACATTAACTTTGGACTTTTCCCTCCTTTGCCCATTCCTTGCAAAGGAGAAAAAAAACATAAAGCCTTAGCTGAACGTGCCCTACATGATTTGGAAGAATGGAAAGCGAGTTTATCATTGTAGGCGCTGGCCCAGCCGGCTCTACTTTGGCTTATGAGCTGGCCAGCCAAGGAAGAAAAGTCCTTCTTTTAGACAAAAGCAAATTCCCCCGCCCTAAAACCTGTGCGGGTGGACTGAACTTCCGCACTTTACGTCTCTTACCTTTCGATTTGGGAGCGATCATAGAAAAATATATCACGGGCATAAATTTTACGCGTCGTTTAGTTTCTCCTATTTTAAGACGCTCTCCTGAACCATTTATGGCTACTTTGCTCCGTGAACATTTTGACTATTTCTTAATCCGCCAAGCTCAGGAGAAAGGTGCTATTTTTTATGAACAGACGCAATTGTACTCCATCTATCAAGATGAAATGGGCGTGGAAGTAGAAACTTCTGCTGGCCAATTCCGAGCCAAATTTCTGGTCGGTGCTGATGGAGCCCAAAGTCAAGTGGCTAAAAAATTAGACTTAGCTAAAGAAAATAGCTATATATTAACTTTTCACAGCGAAATTCCCCGGGCCCTTTTCTCCGAACAAGCGGAAGATATTGTCCATATTGATTGGGGAAGCCTAAAAAGAAGCTATGCCTACTTATTCCCCAAAAAAAATCATTTCGCTTTGGGAGCAGGTGGTTATCAAATTCCGGCTTTGTTAATCAAAAAATATCAGCGGTCTTTTTTGTTTAGTCATTGGCAGAAAGAAGAGAAATCTCTTCCTTTTAGTTCAGCTGGTTTTCTCCTTCCCCTGAGACAAAAAAGAAGTCCTCTTCAAAAAGGTCGCTCTCTACTCATTGGCGATGCCGCAGGATTGATAGACCCCTTCACTGGCGAAGGATTATATTCCGCCATCCGCAGTGCGCAAATTTGTGCTCCTCTCTTATTAGAAGGCTTGCAAAGAAATTGGTCTTCTTTAAAACCATGCCAGGAAGCTATAGATAGTTATTTAATGCCAGAATTGGAGTGCGCCCGCCTCTTCCGCGAATTTTTTAACCTCGCTCCTTCCTTTTTTCACTGGAAAGTAACTACTAATGAGCGGTGGTGGCAGGCGATGGTAAAAGTCCTCAAAGGAGATAAAAATTTTTTGGATATAAATAGAAAACTGGGGCCTTTGGGCAGCTTATTATTAAAATTAGCCAAATAATTATCACCTACAGGCCCATTGTCCGTCCGATAATTTCTTTCAAAATTTCTGAAGTTCCGCCACCGATGGCATTAATGCGCACATCTCGAAAGAATCTTTCAATCTCATATTCCCGCATATAGCCATATCCTCCATAGAGCTGCAAGCAGGTAGTAGCTACAAAATCTCCTGTCTTAGAGGCAAAAATCTTGGCCATAGAAATTTCGCGGGCGCATTCTTCTCCATTTACTAATTTCCTTAAGGCATGGTAATTAAGCTGGCGGGCTGCTTCAATTTCTATAGCCAAATCTACCATTTTATGGCGATTAACCTGAAACTTGCCAATAGGCCGACCAAAGGCTTCCCGCTGCTGGATATACTTTAAGGTTTTCTCCCAGACCCACTGAGCACTAGCAACTGCCCCTAAAGCCATGAGAAGACGTTCCCACTCTAAATTAGCCATGGCTTGATAAAAACCCATTCCTTCCTCACCCAGGCGGTTGTTCTCGGACACAGCCACATTTTCAAAAGTCAATTCTGCTGTATCACCGGCGTGCCAGCCCAATTTTTCCAAAGGCTTCCCCTGGCTGAAACCAGGCATACCTTTTTCTACAATCAATAAGGAAAATCCTTTATAGCCGGCAGCCGGATCAGTCTTGCAGAGAACTATTACAAAATCCGCGCGACTTCCATTAGTTATAAAAGTTTTCGAACCATTTAAAATATATTGGTTACCTTCTCGGCGAGCTACGGAACGAATGTTAGCCAGATCAGACCCAGCCACCGGTTCGGTCAAACCCAAAGCGCCTATCTTTTCTCCTTTTACTCCCGGAATCAAAAACCTCCTTTTTTGCTCGGAGCTGCCATATTTATTTATAGCGGGCAGGACACATTGACCATGCATATTCAAGCCAGCACTCACTCCTCCAGACCCAATCCGCGTACTCTCCTCTCCCCAAACAGCTGCCATTAAGTAGTCTCCCCCCGCTCCCCCATACTCTTCAGGAATTAAAATCCCTAAATAACCAACCTCCCCAACTCGCCGGAAAACTTCATTCGGAAAAAATTTCTTTTCCTCCCATTCCCTGGCCAAAGGAGCCAGTTCCTTTTCTACAAAGCGCCGGCATTGTTGGCGAAAAATCTCGTGTTCCTCCCGGAAAGGGCTAATGGGCATTTTTTCAGGCATAGTTTATTTTCCTTTATTTCTCTCGTAGATTAAACGCAGTCCCTCTAAAGTTAAAAATTCATCCACTTCATCAATACTCCTGGCTTCCGCCGCAATTAGTGGAGCCAATCCGCCAGTAGCGATAACCCGCGGGTTGGTGGCCACTTCTTCTTTCATGCGTCGCACCAGCTCATCCACTAATCCCGCATAACCAAAAATAATCCCCGCTTGCATAGAATGGACTGTATTCTTACCCACGACGCTTTTAGGCCGTACTAACTCGACCCGGGGAAGTTTAGAAGCCCGCATAAATAGAGCTTCGCTGGCAATACCCAAGCCCGGGGCAATTGCCCCGCCCATATATTCACCTTGCGGAGAAATATAATCGAAAGTAGTGGCGGTGCCAAAATCTACAACGATCAAGGAGCGCTTATGTTTATGATAAGCAGCCACCGCATTAACAATTCGGTCAGCTCCTACTTCGGCAGGATGATCAGTTAAAACCGGCATGCCCGTGTCTATGCCAAATTCAACTACTAATGGCTCAAGGCGAAAATATCTTTGGGAAAGTTCTAAGAGGGTATTCAACATAGGCGGAACAACACAAGAAACAGCGATTGCTTCGATCTCGCTCAAAGAAATGGACCTGGAAGCAAAAAGATTACGCACTAAAATACCGTATTCATCGCTGGTCCTCTCTCTTTCGGTCCAGATACGCCAATTATCGACTAACCGGTCCCCTTCATAAATGCCTAACACTGTATTGGTATTGCCTACGTCGATAACTAAAAGCATAATTTACTCCTTGGCTTGGTGGCAGAAAATTAAAAACGTAAACTCACTTCCCCTGCTATAAAACGCCGCACTTCTCCCTGCCCATCCTGGATTAGTAGGGCCCCTTCTTCATCCAGACCCAACGCTTTACCTTCATATTCTTTATCCAAGAACTTTATGGTTACCCACCTTTGCTTTATGGCCGCAAGTTCTTCCCATCTGGCGCGCAGGCGGGGCGAGAAACCTTCTCTTAAAAAAAGTAAATACTCCTTTTCCAGCTCGGCCAATAATTCTTGCCCGATCATCGCCCGCGAAAATTTACATCCTTTTTCCGCATAAAGGGAGGTGGCGGTTTCGCGGATCTCCTGGGGCATCTCCGCAATTGGCCAATTTACGTTTACGCCGATTCCTAAGACAATAAATCCCTGGCTTGGTTCGCCTTCACTCAGAATGCCCGCGACTTTTTTTTCGCGGATTAAAAGGTCATTGGGCCATTTAATTTTTATTTCTAAATCAACTGCACGCCGCAAACCTTCAGCACAGGCAACTCCGGCCATTAAGGTGAGCAGGGCAATTTTCTCTTTGGCCACGGGGGGACGAAGCAGGACAGAAAAATACAAGTTTAATCCGGGAGGAGAAATCCAATTCCTTCCGCGGCGGCCTTTCCCTTGAGATTGAGCATCGGCTAAGACCACTAAACCTTCGGGAGCCCCCTGAAGTGCTTGCCCATGGACGACCGTATTAGTTGAATCGATCTGTTCGAAGAATAATATTTCGCGGCCAATTAACTTTCCTTGGCGAGCTCGGCGCAGTTCTTCTACCCAATCTGAAGGATTTCGGTTCATGCCGATCAAATAACTGGTCTCTGATCTTGCCCGGTCTGAAATACAGGAAAAAATTTATTACTCGGAGCAATTAATAATTTACACTTGTGCCCCTCACCCTCCCCCCGTGGTCGGGTGTCAGTATGACAGTGTCGGAACGACAATCGTACCGATTCGTTCCGACTCTTATCGACTCTCCCCATGCTTGGGGAGAGGGTTAGGGTGAGGGGTTGAAAACGGCGGATGTCTTATATTTAATGCTCTCATTAATAACTTTTATCCAAGAGCCGCACGGCTTCTTTGGCAAAATAAGTCAAGATTAAATCCGCCCCTGCTCTTTTGATGGCGGTCAAAACCTCCATCATCACCCGTTCTTCATCTAACCACCCTTTTTGAGCCGCGGCTTTGATCATGGCATATTCGCCACTCACATTATAAGCCGCCAGGGGTAAATTATATTCTTGCCTTACGGCCCGAATTATATCTAAGTAAGGAAGGGCCGGTTTGACCATAATGATATCAGCCCCTTCTTGGACGTCCAAAGCCACTTCCCGCAGAGCCTCGCGGGCATTAGCCGGGTCCATCTGGTAGGAACAGCGGTCTCCAAATTGGGGGGTAGATTCTGCGGCTTCGCGGAAGGGACCATAGAAAGCAGAGGCATGCTTAGCCGCATAAGCCATGATGGGCAGGTCACTAAAACCATGCTGGTCAAGAGTCTCGCGGATAACTTTTACCCGGCCATCCATCATATCTGAAGGAGCGACCATGTCCGCCCCCGCCTGGGCATGGGAAAGCGCGGTTTTCGCTAGAAGTTCCAAAGTAGTATCATTATCCACTTCCCCTTTAACGACCACCCCACAATGTCCGTGGCTAGTATATTCACACAGGCAAACATCAGTGATCACTACGAGTTCGGGTATTTTGTCTTTGATAGCCTTAACAGCTTGCTGAATAATTCCGGAACGAGCATAAGCCTCACTGGCTTTTATATCTTTCTTCTTGGGAATGCCAAAAAGAATGACCGCGGGTATGCCCAATTGTTTAGCTTCCGCAGCTTCTTTAACGGCCAAATCAATGGAAAGCTGCGCCAAGCCAGGCATGGAACTGATCTCTCGTCTAATTCCCCGGCCGTGAGTTACGAAAAGGGGATAAATAAAATCATCTCGAGACAGTTTTGTTTCCCTGATCATGCGGCGTAGATTTTCATTTTTCCTTAACCGCCGCGGCCGATATATGGGAAAATACATGGGGCACCTCTTCTGGTAATTAATGAACTCAAATTTCTTTCATCCACGCCTGCACTCTAGCTAAGCCCTCTTGCAGCTTGGTTATCTTCTCGGTCAATAGGCGGGCCTTTTCTTTCTCCTTAAAAACGGCCTCGGGGCGAGCTTTTTGCAAGAATTCTTCATTATGCAGCTTTAAGTTGGCCCGCGCTAACTCTTCTTCGATCTTGCCAATTTCTTTTTTAATGCGCTTTTCTTCCTCGTCTAATTGGATCAGTCCCTGGAGGGGCAAAAATACCTCTACCGGGCCGATTACTGCTGTGGCTGAAGCTTTCGGTTTTTCTCCTGATGATTGCCAGGTAATCTTGTTGGCTAAAGCTAAATTTTCCATGTAAATTTGATTTTGTTGGAGATTGTTTAAAACTTGCTGATCATGCACATCTAAAATTACCTCCACTTTCCTCGAGGGGGCGATATTCAGCTCATTGCGGAGGTTACGAATCGAGCTGATTATTTCCATGATTAGCTCCATCTCCGCTTCCACCGCGCTCTGGATTTCTTCCTCCTGGACGTTAGGAAATTCGGCCATCATGATGGAACCTTCATTTCCAGGAAGGTGCTGCCAAATTTCTTCGGTAATGAATGGCATAAAGGGATGGAGCAACCGCAGCGAAACATCCAAAACCCGGCGGAGCGTGTGTTGGGCCAACCAACGTTGATCAGCATTATTTTTCTGATTAAGAACTGGCTTGACTAATTCAATATACCAATCACAAAATTCATGCCAAAGGAATTGATATATGGCGGAAGCCGCCTCGTTGAATTTATAATTATCCAGGCTTTGCCGGACCTCTTTGATTGTCCTGTTTAAGCGACTTAATATCCACTGATCAGCCAGAGATAGTTGCCCCTTTGCTTCGGCCACTTTTTGGCAGTGGTCATAATCTTGCAGGTTGGTTATCGTAAAGCGTGAGGCATTCCAAATTTTGTTAGCAAAATTGCGATAACCAGCCAAACGTTCTTCAGACAAGCGAATATCTCTTCCTTGGGCAGCAAAGGCAGCCAAAGTAAAGCGAAAAGCATCTGTGCCAAATTTTTCAATAACTACTAAAGGATCGACAACGTTCCCCTTCGACTTACTCATTTTTTGCCCTTCCGCGTCCCGCACCAGGGCATGGATGTAAACATCCCGGAAGGGAACTTGGCCCATAAATTTTAGGCCCATCATCATCATCCTAGCTACCCAGAAAAACAAAATATCAAACCCCGTTACCAAAACAGAAGTGGGATAAAAAACTTCTAAATCCCTCGTCCTTTGGGGCCAACCTAAGGTAGAAAAGGGCCACAGAGCAGAACTAAACCAAGTATCTAATACATCTTGCTCTTGCTCTAATTGGTTGCTGCCGCAAAAGGCACATTTCCTAACCTCGGTGGTGGAAACATTAATTTCCCCGCAGCTTTGGCAATACCAAGCTGGTATTCTATGACCCCACCAGATTTGCCGCGAAATGCACCAGTCCCGAATATTGTACATCCATTCAAAATAAGTATTTTCCCATATGGCGGGGATAATTCTTGTTTCCCCTTTCTTGACTGCTTCTATGGCCGGTTCGGCTAAAGGCTTGGTGCGCACAAACCATTGTTTGGAAACAGTGGGTTCAATAATAGTTTTGCAGCGATAACAATGGCCCACATTATGCAAGAAGGGTTCTATCTTTTTCATTAAATTTAAATTCTTCAAATCCTTAACTACTTCTTTGCGGCACTGGAAGCGGGATTGGCCAGCATAACGGCCGGCGTTTTCGTTCATCCGCCCCGCATCATCAATTACGCGCACAACTTCCAGGCCATGACGCCGGCCAATTTCAAAGTCATTAGCGTCATGAGCCGGGGTGACTTTTAACGCTCCCGTGCCAAAATCTTGGGCGACATAGCTATCGGCGATAATCGGTATCTTGCGATTCATCAAAGGAAGAATGACTTTCCGCCCGATAAATTTCATATACCGTCTATCTTCTGGATGCACGGCCACGGCCGTATCTCCCAACATGGTCTCCGGCCTAGTAGTAGCTACCACTAAGAACTCTTTAGCATCCTCTAAGGGGTATTTAATATAATAAAGATGGCCTTCCTCTTGTTCATGTTCCACTTCTAAATCGGAAAGCGCGGTCTGACACCGGGGGCACCAATTAATAATATAATCTCCCCGGTAAATTAAACCCTCCCGGAATAATCTCACGAAGACTTCCCTTACGGCTAAAGATAGCCCTTCATCCATGGTAAATCTTTCCCGACTCCAATCGCAGGAGCTGCCTAATTTCTTTAATTGCTTGATAATTTGGCCTCCGTATTCTTGCTTCCATTTCCAAACACGTTCGATGAAGGCCTCCCGACCTAATTTATGGCGATCCGTTCCTTCCTCAGCTAATTGTTTTTCCACCACATTTTGGGTAGCTATTCCTGCGTGGTCTGTTCCCGGCAACCAAAGTACATTATACCCATCCATCCTTTTATAGCGAGCCAGGATGTCTTGTAAAGTATTATTCAGGGCATGCCCCATATGTAAAGAGCCAGTTACATTCGGAGGGGGAATGACGATAGAAAACGGAGGCTTGGGAGAATATTCATCCGCTCGGAATAAGTTTTTTCCCTCCCAAAAGTGATACCATTTATCCTCTACTTCTTGCGGTTCAAAAACTTTTTTCCAACTTTCTATTTGCTTCTCTTTTTTCACGCTTGCTCCTCGACCTCTCCTTTAAGTTTGGCTATTTCTTTATTTAATACAGCGGTGGCGATCTCGGGGAATATTTCCCGAGCTTTATTGGCCAAGATGGTGCTCCCTTCTTGGGCCAGCCAGGATTCCATTTTGCCAGGCCAGCTCTCTTGTTCAGCTTTGACTTTTAACCATTCTGTTTGCCATTTTTCTATCTCTTGGCCTATCATTGTTTGGACAATCTGGGGCAAGGCTTCAACTACTCTCTCTTTTAAAACAGAGATGCCATCAGCCTGGAACCATTGTTCTGCTTTATTATTGAGGGCCTCGCGTAGCCCCCTAATTTTTTCCACCTCTTCCTGCAACTGATTTATCTCTTTGCCTAATAATTCTTCCCCGATCTTCGGCAACATTTCACCCGTTTCTTTTTTCAATAACTCCTTCCCTTCTCCATCTATCCACTCTCTTATTTTAGCACTCAACCCTTCTTTGAGAACTCTAATTTTTTCGACCTCGCTTTTTAATTTCTCTAATTCCCGACGCAATTCCTCCCCAAAAATCGGTAGTACTATCTCCCGGATCCCTTGGTTGAGGATCTGTACTCCCTCGGTGGCCAACCATTTTTCTACCCGCGCTCTCGTTTCTTCTCTAATTTTTTCCAACTCCTTTTCATAATTAAGGGGACGTCCGGGCTCAACTTCTTTAGTCTTAGCAGAACCCACATTTTCTGGACTAGCCGGCTCTTCCCATACATCCGTCAATTCAATGATTTCTTCTTGCTCTTTTTTCATTTTAACCTCTTTATTATTAATCGGAGCAATTGAATATTTACAGTTATCATCTTTATCTTACTCCGTGGTCTGGCTTTATCGACTTTCTCCAATGAAATTGTGTCGTAATTACCAATAAGAAATTAAACCATATGCGGCAAGGGTCAAGCCCTTGCCCTACATTTGAAGGTTTTTTTAATTCCTCGTAGGGCCAGCCCTTGGGGCTTGCCGAACCACGCATGAAGATGTCGCTTATTTTATGCTCCCCTTAATAGCTTCCTCAGTCTAGGCTATTTTCTAAAAATGAGTTTAAATAATCAACCACGGCTGGGGAAGGAAAATCTTTTCATAGAGCTTAAAAGCATAGCGGTCGGTCATCCCGGCAATAAAATCTACGATAGCCCGCTCGATCGGTTCATGGAGGAACCCCCCTCCCACTTCTCGGCGAAATTCTTCCCTATTGTCTATAAAATAAGCATAAAGTTCGCGAATAATTTTGGCGGATTTAATGAAGTCATTATGTACTTCCGGCAAATCATATACGCGGTCATATAAAAAGTCCCGAAGTTTAAGAGTGGCCTCCAAGATAGGGGCACTCATCTTTATTTGCAAAGGTTCAGATTTCTGCGCCTGCTCCAGAATATCGCGCACCATGGCATCTATCCTTCGGCTATGCGTCTCTCCCAAATATTTTACACAATCAGGGGGAATATCCTGCGCCGATATCAAACCTGCCCGCTGGGCATCATCCAAGTCATGATTAACATAAGCGATTATGTCGGCTATCCGGACCAGCATGCCCTCGTAAGTGATGGGCAAATCTTCCGGATCATTGGGCAAGAGATCTCCTTTTCCCTTAGAATGTTTGAGAATACCGTCTCTTACTTCGAAAGTTAAATTTAACCCTTGGCCGTCTTTTTCTAATAAGTCCACTACCCGTAAACTTTGAGCGGCGTGGTGAAACCCATCTGGACTAATTTCCCTTAAAATTTCCTCTCCCGCATGGCCGAAAGGCGTGTGGCCAAGATCGTGTCCCAGAGCAATAGCTTCGGTAAGGTCTTCATTTAAGCCTAAAGCTTTGGCCATGGTGCGGGCAATTTGGGCCACCTCCAAAGTGTGGGTGAGTCGGGTACGATAATGGTCGCCACTGGGGGCCAAAAAAACTTGCGTTTTGTGTTTAAGACGGCGAAAAGATTTAGAGTGAATGATCCGATCACGGTCATGCTGGAAAGCGGGCCGAATACTGCATTCTTCTTCTGGATCCCTACGCCCCCGAGTTTGGGCACTCAGTTGGGCATATGGAGAAAGAATTTTTTTCTCTTTTTCTTCCAGCATCTGCCGAATAGTCATCGACTAATTCCCGGGCAATAGGAATTTACAAAAAGACCAGGATAAGTTAATATCGAATTATGAAAAAAACACTTTATCGCTACATTTGGCAAGAACTTCTTCCCCCCTTTTTCCTTGGCCTTTTGGGCTTCACGTTTATTTTGCTTACGGGAAGGATTTTACAACTTACAGAGCTATTCGTCAATAAGGGGATTTCCTTTGCCCACATTGCCAAATTTATTTATTACCTTATTCCTTCGTTTATGGTCTTGACCATCCCTATGGCCATGCTTTTGGCGGTGATGGTCGCTTTTAGTCGGATGGCCAGCGATAACGAGATCACCGCTTTGAAATCTTCCGGAATAAGTCTTTACCAAATGGTTCCCCCGGTTATCCTTTGGGCCTTGGGTGCTTTTATCCTCACCATCTTTTTTTCTTTGCATCTACTCCCCCAGGCTAATCAGGCTTCCCGGTCTTTACTTTTCGAAATTGCCAGTACTAAAGCTCATGCCGGCGTGAAGGAAAGAGTATTTAACGACGACTTTGAAGGATTGGTCATTTATGTGGAGCACGTCTCACCCCGTACGCTCAAGTGGGAGAATATTTTTATCTCTGATTCGCGCCTTCCTGAGGAAACGCATGCCATAGTAGCTCGGGAAGGAGAGGTACTTGCCGACCCTACCCAACTAACCGTGACTTTAAAATTAAAAAACGGCTCCATTCATAAATTGGGCAAACAGCCGGAAGTCTACCAAAAAATCGATTTTGCCACTTATGACCTGCGCCTTAGCCTAAAAACAGGTTTGGCCAAAAAGCAAGATGAGAAAAAGCACCCGGCCGATATGTCCTTGAACGAACTGCTTCAGGCTATGCGCTTTTGGCGCTTAAAAAGCGAAGAAGCCAAAATCTTGCTCATAAAAATCCATGAAAAATTCACTATCCCTTTTGCTTGTATAGTCTTCGGCCTGATCGGTATTCCTTTGGGAGCCCAATCTCCTTTGGGGCGGGCAGGTAAATCCCTTGGCTTTTCTTGGTCAGTGGCCGTCATTCTGATCTATTATCTGCTGACCAATGCGGGTAATTCCTTAGCTGAGCGGGGCTTTATCTCTGTGGAATTGGGATTGTGGTTTCCCAATGCCTTTTTTTTAGGATTAGGTATTTATCTCCTCATCAAGAGTGCCCGGGGAGCTCCCATTTTCTTGACGGCCGGTCTAAATAAAGTCTTCAGTTGGCTTACCCGGGAATTAAAAGAATCTTTCCCTCCTCCGGAAAGGAAATCGGCCCCATGAAAATTTTGAGCAGGTATTTAGCCCGGGATTTCTTGCAAAATTTTTTCTTAGGCCTGGGAGCTTTTACGGCTATTTACTTAGTCGTAGAATTCTTTGAAAGGATAAATGCTTTCCTCCACAATCGGGCTCCCTTGGAGATGATGATATCTTATTTTTTGAATAAAATACCATCTATTATTTCGCAAGTATCCCCGGCGGCCATCCTTCTTTCTTCTTTAATCACTTTGGGGATCATGTCTCGCCATAATGAAATCATGGCCCTGAAAGCAGCGGGAATCGGTTTGCGGCAAATTATCCTGCCCATAATGCGGGTGGTTTTTATCCTTTACCTAATTCTTTTGGGCATGAATGAATATATTGTCCCCGGAGCCAACCAAAAAGTACGGGAACTCATGAATCTAATCGTTCATAAAAAAAAGCCGGTAGAAGTTTTTAAGCAAAGTCAAATTTGGATTCATAGCCACCAGAGTATTTATAATATTCAGCTTTACCACCCCGAGAAGAATTCTATGGAAGGGGTGACTATCTACCGCTTTGATGCTAACTTCAAGCTCTTAGAAAGACTGGATGCGCGGCGGGCGGATTGGCAGGATGGCCAGTGGATTTTTGCCGAAGTCACGGTAACGCAATTCAGCGGAGATGGCTTCCCGGTACGGAAAAAGTATCCCCAAATTACCCTTTCTCTCCCAGAGACCCCGCAAGATTTCCGCATTGCCGAAAAAAATCCGGAGGAAATGAATTATCGGGAGCTCAGCGAATATGTGCGCAAGATTGAAAGAGATGGGTATGAATCTACAAAATATCGCTGCGCCCTTTATGCTTTTTTTTCTTTCCCCTTCACCAGCGTAATTTTAGCTTTTTTGGGCATTACTTTAGCTCTTCGAAAAGAACGCAGCGCCGGGATTGCTATGGCTCTTGGGTTGAGTATCTTGATAAGCTTTATCTATTTGGTAACTTTTTCTTTTAGCTTAGAATTGGGTAAAGCAGGATTGCTGCCCCCATTTGTGGCTGCTTGGTTAGGAAATTTTATTTTTGCTTTGGTGGGCGTGTATTTATTTTTATCTATCCGCCACTAAAATACTACCTTCTAAAAAGGCTACCTGTGAATTCCAAATTAGGTGCCCATTTCCCAAGATTTTAAATAATTCTCTTGTGCTTCAGTCAGCGTATCGATTTTCACTCCTAAAGAGTTGAGCTTGAGGCGAGCAATACGTTGATCAATTTCTGTGGGCACAGGATGAACGCCTTTGGGCAAGGCCCCTTTATTCTTCAACAAAAATTCTGTAGCCAAGGCTTGATTAGCAAAGCTCATATCCATTACACTCGAGGGATGACCCTCCGCTGCGGCTAAATTAATTAATCGGCCTTCTCCTAAAAGATAAATTCTCTTGCCATTTTTGAGCGTAAATTCTTCGACGAATTCCCGCATCTGCCGCCGGCTAGAAGAAATCTCGGCCAAGGCCTCCAAATCAATCTCCACATTAAAATGCCCGGAGTTAGCGATGATCGCTCCATCTTTCATTTGCAAGAAATGTTCTCCCCTGATCACCTGGATATTGCCCGTCAAGGTACAAAAGAAGTCGCCCAAGGGAGCAGCTTCGGCCATGGGCAGAACGCGAAACCCATCCATGACTGCTTCCAAGGCCTTCAGTGGGTCTACTTCGGTAATAATCACGTTGGCGCCCATACCCTGGGCCCGCATGGCCACCCCACGGCCGCACCAGCCATAACCGCAAACCACAAAATTGCTACCAGCTAAAAGGCGGTTGGTAGCGCGAATAATACCGTCTATGGTGGATTGCCCTGTTCCATAACGATTGTCAAAAAAATGCTTAGTACAGGCATCATTAACGGCAATTAATGGATAATGCAGGAATCCTTTTCCGGCCATGGCCCGCAAACGAATCACACCCGTAGTAGTTTCCTCTGTGCCACCGATGACCGCCGGCAAAAGATCTTTCCTTTCCGAATGCAGCGTCGTCACCAGATCTGCTCCATCATCCATGGTCAGCAGCGGGCCCAAGTTTAAAACAGCATGGATATGCCGGTAATAGGTTTGATTATCCTCTCCTTTTATGGCAAATACAGGAATTTGCCTATATTTGACTAGATAAGCGGCGACATCATCTTGCGTGCTCAGCGGGTTAGAAGCACAAAGGGCTACCTGGGCCCCCCCTGCTTGTAAGGTTTCCATTAAAACGGCTGTCTCAGTGGTTACGTGCAAACAGGCCGCTACTCTCGCCCCTTGCAGAGGTTTTTCCTGGGCAAATTGTTTTTGGATGAGATGGAGCACCGGCATAGACTGCGCCGCCCACTCCACGCGTAATTGCCCCTTTTCCGCTAAATTTATATCCTTGATATCAAAGTCCATATCAGCCCTTTCTTTAGGTCCAACGTTTATTTTTCCCTGGTTTTTAGCGTTTAAAGTCCTGCCGCTTTCCGGAGAGTCTCAGCCATGTCGGTGCGTTCCCAGGTAAAATCCGGATCATTACGGCCAAAATGGCCATAACAGGCCGTTTTTTTATAGATGGGACGTAGCAGGTTAAGGTAGCGAATGATAGGAGCAGGTCTCAAATCAAAATATTCTCTGACTAATTTAGCAATCTTATCTGGAGGTATCTTCCAAGTTCCTCCAGTATCAATCATAATAGAAACTGGCTCGGCTACGCCAATGGTGTAAGCTATTTGTACTTCTACTTTATCGGCCAAGCCGGCCGCCACAATATTCTTGGCCACGTACCTGGCCATATAAGACCCGCTGCGATCAACTTTGGAAGGATCTTTACCCGAAAAGGCTCCCCCTCCGTGACTCCCCACTCCTCCGTAAGTATCCACAATGATTTTTCGGCCGGTCATACCACAATCGGCCCTGGGCCCCCCAATAACGAACCGGCCAGTAGTGTTGATGTAATATTTTGTGTTTTTATCCAAATATTGCTCGGGGATAACTTTTTTAATCACTTCTTCAATTAGGCCTTCTCGCAAAGTACTATATTTTACCTCGGGGGTATGTTGCGCCGCCAGGACCACGGCATCCACCCTTTCAGCTTTACCATTAATATATTGGATAGTCACTTGCGTTTTACCGTCAGGGCGTAGAAAATCCAAAATCTTTTTCTTACGTACTTCGGCCATGCGCATACTTAAGCGATGCGCATAAAGAATGGGCATAGGCATCATTTCCGGGGTTTCATTGCAGGCATAGCCAAACATCAAACCCTGATCGCCTGCTCCCTGCTCGTGGTCTGGCCGCTCGTCTACGCCCAGGGCAATGTCCGGCGACTGCCGATCAATGGAAGTAATTACGGCGCAAGTTTCCCAATCGAACCCCATAGCCGCATCCGTATATCCTATTTCTTTAATAGTCTCGCGCACCACATCCGGCATATGCACATAGCAAGAAGTGGTAATTTCTCCCGCAATCATGGCCAGGCCGGTGGTTACTAAGGTCTCACAAGCTACTCTGGCTCGTGGGTCCTGGGCGATGATGCTATCCAAAATGGCATCAGATATTTGGTCAGCTACTTTATCTGGATGCCCCTCCGTCACCGACTCAGACGTGAAAAGAAAATTCGTCATGCTCATGAGTTAAAATTTCTCCTCCTTTTTCTGGAAATTTCGTAGGTAAGTTATCGCCGAACTCTTCAGGAAATTTTTGTCGTAAACTCCCTCTAATTAACTCCTCAATCTCCTCCGGAGTGGATAGCTGCAAAGATTGTTGGACCAATTGGCGACATTCGCGCAGAGTATAAGCGCGCAAAATCTTCTTTACGCGGAAGATAGAGAGAACATTCATCGATAATTCATCCAATTCCAGCCCTAAAAGGATAGGAATGTATAACGGTTCCCCCGCCATTTCCCCACACATGGCCACTTTTATTCCGGCATGATGAGCCGCGTCGACGACTTCTTTTATTAATCGCAAAACGGCCGGGTGCAGCGGCTCATAGAGATGGGTAACTGATTCGTTTACCCGATCAATGGCCAAAGTATACTGAATTAAATCATTGGTCCCTATGCTAAAAAAATCAACCTCGCGCGCTAATATGTCCGCAATGGCCGCGGCTGAAGGAACTTCGATCATAATCCCTATTTCCATTTGCGGGTCGAAAGGAATGCCTTCGGCTGTTAAGCCTAAACGTACTTCATTTAAAATTTTCTTAACTTCGCGAATCTCCGAAACTCCCGAGATCATGGGTAGAAGCAGTTTTACCTTGCCAAAAGCACTGGCTCGCAAAATGGCGCGCAATTGCACTTTAAATATATCTACCTCTTTCAAGCTAAAGCGAATAGCTCTTAGCCCCATAGCTGGGTTCATTTCTTCGGCCAGTTCTAAAGGTGACAAAAATTTATCGCCGCCGATATCCAACGTCCGAATCACTGCCGGGTGGGGATAAATTCCTTCGACCACATTTTTATAAGCCTGGAAATGATCTTCTTCTGAAGGTAAATCCCGGCGATTGAGATAGAGATATTCGGTCCGGTAAAGACCAATCCCTTCCGCACCATGTTCTCGCACGGAGGGTATTTCTTCTACCAACTCAATATTAGCTAAAATTTTGACCCGATATCCATCCAGGGTTTCCGCAGGTAGATCCCGATACTGAAATAACTCGCGCTCCATTCTTAGGCGCGCTTTTTGCCGCTCCTGATATTCATGCATGATCTCCGGACTTGGATTAATGACCACTACTCCCGTAATGCCATCCACAATAAGCGTGTCTCCGGTGCTAATAAATTGGGTTGCCGTTTCCGCACCCACCACGGCGGGAATCTCCAAGGAACGCGCCATTATTGCCGTATGAGAGGTTTTCCCTCCCATATCGGTGACGAAAGCCGTAACTTTATCTTTGGCCATCTGGGCCGTATCCGCCGGAGAGAGGTCATGGGCGACTACGATTACTTCTTCTTTAATTTGGGAAAAGGGCTCCTTCCCTTTACCCATCAGATTACGGATTATCCTTTCTCCTATATAATCAATATCTGTCTTGCGACTTTTTAAATATTCATCCTCTATTTGGTTAAAGACTTTCCGCAACTTCTCTAAGTTTATCTTTAAAGCCCATTCGGAATTAATCCAGCTTTGGCGAATGGTAGCGATAGTATTATCGATTAGCTTCTTATCTTCTAAGAGCAGAAGATGCACATCAAGGATGTATACCGGACTGGTCGCATCTTCTCTTAACAGCTTCTCCTTAGCCAAACGGAGCTGTTTTTTGGACTCTTCTATGGCCTCTAAAAAGCGCTCCACTTCCTGCTCTACTTGGGATTCCGGAATAACTCGGGAGGGGGTTTCTATTTTTCCTTTATCCACCAAAAAGGCCTTGCCGATAATAATCCCTGGTGTTACGCCGATTCCTTTAATGAACTTTGTCTTTTTAACTTCTTTTTTCAAGCTAATCTTCTCCAAAGCGGCCTTCGATCAAGGCCCCCAAAGCTTCTAAGGCTTCCAGAGCATCATCACCCTGAGCTTTTATGGTAATTTTAGTTCCTTGGGCTGCAGCCAACATCATCAAGTCCATGATGCTTTTACCATCAGCGACTTGTCCATCCTTCTCCACTTTGATTTCTGCTCGAAAGCGATTGGCTGTCTGTACAAAGGAAGCTGAGGGGCGGGCGTGGAGGCCGAATTTATTTTTAATTATATAGCTTCTGGAAATCACCGATAGGTCGTTATCCAAGAAATTATTCCAGCATTGTCATTTTAATTATTCATCTAGATTTATTTAAGTCTACTTTTCTCAAGTTTCCTTGTCAAGTTTTTTCCCGGAGATCTATGAAAAAGGAGATAATAAACTCCATTCCGATAAGCGAGTATGAGGTGAAGAAGCGTCGGGGAGGATACCAACCAGGGTGGGGTAAAGACTTGTCCTTATATTAATATTCGGTTATTAATATCCGGTAAGCCACGAGGGCTTACCCTACAAAAAATATCTACTCATGCAACTTTCAGGGTCCAGGAATATTTTCCAAAGTGGAGATAGACAAGGTTGCCGATGGTATTGTCTCGCCAACTTAAAAATGGTATATTTTTTTTATGTCCGAGAAAGTACTTTGCGTAAATAAAAAAGCTTTTCATGATTATACTATTGAGGAGTCTCATGAAGCTGGAATTGCCCTTTTAGGCACAGAAGTCAAATCTCTCCGTATGGGCAAAGCCAATTTGAAAGACAGTTATGTACGCATCGAAGACGGGGAAGCCTTTCTTTATAAAACTCATATAAGCCCTTATCCTTATGGGCACCAATTTAACCACGATCCAGAGCGCACCAGAAAGCTGCTCTTGCATAAAAGGGAAATACGCCGATTGCAGGGTAAAATTCAGGAACGCGGCTATACTTTAATCCCCTTGAAAATGTATCTTAAAAGGGGTATAATAAAAATTGAATTGGGATTGGCCAAAGGTAAAACTCTGCACGACAAGAGGGAAGATTTAAAAAGAAAAACTGCTGATCGGGAAATTGAAAAAGCAATGAAGGCGGCCAAAAACCGCTAATGTTCTTTGCCTATTGAATATTGCCAAAGGGGGCGTCACGGTCTCGACGGGGATCATTGAGGCAAGGGCTGCATGCCGAGGTTCCGACTGGGCTCGTTAAAAAAGTCGGGTAAAGATAAGCGGAAACTACAATTACGCTTACGCCACTGCCTAATAACCAGTGGCCGCTCCCCCGACCAAATCCTGTGCGGTCGGTAGGGAGTGTCGACTAATCAGGATAGCTTTCCACCGAAGCTTATAAGTGGAAGGCGAAATTCTCTAAGCTAACTTCTGCGGAATCCAGCCGTGGGGAGTCTGCAGGAGTGAAAGTCAAAACAACGGCTAAGCATGTAGATGCTTCTTGCTGAAGGTTTCCGGACGCGGGTTCGACTCCCGCCGCCTCCACCATTAGCTTTTTAGGACTTCCGCAATTTTAGCGGATGAGCTCCATCTTTTTTTCTACGTTATCTCTAATCCAATGTTCATCCCACCATTCAATGGGATTCACAAAAACACCATGTACTAACATGCTAAAATGGAGGTGGTCTCCACCGGCCAACCCAGTGGATCCAGTATGACCGATAATGTCTCCTTTTTGGACTTCTTTTTTAATTTCTGTTTTTATGGAGCTTAAGTGGGCATACATACTAAAAAGCCCGCAGCCATGGTCGATTAGCACTGTATTTCCATATATACCCAGAGGTCCAGCAAAAACAACTCGTCCGGAATTAGCGGCGGGAATAGGACTTTGCGCTAAAGATGCTAAATCAATACCCAAATGAACCTGCCGGTCAACCTCTTGCCCGTTGTACCAGTAACTCCGCTGCTCAGCAAAAAGTGCCATGGGCTTGGAATTGGGTAGCCTTAAAAAGACGCCGCTCCATAACGGTTGGGGAGAAGTTTCCTGGCAAATTTTTCTTATTTCTTGATGATCGGCTTCCCGTTGCTGGCGGTTAATGGCTAAAAATATGTCTATTAAAGAACCGCGGAGGTTGGGATTACGTTCGGTAAAATAAGGGATGATGTTTTTTAAAAAACTATCCGTAAGCTGAATTTTATCTGCTTTAAATTTTTTGGCTTTGGGGATCAACCGAAAACTTGCTTTTCCTTTGTTGCCAGCCTGGTCTTCGGCTACGGCATAAATGGCCGAGTCTTTTACCAGTTCATGACCCAAAGTGAAGAAAACCAGGTATTGATTCTTCTCCCCTAAGTATCCCGGGAATAACTTTTCGCCCACTTGCACACCGCTAACAGGAGTCTCCTCAGAGGTTTGGTAAGTAATAAAACCCGTCCCGCCTTGATTTATATAATGTAGGCCGCCCAAAACATTTATCTGCGGTGGGTGGGTATCAATCACAAACTTTTTAGTTAGCGTGACGGGATTGCCCCAGTTCCAAGAGTGGTCGCGGGCAAAAACTTTGATCTCTGTGTCACCATCTTTAAGTCCCGCGGGCAAAGGTCGGAGAGAGATAGTTTTTTCGATCTTTTTAGTACCTTTAGGTATTTTCTCTTGCCAGAGGATTACCATATTCCCCTTCTGTAAAGCTTCCACGCGTACCTCAGCCACCCCACTTTTTTCATCAGTAACTTGCACATCCAATTTTTGGCCCACATAAAGTTTATCAGGAAGAATTTGAATATTTGGTTTTTCCCGTTCAAATTTGACTATCCAAATCCAAAGGCCCGAGGCCAGGGAAATAACGATGATCAAGGAAATTGCTATCCAAATTTTCTTCTTCATTACTTCCTCTCTTCTTTTTTTAAATCTTGGTTTTTTAATATTTCACAGTCTTTCCATAGTGTCAAGCAAAGTTTCTGCTGACCCTCTAACAGTTTTAATATTTCTCGCCAGCGGGAAACAGGCGGGAGGGGGAGAGGTTTAGGGTGAAAGGGGGCGAGGAAGTCTATGAGAGAGCTCCGATCTATTCGTTTGCATTTACCAAAGATTTGATCCATAATTTTTAAAAAGTGAGGAGAAAAAGACATGCCTTCAGTTCTTTATGATGTAGCCATCATCGGCGGCGGAGTGATGGGCTCTTCGGTTGCTTACCACCTTCTGCGAGCCGAACCAAAAATAAAGGTGGTTGTTATTGAGCGTGATCCGACTTATACTCAAGCCTCTTCTGCCCTTTCTCTGGGAGGTATAAGAGTGCAATTCAGTTTAAAAGAGAATATTTTAATGTCCCTTCATGCTTTGGAAAGGATCAAGAAATTTGGCGAAGAAATGGCTGTAAAGGATGAAGAACCCTTCTTGAACTTTCGCCAGGAAGGTTATCTTTTTTTAATTGATTCTCAAGGGAGAGATGCTGCTTTAGAATCGCTAAATTTGCAAAAGCAGTTAGGGGCGGAGGCAGAATGGTGGCCCTTAGAAAAAATTAAAGAAAAATTTCATATATTTGGGGGGGAGGGTTTTGAAGGCGGGACTTATGGACCCCAAGATGGCTATCTTGACCCTTATGCCTTGCTCATGGCTTTCCGCAAAAAAGCAATTTCTTTAGGCGCTCATTTTATTACCGATGAAGTCAAACAAATTTTAAGGTCATCATCCTCCGTAGAAGGTCTCCTTTTAAAATCTGGGGAAAAAATAATTTCCAAAATAGTGGTAAATGCTGCCGGAGCCTGGGCGGCGGATATTGCCAGCTCTATAGGCGTAGAGTTGCCCATCAGACCAATAAGCCGCCAAGTATTCGCCGTTAAACCGGCCGCTTTTCTTCCCCATCCTTTCCCTTTAGTTATCGCGCCTTCCGGGTTGTATTTCCGCCCGGAGACTGGAGGGCTCATTCTCGTGGGCCGCTCCCTCCCCGAAGATAAGATTGGTTTTGACTTTGCTTGGACTTGGGAACGTTTTCAAAATATCCTCTGGCCAGAGTTAGCTGAAATTGTTCCCTCTTTTGCCCAGCTCAAATTAATCCGCGGGTGGTCAGGACTTTATGATCAAAATTTGTTGGATAGCAACGCTATTTTGGGTCCTTGGCCAGAATTGTCCGGTTTTTTCTTGATCAATGGTTTTTCTGGCCATGGCTTGCAACAATCTTTTGCTGCTGGCCGGTATCTATCGGAACTAATCCTCCATCTTAAACCTGTTCTGGATTTAAGCTGTTTTAGTCCCCAAAGAATTCTGGAAAACCGTCCGTTGGCCGAAGGAGGAATAGTTTAACTGGGCAGGATTTCATCAGCAGGACGCAGTTCTTTTATCTTTTTAATCAATTCATTTAGTCTGGCCGTGTATCTGCGCCGCTCAAAAACCTTGCTTACAACGGAAATAATGTCTGCTACATTAAAAGGTTTAGAAATAAAATCTCCAGCTCCATAATGAATAGCTTCTTTGGCATTGGGCAAACTCCCCTGCCCAGTAATTACGATCACATCAATCTTTTTGTCCAGTTTCTTAATTTCTTTTAAAACATCAAAACCAGATAAGCCTGGCATTTTTAAATCTAAAGTAACTAAATCTATTTCTTCTTTCTGCAGTAAATCTAAAGCTTCTTGACCGTTAGCCGCCGTATAAACCTCATAAATTGGTTTTAGAATCAGACGCAAGGCCTCTCTGGGCCCCATTTCATCATCCACCACCAAAATTTTTCCTTTTCCCGCCATCTTCTTCTTCCCTTTGCCAATTATAATCTAATAATTAAAATATGCAAATTTTATACCCATTAGCTAAATTTTCTTATAGCTCTTAATTGATTGAAATTATTGTATTTTTTTAAATAAATCTCCAACCTTTTTATCCCCTCCTTATTGCTTAACTCAAAATAGTCAACTAATTGACTATCTTTTAAGGTCGCCAGCAACAATATACTTTTTTAAAAGACTATCTTTAGCGGGGCTGGCACGGAGCATAAAGGTGGCACATCACAAAATGGTTGTCCGCCACTTGCGCCCACTGCGGTTCAACTCGAGCACAGATCTCCTGCACCTTGGGACAGCGGGGATGAAAACGACATCCCGAAGGGGGATTAACCGGGCTGGGTACGTCTCCTTTAAGGATTATCCTTTTTTTCTTTTTGTCCGGGTCTAAAACAGGAACGGCCGACATGAGCGCCTGCGTATAAGGATGGAGTGGGTTAGTGAGCAGCTCTTTGTTAGAAGTGAGTTCTATTATTTTCCCCAGATACATGACGGCGATGCGATTACTTACATGATTAACGACACTTAGATCGTGGGCAATCATTATATAAGAGAGCTGAAATTCTTGCTTCAAATCGCTGAGCAGGTTTATCACTTGGGCCTGAATGGAGACATCGAGAGCACTAACTGGCTCATCACAAATTATTAGCTTAGGATTAAGAATTAAGGCGCGCGCAATACCGATGCGCTGGCGTTGCCCCCCGGAAAATTCATGGGGAAAGCACCTCATCTTCTCGCGGTGGATGCCCACTTTTTCCAGAATGAGAGCCACACGATCGGCAACTTCACTTCCTTGAGCTAAACCATGCGTCTTAAGCGCATCGCCTACAATATGTTCGATGGTTAACCGCGGATTTAAAGAGGAATAAGGATCCTGGAATATTATCTGCATCTGGGGACGAATTCTTTTTAGCTCGCTTGGTTTAAGTTTGGTAATGTCCCTTCCTTCGAAAAAAATTTTCCCCGAGGTGGGCTCGATAAGATGCAAAATCGTTCGCCCCAAAGTCGACTTGCCGCATCCCGACTCGCCCACTAATCCTAAGGTTTCTCCCTTTTGTAATTCAAAACTAACCCCATCAACAGCCAAAACTTTTTCTTGAGGACCAAAGAGAGAAGTCTTCTTTAAAAGAAAATGCTTCTTCAAATCTTCAACTCTTAGAAGTGGCGTATTTGGCACCCTCATCCCCTCTCCACCCTGTGGCAAGCAACTAAATGGCCGGGAACTGCTTCTATTATCCTTGGTTCCTCCACAGAGCAAAATTCTTGGGCCGCGGCGCAGCGGGGATGAAAATCACATCCTGGAGGCAAGTTGTATAGGCTGGGTACTACCCCCGGAATTTCTTGGAGGCGGGTTTGGTTTTCACCTAAATGGGGAACAGAAGCTAACAACTGGCGCGTATAGGGATGGAGGGGATTATGAAATAAAGAGCGCACGTCAGCTTCTTCCACTATCTTCCCGCAGTACATCACGATGACCCGATCGGCCATTTCGGCGATGACGCCTAAATTATGGGTGATCATCATGATGCTCATATTAATCTTTCTTTGTAATTCTAACATCAATTCTAAAATTTGAGCCTGTACGGTAACGTCCAAGGCTGTCGTCGGCTCATCCGCGATTAACAGGGCCGGATTACAGCTCAAAGCCATGGCAATCATCACCCTTTGGCGCATGCCCCCACTGAGTTGATGCGGATATTCTTTAACTCGGCGGCGGGGGTCGGGAATACCTACTAACTCCAACATCCCTATAGCTTTTTCTTCAGCTTCTTTGGTATTTAGCCCCTGATGAAGTTGAATAGCTTCTTTGATCTGATTGCCAATAGTAAAGACTGGGTTTAGCGAAGTCATGGGTTCCTGGAAGATCATCGATATCCGATTGCCTCTGATCTTCCTAATCTGTTCGGTATCTAACTTTAGCAAGTCCTGCCCGGCAAATTCTGCCCGGCCACTTACCAATTCTCCCGGGGGCATAGGAATTAATTGCAAAAGCGCCAAGGCGGTCACACTTTTGCCACATCCTGACTCGCCAACTACCCCTAAAGTCTCTCCTTCATTAATATGAAAACTAACCCCATCAACTGCCCGGACGGTGCCGGCCAGAATATGGAAGTAAATTTTTAAATCATGAACAGTTAAGAGGTGGGCCATCTTAGACTTGCTCCCGAGATCTGGGCTCGAGGGCATCGCGGAGCCAATCCGCAATGATATTAATGCAGGCCACTAAAAGCATTAAAGCTAATCCGGGGAAAATGGAAGCCCACCAGCTTCCGGAGAAAAGGACCTGATAACCACGGGCAATAGCCAACCCAATAGATGGTGTATTCACTGGAACCCCCAAGCCTAAAAAACTAAGGGTAGCTTCTAACATAATTACCCGTGGTATTTGTACTGCTGATAAAACCAAAACGGGAGTAATGGCATTGATCAACATGTACTTAACCATTATCGTCCAAGGGCCAAAGCCCAAAGCATGGGCTGCTTCTACATATTCTTTCTCTCGAATGGAAAGAACAGTGCCCCGCACAGTTCGGGCATACTCCGCCCACCCGGTAATGGCCAAAACTATGATCATTTTCCACAATCCTTGACCAAAAATGACCATAAAGCATAAAGCGACCATAATGAGGGGAAGGGAAAGCTGCACATCTACGGCCCGCATAATAAATGATTCCCAAAAGCCCCGAGCATATCCGGCGATTAAACCCAAAATTACGCCAATGATCATAGAGATGCCTACGCTAAAAAATCCCACCAGCAGAGAAATACGTAGACCAAAAATGATATTCGAAAGGACATCCCGGCCTAACCTATCTGTTCCCAAATAAAAGGGACTTGCCCCCCGCTCATCCCAAATGGGAGGCTTAAGTCGCGCTCTTAAAATTTGTTCAAGTGGATCTACGGGAGCAATCCAAGGGGCAAAAATAGCGATAAAAACTAAGCCTATGAGCATGGCCAAGGCTACGAGGACTAATTTATTGGTTAAAAAAGAATGCAGAAGCTGACGCTCCGCCGGAATATACTCAAAAAACCAAAATCGCGCCCGGGGTGGATTGTATGGCTCTTTGGCAATAGCAGTTGTTATGGTCCGAGGTAAAACACTCATTTTTCGTGCCGAATCCGCGGATCAAGATAAACGTAAATAATGTCTACTATAAAATTTAAGGTCAGA
Source organism: uncultured Syntrophaceae bacterium (assembly GCA_964484485.1). GTDB lineage: Bacteria > Desulfobacterota > SM23-61 > SM23-61 > SM23-61 > CAZAGD01. Next base: position 27,823 of record CAZAGD010000209.1, read on the forward strand.
AAGATAGTTGCCGTAACTAAAGCCCAAGCAATGATAACTGGAAAATCCATTACTCCTATAGCTTCCAGAAAGAGACGGCCCATTCCTGGCCAAGCAAAAACTTTCTCCGTAACAATGGCGCCGGCTAAAAGAGAGCCCATCTGCATGCCAGCTATGGTGACAAAGGGAATTAAAGTATTCTTCAGCGCATGCTTATAAATCACTTTCTTTTCACTCACTCCTTTGGAGCGAGCTGTACGAATAAAATCCATGGTCATCACATCGAGCATGCCCGCCCTGATCAAGCGAATAAAAAGCGCCAGGCGGTAAAGAGCCAGAGAGGTGGCCGGTAATACGAGGTGCGCCCAAGTGCCCCTTCCAGATGAAGGTAGCCATTGGAGCTCCACCGAGAAAATGAAGATGAAAGCAATACCTATCCAAAAAGGAGGCGCCGAGATGCCGATTAGCGAGCCCAGGAGACTAACCCGGTCAATCATACTTCCGCGACGGGAAGCGGCCAAAACTCCTATAGGTAAAGCTAAAATTAGGCTAATAATAATAGTGGTAACTACTAACTCTAACGAAGCCGGAAGACGTTCTAATACGAGCTTCAAAGCTGGTTGGCCATGGTGATAACTGACTCCTAAATTTCCTTGAGCGGCATTCTTTAGAAAAAGGGCATATTGGATTATTAAGGGTTTATCCAAACCAAGAGTTTTACGCATTTCCTCGACATCGGAGGGAGGAGCATCTGAGGGCATGAGCAAGGCCAGCGGATCGCCAGAAATGTGCAGAATAGAAAATACTATTCCGCTAACCACTAAAAAAACTATTATTGCTTGATAGAGACGGCGAAAAAGGTAAAGCCCCATTATTGACTAATAAATTTTACCGTCTCCCCATAGGCAAATAGGAAATTATGGGGAGACGGTGGATGGAATTTTTTATTTAGCTTTCTTCAATTCAAAGGCAAAGAGTCGTTCATCAACCCTCGCCTTACCATCTTTAATGCGTTTCGAAAACCCAAAAACGTTTTCTTGATAATAAAGAGGAATAACATAGTAGGTAGAATAGAGATATTCAGAAATTTCGTTGCGCAGTTTTTCCCTCTTGGCTTCGTCCATGATGCTATTGGCTAAATCCATCTTTTTCTCGATCTCTGGATCAGCAAAACGCCCTCGATTTGTCCGTCCATAAGACCCCTTCCTTTCTCGGAAGAAAGCATTCATCGTCCCTTGCCAGGAAAGCGTCCCCCACCCAGCCAAGAAGAAGGGTGACTCGTAACGATCTACCTTGGGGAAGAAAACTGCCTTGGGGGTAGCAATTACTTTTAATTTTATGCCTATTTTGGCCAACTGCGCAGCTATAGCCTCAGTCACTTGCTGATCATTAACATAACGATCATTAGGAGTATCAATTACCGCTTCAAAACCATTTGGGTAGCCTGCTTCGGCTAACAGTTTTTTAGCCAACTCCAGGTCATATTTAGGCCTTTTAATATTAGGATTGTATCCGGTAGCATAGGAGCTAACAAGTTGGGAGGCCGGATAAGCACTTCCTTCCATCACATATTTAATGATTTCATCTACGTTGATGGCGTGAGCGATGGCCTTGCGCACCCGGATATCCTTAAAAGGATTAGGCTTTCCCGCAGGAATACCTGGTTGACCTTGAGGCGCTGGTCCTCCTTTTTCGCTATAAACGTCGAACAACACATAAATCACTCTTTGACTTGGGCATCTGCTCACATAAGTATTTTTATTCTTTTCCACTCGCGGAATATCAGGTATGGAAACCCCCCAACAAGCATCAATTTCTCCAGTTAAAAGAGCAGCTACCCGCGTAGCATCTTGCGGGATTGGCCTAATAATAACTTTTTCCCAATCTGGTTTGGGGCTCCGATGCCAATCTTCATTGCGAATTAAAGTAATCCGCTCATCCTTAATCCATTCCACGAATTTATAAGGACCAGTACCGACCATGGTCGTAGCTAATTTCCCATATTCCGTCTCAGAAAAATACTTGGGAGGAACCATAGACACAGATTCCAACATGATTAATAACTCTGGAGTTGGCGCTTTTGTTACAAACCTTAAAGTATAGTCATCAACTACAATAATCTCTTTATAATCCGGAACCATATATTTATATTGGCTCTTGGGATGGGTTTTGCATCTTTCCAGAGAATATTTAGCTGCCGCGGCATTAAAAGGCTCGCCATTATGGAATTTAACCCCTTTGCGCAGCTTAAATTCCCAGGTATTGTCATCAAGCAATCGCCAGCTTTCCGCTAACTCAGGAACAATTTTAAGATTTGCGTCCAGGGTAATCAACTGCTCATAAACATGCCGCTGAATAGTAGTGGTGGTGGTCTCATTGCGCGCGTGCGGATCTAAAGTAGCAGCATCACCCTCAAAACCAATAACTAACGGTCTCTCCGAAGCTAAAACATCCTGACTAATAGCCAAAATCATAAAAACCAATAAACTAACCCAGAAAAAAATCATTTTTCTCATAATTTCTCCTCCTCTTATAAATTAGCCTCCAAAGGCCTTTTTTACTCTATCTTGAAGCTCTGGGGAAGTCAAAAAGTCATAAGCGGTCATGGCTAAAATTTTGGCGGCATTGAGCATTACCCTCCTCCCCCTTTCGCTCATCGTAGCTTCGGCAAATGTTGGAGAATGCCCCGGCGTCTCTGGATCCACAATAGCCAAAGAAAGGTGTACTGCAGGCAAGTAAAAACTGAGATTGCCGATATCAGATGAACCCCGTCGGCCATCATCTTGATCAATAGAAATATTTATAATTTCCATGTTTTTGGCCACAGTCTGTTCTAAAGGTGGATTTCGTTTTATAGGGTCGAAAGATGGCGAAATTATTTCTATTTTATAATCTGCTCCTGTAGCCAATGCTGCCCCCGCAAAACAATTCTGCACTTTTTTAAAAACTTCTTCCAAGTAATCTCGGGTGGCTGCCCTTATATAGAACAAGCCGGCAGTATAAGCAGGGATAACATTAGGAGAATCTCCTCCATTAGTTATAATCCCATGAATCCGCACCTCAGAACGTAAAGTCTGCCGAAGAGCATTTATATTATTATAAGCCATGACCATAGCATCAAGGGCGTTAATTCCTTTATCTGGTGAGACAGAAGCATGAGCTGCTCTCCCAAAATATTCTGCTTTTAATTTTATTCGTCCTAACATTTCTTCCCCAGGAAGATTTAGCCTCCCTGGATGACACATCATGGCTATATCCATACCCGAAAAGACTCCGGCTTCCGCCAAGAGGATTTTGCCGCCCCCGCCTTCTTCTGCTGGCGTTCCTACTACAGCTATCGATCCAGAAACTTCATTTAAATGGCGACTTAGCGCCAGAGCTGCTCCTATACTGGCGGCAGCTATAAGATTGTGTCCACAGCCATGGCCCACCCCAGGCAAAGCATCATATTCAGCCAAGAAAGCAACTGTGGGCCTTTCCTGTTGCTTAATTGTAGGCCGAGCTAAAAAAGCTGTTTCCAACCCTCCTATGCCTACCTCTACGGCAAAGCCCTGCCCTTTTAAAAAATCACTCAAATAAGCACAGGCTTTAAATTCTTTGAAGGCTGTCTCGGGGTTTTGAAAAAGGAACTCGCTAATTTCGAATAAGTTGGCAGCCAAAGATTCAACTTCCCTAATTAGAGTTTCTTTCATCTTCTCCATAAAAATTTATTCCCTTCTTTTAGCCATCCGCAAATGATAATAAATATACTCAAGTGATTCTTTTAGTCAAGAGATTTTAATGCTGACCGTCGATCAGTTTTTTGGTAAATAGCTTGATACGGCTCAGGCCTGCCTCTGGCAGAAGCAAGCGGGGCGAAATTAAAATCGGCTGGGAATTAACGTCTATATACTTATCCACCTTCTTTCCGCAAAGAATGGCGG
>CAZAGD010000210.1:0-11925 GCA_964484485.1 uncultured Syntrophaceae bacterium
CGTTGAGATATAGATGGCTCCTTTTGGACAGTCTCTTGAATCCGACCCAGGATAGATTTGGGAAAATATTGTCCATAAACATACATGAATCCCTTATAACATCTTTCCCCCTCGGTGTTAAGTGTGTGCCAAGGTCAGCCCAAGCATGGGGAGAGTCGATAAGAGTCGGAACGAATCGGTACGATTGTCGTTCCGACACTGTCATACTGACACCCGACCACGGGGGGAGGGTGAGGGGCATAAGTGTAAATAATTAATTGCTCCGAGTAATAAGTCCCCCGTTTTACAGTTGATAAGTCCGCACTTTCCCTCTCCCACATGATACTGGGTCTTAATGAAATAACCAGTTCCTCATATTAATGAGCCTCTCCCCTCTCGCCTCTCTCCTGCTGGCGAGAAATACTAAAGTTGATCGACGGCCAGGTTTAAAAATTTCTTGACTTAGCTGTTAAAATTTACTAAATAAATTGTAATTTTTGTAGAAATTCGTTGGCAAATTTAAACGAAGAAAGGAGAAGGGGCCATGTATGGGTATATGGGGAAGATACTCCGGGTGAATCTGACCAACAGGGAAGTCAAAATAGAACCTTTGAAACCTAAGTTAGCCCGTGATTATATCGGGGGAACAGGCTTGGGAGACCGACTTATTTATGAGGAAGTTCCCCCCCAAACTGATCCCTTAAGTCCTGAAAATAAGATAGTTTTCGCTACTGGCCCGGTTACGGCGACTAATTATCCTTCGGGCGCCCGCTATCAGATTTGTTTCAAATCTCCTTTAACGGGAATTCTGTGCGATTCTAGTTCGGGCGGTTACTGGGGAGCGGATTTGAAGCGAGCGGGTTATGATGCCTTGATTATTGAGGGGGCTTCTCCTGAACCAGTATATCTCTGGATTCATAATGGAAAAGTAGAATTTCGGGGGGCAAGTCATCTTTGGGGCCAAGATGCCTTGAAGGTCCAAGAGCTTATTCAGCGCGAGATTGGAGATGAAAGGATTCGGGTAGCTTGTATTGGACCTGCGGGGGAGAAGCAGGTGATTTTATCTTGTATCATCAATGACGAAGGAAGAGCGCCAGGAAGGGGAGGGAGCGGAGCCATTTTAGGAGCCAAAAAACTGAAAGCTATAGCGGTGCGGGGTAATGGTACTTTTCCTTTGTATGATCCAGAGGCTTATAATAACCTTTGTAAAAAAATCGCCAAAGATAATGCTACTTCCCCGGCCATAGCGGCGATGCGCGAATATGGTACAGCTCAAGTTTTAGATAATCTGTGGTCTATGGGGGATATCCCGATTAAGAATTGGCAAATCGGCTTATGGGAAGAGGGCTGCAAAAATTTGGGTGGCAAAAAGATGAAAGAGACCATCTTAGTGCCGCATACAGCCTGTTATCGTTGCACGATCGGCTGCTCCCGGTGGGTGAAGATCGAAGAAGGGCCCTATAAAATGGATGGACCAGGGCCAGAGTATGAAACCTTAGCTGCCTTAGGCACGATGTGCCTGATCGATAATTTAAATGCCGTTTCTTTTGCTAATGACCTGTGCAACCGTTACGGAATTGATACCATTTCCACAGGAGTGGCCATTGCTTTTGCTATGGAGGCTTATGAAAAAGGCTTAATCAGCAAAGAAGATACCGGGGGAATTGAGTTGAAATGGGGTGATGAGAAAGCGATGATAGCCATGGTACACCAAATTGGGAAGAAGGAAAAATTAGGGACCCTCTTAGGACAAGGGGTGAAACGGGCGGCGGAGAAATTAGGTGGAGATGCCTGGAAATTTGCCGTCCACGTCAAGGGCATGGAAAGTCCCATGCATGATCCGCGAACCTTCTTCAGCATGGGTTTAACTTATGCTGTGGGCCCGCGCGGCGCATGCCACTTGCACGGCCATTCTCCTCTTTGGGAGAACGTCCAAGACCCGGTACCCGAGTGGGGTCTTAAAGGAATTTATCCTCTCTTCGTAAGCGAAGGGAAAGGGAAATTAGTTAAACTTTCGCAAGATTTTACAGCCGTGGTGAATTCCATGGTTTCTTGTTACTTCATGACTTTTATTCTCAAACCATCAGATTTAGCAGCTGTCCTTACGGCCGCCACCGGCACAAAATATACAGCCAAGAGTCTGCTGAAAGTTGGCGAACGGATCATGGCCCTCCATCGGGCTTATAACAACCTTTGCGGTATTACCCGTAAGGATGATGTTTTGGCTCCGCGGCAATTAGAACCCACGAAAGAAGGGGGCAACGCGGGCAAAGTTCCCAATATGGAGGTCATGCTCAAAGAGTTTTATAAAGAAAGTGGTTGGACGCCCAGCGGCAAGCCTTCCCGGAAGACATTGGAGTCTCTCGGACTAAAAGATGTGGCGCGGGATCTTTATGGTCCCAAAAGAAAATAAGGCGCAAGGATGCTTGGGGAAATAATAAAATCCTGCCGGGATAAAAAGCCGTTAATCTTGGCGCCATGAAAGAAAATTTAGCAGATAAAAGAAAATTTAATTTTTACCCGGCAGGAAAATTACCTATCCCGGACTTAGCCATACTCCTGGCGCACTATACCCATCATGACCCTAACCTAATTGTCAGCCCTGGAATAGGTAAAGACGCTACAGTTATTTCTTTCGGGGATAAATACTTAGTAGCCAAGACCGATCCGATCACGTTTGCTACAGACCAGATCGGCTGGTATGCGGTGCATATCAACGCCAACGATATTGCCGTAATGGGGGGAACTCCGCGGTGGTTCTTAGCGACCTTGCTTTTGCCAGAGGGGAAGACCACTCAGCAAATTGTGGAAGGAATTCTATCTCAGATTGATAAATCCTGCCGTGAAATAGGAGTTGTTCTTTGCGGGGGGCATACAGAAATTACTTATGGCTTGGATAGGCCGCTGGTTATTGGGCATATGTTAGGGGAGATAGACAAAGAGAAATTGGTCATTCCCGAGAATATCCGTTTGGGAGATAAAATTATTTTGACCAAAGGAATCGCTATTGAAGGGACAGCCTTGATTGCCAGAGAAAAAAGAGAATTGGCCGAAGTATTGGGAGAGGAATTTGTAAAGCGCTGCCAGCAACTTTTAATCTCTCCAGGGATAAGCATTCTGCGGGAAGCACGCTTAGCTCAGGAAGTGGCCTCTATACATGCTATGCATGACCCCACGGAAGGCGGCTTGGCCACCGGCATCCAAGAATTAGCTATGGCTGCTCAAGCGGGAATGATTATTGAAATGGAGAAAATGCTTATTTTGCCGGAGACAATAACTTTATGCCGAACTCTTAAACTTGACCCTTTAGGTTTGCTTGCTTCTGGGGCTTTGCTAATCGTGGCGGCCAGCGCCGAGGCGCCCAAAGTAGTTTATACTCTTAGAAAAGCAGGCATACCTGCCGAAATAATTGGCACAATTACTGAAAAAGAGAGGGGAGTCAAACTAAACAGGGAAGGGAAATTAGTCGATTTACCCGTTTTCTCCCGGGATGAAGTGGCCAAGTTATTCTCAGGAGAGGTGGCATGAGCACTGTATTCACCCGTTATAAAAATAAAAAATTTATGAAAGAGCGGATAGAATTAGATGGCCATGCCTATGAAAATTGCACTTTTGTGGAATGTCTAATAGTCTTGGAAAAAGGCGAGACCGAAATCAAAAATTGTGTTTTTGAAAGATCGCGCTTGCTGTTGAGAGGTCAGGCTTTACAGATTGCTAAGATCTTGCAAAATTTTATCGGCGATAAACCGTTAAAAGTTTTGGACTTCGCCGAACCAGGAATATTTAAAAAAGAAATTTCAGCCACAGAGAGCAAAGAGAAAACAGAGGAGAAATAAACTATGAAAAGATAAAGATTTTTTAATTCTGATTTTGGTTTTTACCCAATTTATATGTTTTTAAAATCTCGGTGGTCCCTGGGAGCTCTGGGCAAAGAATTATATTCAATGATAATCAAAACATTTTGTGCACGGATGGACCATGGCGGATGTGGACTACTCGTCCATGTCCAGGAAGGGAAGATAGTCAAAATCGAGGGCGATCCGGAATGCCCTTTAAACCGCGGCGCAATCTGTGCCAAAGGAAGGGCGCAGATAGAGAGGCTGTATCACCCTGATCGCTTACGTTATCCTTGGCGAAGAATAGGGGCCAGAGGAGAGGGGCGATGGCAAAGAATATCTTGGGCAGAAGCTCTGACTACCATTGCGGAAAAAATTAAAGAAAAGATAGACCAAGGCGAAGAGCGGAGCATAGTTTTCGCTCAAGGGACACCCAAAGGGCTGGAGCTTTACCTGCTCATTCGTCTGGCTAATGTCTTGAAAATTCCCCACCTGATCACGCCAGGTTCCATTTGTCATATGCCCCGGGAGACAGCGGCTTTATATACTTGCGGATTTTTCCCTGTACCAGATTTTGATCATCCGCCAAATTTAGTGTTGGTATGGGGAAGTAATTTATACCAGACGAATGAAGAAGGTATAATGGGCGCCCAACTAAGAAGGGTTAGGGACAAGGGAGCCAAATTAATAGTAATTGATCCGCGCCAGACGCCCCTGGCTGCTCAAGCAGATCTCTGGCTGAGAGTCAAACCTGGTACAGATTTAGCTTTAGCCTTAGGAATCTTAAAAATAATAATCGAGGAAGATCTGGTTGACCGGGAATTTGTGGAAAAATGGACCATTGGTTACCAGGAGCTTAAGGAAAATTTAAAAAATTATTCCTTAGCTGAAATTTCTAAGATTACCTGGATTTCCGAAAAAGAAATTAAGGAAGCCGCCCGCCTCTATGGTTTAACGAAGCCGGCCTGTATCCAATGGGGTAACGCTCTGGAGCATACCGTAAATAGCGTCCAAAGTTCGCGGGCTTTAGTAATATTGGTAGCATTGACGGGCAATTTAGACCGTCCAGGCGGGAATGTTCATCGTCCTGGACCATCGGTATTGCGTCCAGGAGAGTTGGTGCTCAGCAGTAAATTCCGCGAGAAGAGAGAAAGACTTTTAGCTCCTGGGATGCGTTTAGCTGCGCAAATGGGTTTTACCCCCAGCCAACTCATCATTAAGGCTATTCTCGATGAGCAGCCCTATCCGATAAAAGTTATGTATGTGCAAGGGGGAAACCCCCTCCTCAGCTATGCCCGGGCGCAAGAAACTTACCGGGCCTTGAAAAAGCTGGAATTTTTGGCGGTGGCTGAGATCTTCTTAACGCCTACAGCTCAATTAGCAGACATTGTTTTGCCGGCCGCTACAAATTTTGAGTTTGATGATCTCGGGCATTATGGACTTCCCCACGGCTTTATTTTGGCCCGCCCCAAGTTAGTTGAGCCTTTGGAAGAATGCTGGCCTGATTCTATGATCATAAATGAATTGGCGAAGAGATTGGGGCAAGAGAATTTTTTTTGGCCTAATTTGCGGGCTTGCTTGGATGATATCTTAAAGCCGGCGGGATTAAATTATGAAGAGTTAAAAAAAATTGGTTTCTACAAAGGGGAGTGGGTATACAGAAAATATGAAGAGAAGGGCTTCCCGACACTTTCTGGAAAAGTAGAAATCTATTCCGCAAAATTCGCCGAATGGGGCTATGATCCCTTGCCCACTTATCGAGAACCGCAATCAACTCCTCCGGACTCAAAATATCCTTTAATTCTAACGTCGGCCAAGGATGCACATTATTTTCATTCAGCTTACCGCAATATTTCTTCTTTGCGGCGGCTTTCCCCAGACCCTCGGGTATTTATCCATCCCCAGACCGCCCAGGAATTAGGGATTCATGAAGGAGAATGGGTGGTTATAGAAACTCGCCAAGGCACTATTAGACAAAAGGCCGCTTTCGATGAACATCTTCACCCGCAAGTAGTTGTGGGCGCTTATGGCTGGTGGTTCCCTGAACGGCCGGACTTAGAGCTCTCCGGGTGGAAAGAAGCTAATATAAATATCTTAACGGACAATAACCCTCCTTATGAGCCAACCATTGGTTCTACTAATTTGCGGGCCATCCCTTGTGGAGTTTATAAAGAAAATTAATAGAGCAAATTATATAAATTATGAAAGCAAAAGAAGAGCATAAGGACTGGATTAAATTTTTAGGAACAGCGGGAGCTCGTTTTGTGGTCGCCAAGCAATTGCGCTCTTCGGGAGGTATTTGGCTTTCTTTAAAAGGGGTTAATCTTTATCTGGACCCTGGTCCAGGAGCATTGGTACGTTGCCTGGCCAGCAAACCGAAGCTTGATCCAATGAAATTAGATGGGATTATTCTTTCCCATAAACATTTAGATCATGCCGGCGATATTAATGCCTTAATTGAGGCGATGACTGATGGAGGATACCGACGGCGAGGGATTTTGTTTGCCCCCCGGGATGCTTTGGAGGAAGACCCCGTGGTATTGCCATATGTACGCAGCTATTTAGATAAGATTGAAGTTTTGCAAGAGAATAGGGAATATGTAATAAAAGATTTGAGGTTTGCCACTGCCCAGAGGCATATTCATTCAGTGGAGACTTATGGCTTCAATTTTTACTTAGAAAAGCTAACGCTCTCTTTCATTACCGACACTAAATTTTATCCGCAATTAATTGCGCAATATCCTGGTGAGGTCTTAGTTATCAACGTAGTTTTGCTTACGGAGCCGGAACATCCCATCGAACATCTTTCTTTGGGGGATGCGCAGCATATTTTACAGAATGGGCGAGCCCGCCTAGTCATTTTAACTCACTTCGGCATGCGCATGCTCCAAGCTCGCCCTTGGGAAATAGCGGAGAAATTGAGTCAAGAGACCGGAAGGAAAGTAATTGCCGCTCGCGATGGCATGACCCTCCCCTTGGATGAATTGCTCACTAATTAAGAAAATCTCCCTTAGGTTCAGGCCAGCCTTTAAGGTGCTTTCACCGGGTTCCGCAGAGTTCCTATGCCGTCAATGACCACTTCCACAATGTCTCCTGGTTGCATAGGGCCTACGCCACTGGGCGTGCCCGTGCTAATAATGTCCCCTGGAAGAAGAGTCATACATTGGGATAGATAATGAATTAAAAAAGGTACGGGAAAAACAAATTCTCCTGTCCAACCTTCTTGCACCTTTTTCCCATTCAAATAGGTGCGGACCGTTAGGTTAGCCGGGTCAAGATCCGTAGCCACGCAAGGACCGAAAGAACCAAAAGTGTCAAACCCTTTCGAACGAGTAAGTTGGCCCTGGACACGGGTTAAATTTCTTTCGGTAACATCATTGAAGCAAGAATAGCCCAAAACATAATGTAAAGCCTCTTCTTGAGGTATATCTTTCCCCCTTTTTTTAATTACTACAGCCATTTCCCCTTCATAATCAACTCTTTGGGCTACGCGGGGGTAGATAATGGCGTCATCGGGTCCAATCAAAGCGGTCAGAGGTTTCAGAAAATGGCTGGGAAATTCCGGGATTTTATCCCCAAGTTCTTCTATATGGGAGCGAAAATTTAGACCTACACAGATGATTTTAGTGGGCTCGGTAGGAGATAAAAGGCGAACTGCCTTAATATCATGGGTGATGGAGGAGATTTGCCAATTCTCATAAATAGACCCGCTAATTTCTCGGATTATCTCTCCTTCCCATATGCCATAAGCTATATGGTTATCTTTTTGAAAACGGACGATTTTCATCATTCCTCCTTTTATTGAGTTGAAAAATATAAATTCTTTTAGCATAAAGAAGAAAAGAAAAGCAAATCTATTTTCTTCATGTAAGTATTGCATCACCCCTCTCCCCCCTCTTAATTTAAGAGGAGGAGAGGGCAGTTAGACCCTTACGTTACGACTTATATTTAGCAAGCGCCAAGACCTTAGCCTACGGATTAAATTCGGCAAGGGTCAAGCCCTTGACCTACAACAATACTTCGTTGGGTAAGGTGTTATTTAATAAAGAACGGCGGGGACATACTTGTCTACAGCAGATAAACTCAAACAATAGCTTCCTTCTTTTAAAATAAATGTCTATCTCCCCGCCTGTACCTATGAAAGAATATGGGCCTCATTTTAATGAGCCTCTCTCTTCCGCCTGAATTAAGCTAGAATTTATTAATGGGAGCATAAAATAAACGCCATCTTAATGCGTGGTTCGGCAAGCCCCAAGGGCTTGACCTACGAGAAATTAAAAAAATCTCAAACGTAGGGCAAGGGCTTGTCCCTTGCCGCATGTGGTTTTATTTCTTATGTGTAATTACGACAAAATTTCATTTGGTAAACTCGATAAAGCCAGACCACAGAGTAAGATAAGATTGATAACTGTAAATATTTAATTGCTCCGATTAATAAAAACTGATCGACGGCCAGCAAATTTAGTTGTTGACTTTTTTTAATCCAAAATTTATTAATTATGGTATCCAGAGGCCGGTAAAATTTTACAATCAAAAATGCCAAAAAGGAGAACGCAATGAATGGCCAAGAACGAACCGTCGGGGCAAGATTAATCAGAGGGCTTATCGTAATTGCTGTTGGGTTGATCATTTGGTTTATGCCTATTCCGGCTGGCGTAAAAAAAGAAGCTTGGCAACTTTTGGCCATTTTTGTGGCCACCATCTTCGGGCTCATTCTCACCCCTTTGCCCATGGGGGCAGTAGTCATTATTGGGGTCATGATGACTTCCCTAACTGGAACTCTCAAAATTGCTCAATCTCTCTCTGGCTTTGCTAACAGTACCGTATGGTTAATTGTGGCTGCTTTCTTGGTGGCCCGCGGGTTCATCAAAACAGGTTTGGGCAGAAGGATTGCTTACCTTTTTATCCGGGCTTTTGGAAGAAGAACTTTGGGCTTGGCTTACTCGATCGTGGCCAGTGAACTTGTGCTCTCGCCGGCCACTCCTTCGAATACAGCCCGGGCCGGAGGAGTAATCTTCCCTATCGTTCGGTCTTTGGCTAATACCTTTGGTTCTGAGCCAGGGGAAACAGCTCGTAAGATCGGGGCCTTCTTGATGAAAATGGAATTTCAGGCCACGGTCATTACCTCGGCCATGTTCATGACTTCTATGGCGCCTAACCCTTTAATCGCCGAATTCGCTAAAAAAACGGCTAATATTTCTATATCTTGGGGAATGTGGGCTTTGGCCGCCATAGTTCCTGGTATTCTTTCCTTGATCATTGTTCCTTTTCTAATCTATAAAATATTCCCTCCAGAGATCAAGGCTACCCCGCAGGCTGCGGAAATGGCTCATCGAGAGCTGGAGAAAATGGGGCCAATGACCCGGAATGAGAAATTAATGCTCTTTGTTTTCTTGCTGATTTTAGTTCTATGGGTAACTGGGGAATGGAGTAAACTTGATGCTACGGTGGTGGCCTTTGTAGGCGTCTCGATCATGCTCCTGACCGGAGTCATTAAATGGGATGATGTCTTGGCCGAAAAAGGGGCCTGGGATGCCCTTATCTGGTTCGGCGGATTAGTGATGATGGCCGGTCAGTTAAATACGCTCGGTTTCATGAAATGGTTCGCTACTTCTGTAGGCGGCGGCCTGGCCGGGTGGACTTGGCTTTCGGCCCTGATTGTGCTTATGTTAGTTTATTTTTACAGCCATTATGGGTTTGCCAGTACTACCGCTCATATTACGGCCATGTATGTGCCGTTTTTAACAGTGGCCATAGCCGCAAAAGTTCCTCCTTATTTAGCAGTATTGACTTTAGCTTTTTTCTCAGCTTTAAATGCGGGCATTACTCATTACGGCACTGGTCCGGCGCCCATATACTTTAATGCTGGATATTTAGACCAGAAAACCTGGTGGAAATTGGGCTTGATAGTCTCTTTTGTTAATATCGCCATTTGGATGGGAGTAGGGTTTCCCTGGTGGAAGTTACTCGGATTGTGGTAATCGTTTAGGTAGTAAGTAATAATTGTTGATAAGGAAGTCTACTTAACCATCTTTTCTTCGCGGCTATCGAGAATTTCGCGCACTTTCATTTCTAAAGTGCCAAGGGTAAAAGGTTTCTGCAAAAACATAGTGGGTGGTTCCAGAGTGCCGAGGTGGACAATAGAGTTATCCGGATAGCCGGACATAAAGAGAACTTTTAGCTTAGGGAATCGGCGCGATAGAATCTGAGAAAGTTCCCTTCCGTTCATGCCGGGCATGATCACATCAGTGAGCAACAAGTGAATAGGCCCTTGGTAATTCTGGCAGATATTTATAGCCTCCTGACCATCAGGGGCCTCCAGGACTTTATAACCATTACTCTCCAAAGTTTGGCGCAGCATGGAGCGCACGGCGGCCTCATCTTCCACCAATAAGATCGTTTCTGAACCCCTGATCGGCAAGGGGGGTTGGGCAGGTTTAGGTTTATATTTCTTGGGCATGGCCGAGGTATCTTTGGGCAAGTAAATGGTGAAGGTGCTTCCTTGGCCTAATTCGCTGGCGGCCCAGATGTTACCCCCGCTCTGTTTAATGATACCGTAAACAGTTGACAGACCTAAGCCCGTGCCCTTTCCTTTCTCTTTGGTCGTAAAGAAAGGTTCGAATATCCGGTTCAAGGTTTCTTTGTCCATACCGCAACCGGTATCTCTCACCGTCATCCTTACATAAGCGCCGGGCTTCATCGATACATGTTGCCGGGCAAATTCCTCGTTAAGGTTTACATTAGCCGTTTCAATCATTAGCTGGCCGCCGCGCGGCATAGCGTCGCGGGCGTTTAGAGCTAAGTTCATGATTACTTGTTCCATCTGCCCGGGATCGACTTTTACGGGCCAGAGTTTAGGCTCCAAAACCGTAGCTAATTGAATATCCTCGCCGATTATGCGCTGTAAAATTTTGGTCATATTAGTGACAATATCGTTTAAATTAACTACTTGAGGTTGCAGAACCTGTTTGCGCGCAAAAGCCAGAAGCTGGCGCGTAAGAGAAGTGGCTCGCTCGGCAGCTTTTTGAATTTCTATAACCTCTTCGCGGCGTTTATCTTCCGGCTCCAAATGGCGCAGGAGAATCTCGGTGCACCCTTTAATGGTCATCAAGAGATTGCTGAAGTCATGAGCTACCCCACCAGCCAAATTGCCAATAGCTTCTACTTTCTGCCATTGCCTTAATTGTTCCTCACTTTTGCGCAAAGCCTCTTCGGAGCGGCGCCGTTCGGTGATATCTTCCACGGTAGAACGGATACCGCTGATTTTTCCATCTTGGTCTTTAATTACCCGGTCTTTCACCAAGACAGTCAGAGTAGAACCGTCGCGGCGGCGATAAGTCCTTTCAAACGTCTCATGAAAAGAGACATCACCAGCCAGCTTGGCCAGAGTAATTTTGCGGGTCATCTCTTCTTCCACTACAAATTTCCAAATAGGCTGACCAAAGACTTCCGCAAAAGAATAACCTAACATATTGAGCTCGGTCCGATTCATACTGATAATTTTCCCCTGCTCGTTAAGTTCGTGATAGCCAATAGGAGCTTCGTCATAAATTTCTTGCAGTTTTTTTTCTTTTTCCTGGAGGGCTGCTTCTAAGGCCCGCACCTGTTCTTGGAGCTGAGCTATTTCTGCTGTGGCCCCTTCTTTTTTAGTGGAGAGAGTTGACTTGGATAGCTTAGCCATGCGATCCTGTTCTTTAAATTTAAGAGTCCTTTTTTAACAGGGGATGGAGAAAGTATAACCCAATTTTTAAAGGTAAGCAAATTTATTCCCTTTATTTTAGTAAGCCTTCGCTGAAATGGGACAGATTTCTTGGCGAGCCCATTGTATTCACCCCTCTCTTCGCGGAGACTGCGTCATAATTAATAAATAGCTAACTTTTGGTGAAGGTGCCAGAGGCAGGCCAGAGGCAGGCCTTCATTCAGAATCATGAGGCAGTGGCTTTTCCATTGGGGCGGGCGGATTTAGAAGCTTAATCGTCTTGCTAAATTTATTAATGGGAACATAAAATAAACGACATCTTCATGCGTGGTTCGGCAAGCCCCAAGGGCTTGCCCTACGAGAAATTAAAAATACCTCAAATGTAGGGCAAGGGCTTGTCCCTTGCCGCAT
>CAZAGD010000211.1:0-48132 GCA_964484485.1 uncultured Syntrophaceae bacterium
AGAATACCTTGTGCTATAGTCATCTTGCACCTCCTAGGTGAAAAGCCGGTTGTTGCACCCAACCGCTCTTCACGTAGTATTTATACTAATCCTAGGAGGTGTTTTTGTTTTTTGCAAGAGATTTGATTACGGATTATGGTCTGGATTAATCTGATTGCTTTTTGGTAAAATGGAAAAATATTGGCCGCCTATTAACTGGTAATTATAATCCCGTTCCGTAAATCGGCCTTTTACTTTTAATAGATATTTGAGCAATCATAAAGATGAAGGAGGAAGATCTTTATTTTTTGCAGCGGCAATCCCAAAAGATAGCTCTACAGCTTATATTTTATTATGCGGCCTGTTATAAATCTTCCTATTTTCAGGTGGTCAAAAAATTTTAAAGAGAAAGGAAAGAGGAACATGATGCTTAAAATAAATCCGCGGAATCCGCAAATCAGATTAATTCGCCGAGTCGTAGAAATCTTAGAAGACGGAGGAGTTATTGCTTATCCCACAGATACGATTTATGGGTTTGGGTGTTCTCTTTACAACAAAAAAGGTATTGAACGTATTTATCAAATTAAAGGAATCGAAAAAAATCGCCCCTTCAGCTTTATCTGCGCTGATCTAAAAGACATAAGTATGTATGCTAAAGTTTCCAATTACGCCTACAAAACAATGAAAAGGCTCTTGCCTGGGCCCTACACCTTTATTCTTGAAGGAACGAAACTCGTTCCTAAAATCATGCTCACCCGTCGCCAAACAGCTGGGATACGGGTACCCAACAATCCCATATGTTTAGCCTTAGTTAGAGAACTGGGCCACCCCATAATCAGCACCAGTGCCACTACTTCCGCGGGAGAGATATTTTATGACCCGGCCGAGATAGAAAAAAAAGTGGGCAAATTGCTCGACGCCGTAATTGATGGCGGCATTCTGATCTCGGAGCCTTCCAGTGTCATCGACTTAACCGAGGAAACACCCAAAATTATAAGAAAAGGAAAAGGGGATGTTAGTCTTTTCCTTTGAAGGTAGGCAGATTAGGTAAGGAATGGTGTTTAGCTCTATTCTCCCTTCTGGCCTAGAATAGAGCTAAACGTTCTTAATTCAATCAGGCTGCTAATTTAATCACCTTTTCTGTTCCGGGAACGAGCTCTTTACAGAAACGAGCGGGGCAGGACTTGCGCAGATGACTTTCGTATTCATGGCGAAAATACATGAGGCTGGTGAGCAAGGGGGTCATGACTAATCTACCAAAAGAACAACGAGCTTCACTTTGGATGCGTTTAGCAAAAATTTCTAAGGCCTCTAAATCCCCTGTTTCTCCTAATCCTTTGATTAAACGATTCAAGATGGCCAGGACACTACGGATAGCCTTGGCACATGGATGACACCGCTCGCATGCTTCCGCGGCCAATTGGGAAAGGGAATAACGAGTCATATCTACTAGGCACACACTTTCATCCATTAACACTATATACCCAGATCCAACTTGCCACCCTAAGTGACTTAAAGAATCAAAATCCAAAGGAATATTCTGGAATCTTGCCGGGAAAATACCACCGGCGGCACCTCCCAACTGAAAAGCTTTTAAATTCTCTAACAACCCCTGGTCTTCTCCCTCGGCCATTTTTATCAGATCCGCCAAGGTGCTTCCTAAGGGCGCTTCGACTAAACAGGGATGACCGGTCTTTCCGGTAAGGGCATAAATTTTCGTTCCTGCTGCTTTCCCTTTGCTTAATGATTTGAACCAATCAGCTCCCTTATTAATAATGAGAGGGATATTCATATAAGTTTCGGCATTATTTATATAAAATAATTTGGGCCATTCTTCCACATAGGGGAATTTTTCGTATTGCTCTTCTTGTGGATTAAAAAGGGCCCGCGCACATTCCCCACAGATAAAAGGATCATTTTCTTTAGGCAGATGATCTTCGTTAACCGCTTCTCTAAGCTCAATATCAAAGCTGAAAGGCTGGGCCAGAATGTTCCGCCCCAAATATCGCCGGGCTCGGGCCGCTTCCAGGGCGCGATGCAAGCGCCGAAAGGCTAACGGTTTATAAGCGGAAGGAATATAAATTATCCCTTTGCTTACTCCACCCAGAGCATAAGCACTAATGGCCATTCCTTCAATGAGCGCAAATGGATTACTTTCTAAGAGGGTTCTTTCTATCCATGCTTCTCCTGGTCCACCCAACCTCGCGGAAACTATATAATGGGGAAGATGCTGCACTCGTCGGTAAGCCGCCCACGCCTCTCCAGTAAGTTGCCCGCCGAATCCTCTATTCCTAAGTCCAGCTTCCTTTACTTCAGCTACTACTTTTTCTGGGGGCATTTTTGTTAAGACCTTTTCCAAAGCCTTAAATCCTTCATGTTGCTCATAGGCATCTAAATCTTCAGGATTAATTAATCCGCAATTCTTCATTACTTCTCGTTTTTGTCTGGAAATAAATTCTTTATAGGTATTCGCTTCCATGAGGCGAATCGTAGATCCATGCGTTAGATAATAATCTGCAGTATATGTTCTCATTTTTTCTCCGTTCATCATGGCTTCCTCCTTTTCCCGGAATAATTCTTCCGGCAAGCTTAAATCTTTTTTAAGCCGCTTTCTTCTCTTCGGCTGCCTTCTTTTCCATCTCCTCGTATTTAGCTATGGCCTCAATGGCCAAGGCCGGAGTTCGGTTGCCGTAAGTTTCCTCATCGATGGTCATAACTGGCGCAATACCGCAAGCTCCCAGACAGGCCACTTCTTCTAAGCTAAACAGGAAATCATCCGTAGTATCTTTACCCGGCTTTAAGCCCAGATGATCTTTAATGGCTTGAATAATAGATGGAGCTCCGCGGAAGTGACAAGCCGTACCTCGGCAGGCCCTTATGGTATGTTTTCCGCGCGGAGTTAGATGAAAGCGGTTATAAAAAGTCAAAACCCCAAAAATTTCACTCCGCGTAACTCCTAAAGCCGAAGAGACTGTCTCAAACGTGGCCTCAGGCACATAACCAAAAATTCCTTGTATTTTTTGCAGAACGATTAATAAATCCCCGCGGCGCCCTTCATGCTGCGCACAAATCTCCTGTACCCGCCTGAATTTTTCATCCTCTGGAAGTAAACCCTTTTCTTGGGTGGGGAGAGTAATTACTTTAGCCATCTTCACATTCCTCCTTTGTTCTTTCTCGGTTAACATCCTTAAAACATCATTCATAACCATGCCGATTTCTTTTATATCCACCGGCTTCATGGCCAAGAAGAATATTCCTTCTTGCCGAAGCTTTTGCGAAGTTTCTATTGAAGAATCTGCTGTTAGAGCAATTATAGGTAAATGGGGATCACTTTTCCTTAATAAGGGAATTATTTCATAGTTGGGAATCCCTTCTAAGATGCTATCGATAATCAATATATCTGCTTCTTTCTCTCTTACTCTGAAGAGCAGGTCGCTTAAGACATGGCTCCTAAAAATCTTTACTGGATAACTGCAAAGTTGGAAAAAAAGATATTCACTAAAGGCTTCTTCTGCGCTGGCAATTATAAGATTTCTTTTCTTCATCTCTGGTACCTTCTGCGTTTTTTTCACTTCCCATAGCTATTAAAACAATTTCCGTGCCATCTCTCGGTTAATTCTTTTAAAATTATAATATATTGATTTCATTAATTATTTTTGATTAAAGGGCTCAATATTTATCTCCCCCAAGGGGAATTAGTGCCTTTAAAAAATATGCAAAAATTTTTTTCTTTTTTAATTTCGAGGAGTTTTAAAATATGCAGTGCATAAAATTTTTATGCAGGGAGGTCAATCTTCTTTTCCATTCGGGCGGATATTATATTTACGCATGAGGGCTTGAAAATTTTGGCGCAGCATCCCTACTTCTTTGGCCGATTTAGTAACATTCCAATCATTTCGGGATAAAGCCTGTAAAACAAATAATCTTTCTATTTCTTCTATAGCTTTGTCCCGCAAATGTTTTTTCAATTCTTTGAGCTCTTCGCTCGTCCGCGGGACTTGGAAAGCTATCCTTTCCTCTTTGGGTTGAAGGGGGATAGGGAAATGTTTGGGTTGAATCTCCTCTTCATCGGTCATGATCACTATACGCTCCATAATATTTTCTAACTCCCGCACATTTCCTGGCCAAGAATAACTTTTTAGCAAATCTAAAAAAGCCGGGGACATTTTTTTTAAATTCTTCCTCATTTCCCGACAATATTTGAGGAGAAAATGTTCAGCTAAGAGCGGAATGTCTTCAGGCCTCTCGCGTAAGGGGGGTAGATGAATAGGAACGATGTTTAGCCGATAAAAAAGGTCTTCTCGAAAAGTACCTTCCTTAATTTTTTCCTGTAAATCTTTGTTAGTAGCCGCGATCAAACGCACATCTACCTTTTTGATCTTTGTTCCACCCACCGGGGTAAATTCTCTTTCCTGGATAAATCTGAGGAGTTTACTTTGCATAGCCAGGCTGATATTGCCGATTTCATCTAAAAAGAGAGTTCCCCCATCGGCTACCTCAAAAAGCCCAGGTTTAGTTACGATAGCACCGGTGAAAGAACCTTTCACATGCCCGAAGAGTTCACTCTCCAAAAGATTCTCCGAAAGGACGCCACAATCAACCGGGATGAACTGGCGATCTTTCCTTAGGCTATGAAAATGAATGGCCCGGGCAATTAGCTCTTTTCCCGTGCCTGATTCGCCAGTAATTAAAACAGTACTGTTTGTGGGAGCCACCCGCAAAATTAGACGATAAACCTCTTGCATTTTTTCACTTATGCCCACAATATTTTCAAACCGATATCGCGCTTGCAGTTGCTCCCGCAAATATATATTTTCCAACATCATACTCCGGCTATCTAAGGCCTTCTTAACTACCAAGGTCACCTGGTCTGGAGTAAAAGGTTTGGGTAGATAATCAAAGGCGCCCGCCTTCATGGCCTCCACCGCCGATTCTACGGTGGAAAAACCCGTGATCATAATGACTTGGACTTGCAGATGCTCCCTCTTTATGGCGCGCAGAAGTTCCATCCCATCCAACCCGGGCATCTTCAGATCCACAATAGCCAAATCAAAATGTTCATTGGCCAGGAGTTGCAGGGCCTCTTGACCGCTAAGGGTAGTAATTACTTCATAGCCCTCTTCCGTAAGTACCCTTTGGCAACTCAAGCAAACTATTTCTTCATCGTCTACTACTAATATTTTGGCGGCCGGCATTATTCCACCTGAAATTATTTTTAACTATCACGGAGAAACTTCTTCTCCAGCTTGCACAGGAAGCTTGATGATAAAAGTTGTGCCCTGGCCTACGGCACTTTGCACTTCAATATGCCCCCGATGACGCTCGATAATTCCGTAACTTACCGCCAAACCCAGCCCCGTTCCTTTTTTATCGGCTTTGGTCGTAAAAAAGGGATCAAAAATCTTATTTAAATTCTCGGCCGGAATTCCGCAGCCTGTGTCCGTAAAGATAATTTGCACAAAGTCATCGCCCGGTTGGTAGAGGGAAGTAACCTGGAGACTCCCCCCGCCGGGCATGGCATCGGCGGCATTCAAAAGGATATTCATGAAGACTTGCTGAATCTGGTTAGCATCCACCAAAAGCACAGGCATTTGGGGATCCAGGTTTTTAATAATTTTAATATTTTGAAATGCAGCTTGTCGCTCTACCAAGGAAAGGGTATGGGTGATCAGCTCGTTAAGATAACATGGCCTTTTCTGCGGTTTACTTTCGCGGGCAAAATCTAAGAGGCCCCGCACGATGGTGGAAACGCGCGTTGTTTCCCGGACAATCAACTCTAGCTCTTTTTGCAATTCTGGTTGGTCCTTAAGTTTGCGCATGAGTAAATGGGAAAAAGTGAGAATACCAGTCAAAGGACTATTAATCTCATGGGCCACGCCGGAGGCTAATCTTCCTAAGGAGGCCAGTTTTTCTGATTGCATCAACTGGGCCTGAATTTTTTTTAGTTCTTCCGTCCTTTGTTCCACTTTCTGTTCCAGGGTGCGTCCATATTCTTCTAAGGCTTGGTAGCTTTCTTTGACCCGTCTAAGCATATGGTTAAATGAAGCCGCTAATTGTCCAATCTCATCTCGAGAATTTATCGGGAGCTCCATGGAAAAATCGCCTTCCGCCATCTTGGTGGTTGCCCAAACCATATTCTTTAAGGGCCGAATAATGCCCGTAGTTATGAAGAAAGAAAGAATGAGAACTAAAAAAACTCCCAATACACCAATACCGAAGAAGCTATAGACGACTTTGTTGCGCAAATCAGTATAGGGAGTTTCTAAGATGCCCACATAGAGAATACCGACTATCTGGCCGGCGAGGTCTCGGATGGGCTCATAAGCTGTCAGGTACCAATCTTTCACGACAAAAGCCCGATCCAGCCAAGGCTCTCCTTTCTCCACGACGGCCTCGTAAACCTCGTCCGAGATTAGGGTGCCAATGGCTCTTTCTCCTTTCTCTCCCCGCACATTAGTGGAGATCCGTACCCCTCCTTGGAAGATGGTAGCCGTCCCCATTTCCTTTCCAGCATATTGGCTCTCACCGTACAAGAGGTTGCGCACTTTATCCACGATCTCATAATGGCGATTAAGGAGTATACCCCCATACAGAACTCCTAATAATTGCTGGGCTTCATTAAAAACTGGGGCGGCGGCTTTGAGCATCATGCCGGAGGTTTCTCTATCCCCTCCAATTTTCTTGGCCTTCGGTGTGGCCACAAAAAGGATAAAAGCCCTCTCGGCCAAATCACTCCCTTCTTTTTGCAGCTCTTCTGAGGGGACAATTACTGTCGCCGCTACTCTTTCTCCTTTCATGGCTTTCTGCACAAAAAGATCTGTAGATTGATCATCTCCCACTAAAAAAGGATGGCGAGTGCGGATGATCACCCGCCCGCGGGCATCTGTAAGGGTTAAGATATCTAAACCATATTCTTGGCGCCGCTGAACTAAGAACTCATGCAAATTTTTTATCCGCCCCGCACTCAAATAATCAGGAATAGTCCGTCCCGAAGCAGTCAGCTGGACTACATCCTTAATCTGGCTTAAAGTCTGATTATAGACTAACCACGCTGTTTGCAGGTCATGTTTAACTTTATGGCGGGCTTGCAGAACAATAGTATCTCCCACAAGTTTAGTCCCAATCAATGAAGAAAGTACTCCGCCTACAATGACCACTAATAGAAAGCTGGTTACTAATTTCGTGCGCAAGGAGAGGTGGCTAATAAACGGTATTTTGGTTAACCGGATTAAGAGATTCATTATTATTCCGTAAAAAATGCCCCAAAAGAAGTTTGTTTAGATTATAACACCAAAGGAAGATATGTCAACGAAACCAAAGCTTTGGCCGGCAATCACTTTTTTGATAAATAGCTTAATGTGGTTCAGGCGCAGCTAGCTTATCTATTCCTTGACGGGCATGCTTTTCTCGGCTATATTCAAAATAATAATAAGGAAGTTAATAAAGGAGAGCTCTTTGGTAATGAAAGGAATCCGGGGGTTCAAAGATATTCTTCCCGGAGAAGTAGAAAAATGGCAATTCGTAGAAATGAAGGCGCGAGAAATCTTCGGTCGCTTTGGCTTTCACGAATTGCGTATTCCGGTTTTAGAAAGGACTGAACTATTTGCCCGTTCTTTAGGTGAGTCTACTGATATTGTGGGCAAAGAAATGTATACTTTTGCCGACCGCGATGGCGAATCGATTACTTTAAGACCAGAAGCAACTACATCCATAATGCGCGCTTACTTAGAGCATGGGTTATATTTAAAAGAGCCCGTAGGCAAATACTATTTTATCGGGCCAATGTTTCGGTATGAGCGGCCGCAAAAGGGGCGCTTTCGGCAATTCCATCAGATTGATGCCGAAATATTGGGAGTAGAGGAAGCCCCAGCGGATGCCGAAATTCTGGTAATGCTTATGCGCTATTTGGAGAGCGTGGGCTTAAAAGATTTGAGCCTGCAAATCAATTCTCTGGGTTGTCCCACTTGCCGGCTGTCCTATAAAGTCGAAATCCAAAATTTTTTGCGCAGCAAAAGAGGCACCCTCTGTGCCGATTGTCAAAGGAGATTGGAAACGAACCCGCTGCGCGTTTTTGATTGTAAGCAGGAAACCTGTCAAAGTCGATTAGCTTCGGCACCGGTTGTCTTAGACTTTATTTGTGACCCATGCCGCACTCATTTTGCTCAAGTGGAAAGGTTACTTACGGAGGTAAAACTTTCTTATGCTATAAATGCGCGGTTGGTCAGGGGACTTGATTATTACACCCGAACTGCTTTTGAGGTCATAGCGCATAATTTGGGGGCGCAAAATGCCGTTTGCGGTGGTGGAAGATATGATAAATTAGCCGAGGATATCGGTGGGCCATCTGTTCCCGGGATCGGTTTTGCCATAGGTGTAGAACGGCTGATCATGTTACTTTCCCCTGACCAAAATTATGCCCGCCGACCGGATATTTTTCTGGCCCTTATAGGTCAAGAAGCTCAACAGCGGGGATTTGCCTTAGCCCAAGAGTTGCGCCAAGCTGGCCTATGGGTCGAATTAGACTACACTGGCAAAAGCCTGAAGAGCCAGATGCGCAAAGCTGACCGATGTCAAAGTTCCTACGTGGGCATTTTAGGAGCCGAAGAATTGCAAAAAGGAATGGTTATTCTCCGTAATATGCATACCAAAGAGCAAGAAGAGATATGTATAGAAATTTTTGCCGAAAAATTAAAAACGAAAATTAGCCATCTGCCCACACCGAGGACTAGTGTCTAAGTGATAATTTGCCAATCAGGGTGCGGTTAAAATCTTTTTAGTTTTGGCGACGAAGGGAGAAGAAAAAATTGGCGGAATCAATGGGGAATCTTAAACGTACTTGTTATTGTGGACAAGTTAATAACCAACATATTGGCCAAGAAGTTATCCTTATGGGATGGGTACATCGCCGCCGCGACCTGGGCGGATTAGTCTTCATTGATTTGCGCGATCGAGAAGGAATCGTCCAGGTTGTCTTTAATCCAGAAATTAATGCGGCAGCTCATGAAAAATCAGCCTCTTTGCGCAGTGAATATGTGATTGCTGTGCGCGGTAGGGTGGTGCCTCGGCCACCGGGAACCGAAAATCCGCAGCTACCCTCGGGAAATTTGGAAGTTCAAGCTGAAGAATTAAAAATCCTTAACGAATCAAATCCTCCCCCCTTTCCTATTGACGAAGATCGGGAAGTTGCTGAAAACATCCGTCTCAAATACCGTTATCTCGATTTGCGTCGCCCGAAAATGCAGAAAAACATTATTTTACGCGACCGAGCAGCTCGGGCTATTCGCCGCTATTTGCAAAGTCATGGCTTCTTAGAAATTGAAACTCCTTTCCTCACCAAATCAACTCCGGAAGGTGCTCGGGATTATCTGGTACCCAGCCGGGTAAATCCTGGACAATTTTATGCCTTACCCCAATCACCTCAACTATTCAAACAAATTTTGATGATTTCCGGGTTCGATCGTTATTTTCAGATTGTCAGGTGTTTTCGTGACGAAGACCTAAGAGCAGACCGCCAGCCAGAATTTACGCAGATTGATATCGAGATGTCTTTCATCGATCGGGAAGATATTTATGCTCTAATGGAAGGGATGATGCAATCTCTCTTTCAAGAAACGCTGGGAATTTCTATCCCAACTCCTTTTCCCCGTTTAACCTATGAGCAATCTATACATCTCTATGGGGTGGATAATCCCGACCTCAGGTTCGGTTTAGAATTGCGGGAGGTAACTCCTATATTTAATTCTACCGAATTTAGCATCTTCGCCGAAACCTTAAAACGCGGCGGAATAATTAAAGGCCTCAAAGTCCCTAAAAGCCTTTCCCGGAAGGATCTTGACGAATTGAACGAATTTGTAAGGGAAGCAGGCGCCCAGGGGTTAATTTGGCTGCGCGTGGGCGAAGAGGGATGGCCAGCAGTGAGCGGACCTTTAGCCAAATTTTTAAGAGAAGGAGAGCAAGCCTCCTTAAAAGAAACATTTCATCCAGAACCAGGGGAAGTTCTGCTCTTTATCTCTGCCTCCACCAAAATCGTCAATGAAGTATTGGCCCGTCTCCGCCTAAAATTAGCCAAACAATTAAACCTGATCCCGGAGAATAAATTTGCCTTTGTTTGGATTACTGATTTTCCCCTGTTGGAATACGATGAAGTGGAAGGAAGATTTACTGCCAAACATCATCCTTTTACCTCACCTTTGGAAGAAGACCTGCCCCTTCTCCACGAGGCTCCTGAAAAAGTTAGGGCCAAAGCTTATGATTTGGTTCTTAACGGGTCAGAGGTAGGAGGCGGTAGCTTAAGGATCTACCAGCGGGAAATTCAATCTCTTCTCTTTGAAAAGTTAGGAATCAGCAAGGAAGAGGCCCAGAGGAAATTTGGTTTCCTTTTGGAAGCCCTGGAGTATGGAGCTCCGCCTCATGGAGGAATTGCTTTTGGCTTTGATAGGTTAGTAATGATTTTAGCCGGCGCCGATTCGATTAGGGATGTCATTGCTTTTCCCAAAACCCAAAAGGCTACTGACTTGATGACGGAGGCCCCATCGCCAGTAGATAGCCGCCAATTGGCTGAACTATCTATTAGGGTGCTAACTCCTAAATAGTTCTTAGTGCTCCTTCTTTCGCGGGTCAGTTTTACTCTCTCCCATATTTGGAGGGTAGGGCTAATTGCTATTACCCGTGACCTAACTAATGAGGCAATTGGGCAATATATGGAAAATTTCAATTAGCCTCGCTTGCTTTCGCCTAAGCCACGCCTAAATTTATTAAATCCCGGTTCAATTCCCTTTCAGAATTTATCGACGGTCCAGGGCCTTTATTCTTGACAAAATGAGGGAAAATGATATAAAAGATATTAAATTTTTTAAGCTCCCAGGCCAATTTTTCTTAATAATCTTTTGGAGAAAAAAAACCACGGCCTGTATCAACTGGAGGAAAGAGAGGAAGGTTCATTAGCAATTTCAACTCTCCTAACCAGGGACATGAATATTACATGACCTTAGCCCTCCAGGAAGCTCAAAAAGGCGGAGAAAGTGGCGAAATTCCGGTTGGCGCAATTTTAGTTCGGGAAGGGGAAATTATTGCCCAAGATCACAATCGGCCGATTGGTCTGGCTGACCCTACAGCCCACGCCGAAATATTAGTTTTGCGGGAGGCGGCCCACAAATTAAAAAATTACCGCCTTTTAGGATGCACATTATATGTAACTCTTGAGCCATGTGCTATGTGTGCCGGAGCAATTTGGCAAGCACGGATTAGCCGTTTAGTATTTGGGGCTCCTGATCCAAAAGCAGGAGCTGTTGTCTCTCTTTTCCAGTTGCTCGGCAATCATCGTTTAAACCATCAGGTAGAAATTATATCGGGGGTTTTGCAAAAGGAATGTGCGGAAATTTTGCGTCTTTTTTTTGCGCGTCTAAGAAGATAAATCTCTTTTAAGAACGAGAGCATCGGTTATATAATTGAAATAAGGAGAGGTACCGAAGTGGTCGTAACGGGGTCGACTCGAAATCGACTTGGGGGCCAAAAGCTCTCACGTGGGTTCGAATCCCACCCTCTCCGCCAGAATAAGGGGCAAGCACTTTGCGCTATGCGCCAAGCTAATAGTTAATGGAGAGATGCCCGAGATGGCCGAAGGGGCACGACTGGAAATCGTGTGTTCCGCCAAAAGCGGGACCGAGGGTTCGAATCCCTCTCTCTCCGCCAGAAAAACAATAGAGATGCAGATGAACGCAGATTTTCAGGATATAAAAAAGAAAAAATGGGGGATTTTTAATTATTACCGGCGATTAGCTGCGTTAATCCGCGCCCTTAATAAATTGTGATAGCCGGGTCCCGCGCAACGAAGAGTTACCAACCCCGTCAGGTCCGGAAGGAAGCAGCGGCCGTAACTAACTTCGTGTGCCGCGGGGGAGCCTGGCTATCACCAAAAAATAAATTTGGGTTTTCTAAGAATTAAAGAATACAATTTTAAAAAGGAAGCATGTCCTATATTGTTTTAGCCCGCAAATGGCGTCCTCAGAATTTTACCGAAGTAATTGGGCAAAAGCCTATTACACAAGCTTTACAGAATGCTCTACTTACCCAAAGAGTGGCCCATGCTTATCTCTTTGCCGGACCACGTGGCGTAGGCAAGACTTCGGTAGCCCGCATTCTGGCCAAAGCCCTCAATTGCCTAGAGGGACCAACAGCTAATCCCTGCGACCGCTGCCCATTTTGTACCGAAATTCGCGAAGGGATTTCCGTAGATGTTTTAGAAATTGATGGGGCTTCTAATAGAGGCATCGATGAGATCCGCGAACTCAGAGAAAACGCCCGCTATCTACCGGCCAAGAATAAATATAAAATATACATTATCGATGAAGTCCATATGCTCACGGACCAGGCCTTCAATGCTCTCTTGAAGACTTTAGAAGAACCTCCGCCCCACGTCATCTTTATCCTGGCCACCACAGAACCACACAAAATTCCCTTGACCATTCTTTCCAGGTGTCAAAGGTATAATTTCAAGCGTATCCCTTCTAACTTGATTGTGGAGCAATTAAAAAAAATTAAGGAAGAAGAAAAAATAGAGATCAGTGACCGCAGCCTCTATCTTTTAGCCCGGAAAGCGGAAGGCTCACTTCGAGATGCCCAAAGTCTCTTTGACCAAGTCCTCTCTTTCGCTGGAAATACTATCGCAGATGAACAAGTTTTAGAAGTGCTGGGTTTGATCGATCAGAAATTGCTCTTAAGTACTTTGCTGGCCTTGGGCGAGAGAGATAAAGCTACCCTTCTCCAAATTGTGGCCGAGGTGAGCCAATTTGGTTATGATCTCAAAGAATTCTGTGCCGAATTAATCCGTTTAACCAGGGATCTTTTAGTATTAAAAACTATACCTCTCCCCGAATTAACCCGGCTTGATTTAATCGATCTGCCCGAGGAAGAAATGCAAGCGTTAGCCCAACAAGCCGATAAGTTTACCCTAGCTGAAATCCAGAGCATCTTCCGCTCCCTCACCTCGGCTTATGACGAAATCGCTCGTTCAACTTTTCCCCGCCTGATTATGGAAATGACCTTATTGCGCTTGGCTACCCGCCGGCCAATTCTTTCTGTGCCCGAAGTTTTGGAAAGGCTCCAGCAGCTTGAAGAACGGCTGCATCTGCAGCTCGTACCTTCTTTTGCTCCCTCCCCTGCCCCAATAATTAGCGGGACTGAACAAGCCCCCGGCCTTTTAACCGCGGAAACTCCTACCTTATCCAATAAGGATGATACCCCTTTAGCGACAAACCCCCTCCCAGTTAAGAAAGAAAGAATAGCGGAAAAGGCCGTAGAAAAATTCGGGGTAGCAGAAGAAAAATGGAAAAGCTTTGTCCAGTTCGTGAAAAAGAAAAAACCACCCTTGGCTTCCTTGCTGGAACATGGTTCTCCTTTATCCTTACAGGGAGACCTTTTGGAGATTGGTTATCCCGAAAAATCTTTTTATCTGGAACGGATGCAGGAAACCGAAACACGGGCGGTCTTAATTAATCTGGCCAAGGAATTTTTCCAACAACAAATGCGCATTAAGATAGCGGGTATTTCCAACCATATGCCGGGCAACTCCCTCCCGGAGAATAATCCGCAAAATTCAAAAAAAAATGCTCAAGAAGAAGTCTTGAATCACCCCCTTGTTAAAGAAGCGCTTAATATTTTCGGCGGGCGCGTGGTGGAAATAAAAAATTTATGAGGAGAAAAAAATGAGTAAAGGATTTGGCAATATCATCAGGCAAGCTCAACAGTTGCAGGCCAAAATGCTCAAGGTTCAAGAAGAAATGGCCAACCGCACGGCGGAAGCCTCGGCCGGCGGGGGAATGGTCACGGCCGTGGCCAACGGCAAGCAGGAAATAGTTGCTCTCAAAGTAGAAAAAGAAGTAGTTAATCCTGAGGATGTGGAGATGCTCCAAGACCTAATCATCGCCGCAGTTAACGCTGCTTTAAAAAAAGCGCAAGAAATGGTGGCGGAGGAGATGAAAAAGCTGACGGGCGGTCTGTATATTCCCGGCCTAATGTAGAAAAGACTATGGCTCTGCCCCAACCCATTTTACGCTTAATTAAAGAACTTACTAAACTCCCCGGAGTGGGCGAAAAGACCGCTTCCAGATTAGCCATGTACATCATCCGTTCTGCGCCCGCAGATGTAGAAAACTTGGCCCGCGCTTTGCGCGAAGTAAAGGAAAAGATCCGTTTATGCTCCCGGTGTTTTAATCTCACCGAACAAGACCCTTGCGCCATCTGCGCTGATCCCCGAAGGGATAACAAAATCATCTGCGTAGTGAGTTCGCCCGAGGATTTAATGGCTTTAGAAAAAAGCCGCAGTTTCCATGGACTTTACCATGTGCTCCACGGAGTGCTTTCTCCTTTAGACGGCATCGGCCCCCAAGACCTAAAGATCCAAGAACTGCTCACCCGCTTGCACCAAGAAAAAATTACCGAAGTTATCTTGGCTACCAACCCCTCGGCAGAAGGAGAGGCGACCGCTCAATATTTAGCCCAGTTAATCAAACCTTTATCCATAAAGATCACGCGCATTGCGCGCGGTGTGCCCATGGGGGGAGATCTCCAATACATTGATGAAGTTACCTTGGGCAAGTCTCTGGAAAATAGAGTGCCTTTTTAAAATATTCTACGGAGAAAGGCAGGAATTCACCTCATGCTGGTGCAGGTATATAACTCTTTGACTAAAAAGAAAGAAGAATTCATTCCCTTAGAAAAAGGGAAAGTCTCCATGTATGTTTGCGGGATAACCGCTTATGACCGGGCCCATATCGGCCATGCCCGGGCGGCTTTGGTTTTTGACATAATTTATCGCTTCTTCCGCTATTTAGGTTATGAGGTTACTTATATCCGCAACTATACCGATGTGGATGATAAGATAATCAAACGTGCTAATCAAGAGGGTGTGTCTTGCCAGGAAATTGCCGAGCGCTATATCAAAGAGTATGCCGAAGACATGCAAAACCTGGGCATGGAACGACCCACTTATGAACCCCGAGCAACTGCGCATATTCCGCAAATCATTGAACTAATAACAAAACTAATGGCCAAAGGATTTGCTTACCAAGTGAATGGCGATGTCTATTTCGCCGTAGAGAAATTTGGGGGCTATGGCAAATTATCAGGCCGCAGTCTGGAAGAAATGCGGGCCGGGGCCCGGGTGGAAGTTGACGAAAGAAAAAATAACCCCCTGGACTTTGCCCTTTGGAAGGCCAGTAAGCCTGGAGAGCCGAGCTGGGACAGCCCTTGGGGAAAAGGACGTCCTGGTTGGCATATAGAATGTTCGGCCATGAGTCAATGTTACTTAGGGGAAACTTTTGATATTCATGGTGGCGGCCAAGATCTGATCTTCCCTCATCACGAAAATGAAATTGCCCAATCGGAAGCGGCGACGGGCAAACCCTTTGTACGTTATTGGCTGCATAATGGTTTCGTAAATATCGATAAAGAAAAGATGTCCAAATCTTTGGGTAACATTCTTCCCATTCGCGATTTATTACAGACGTATGAAGGAGAGGTCGTGCGCTTATTCCTTCTATCTACCCACTATCGGAGTCCTGTGGATTTTTCATTAGTAAGCATGACCGAAGCTCGTTTGAGTCTGGATCGCTTTTACGTCACGCTCCATGAAATAGAAAAAATTACGGGCGGGCAAGATGCTTATCCCCTTCCACCTGTATCTTCTTTATCCCTTCCTCTGCGGGAACTGCATGAAAAAATAACCCAGACCAAAGAAAAATTTTTAGCGGCTATGGCCGATGATTTCAATACTGCCCTTGCTTTAGGCTACCTGCATGAACTTATTCGTTCGCTGAACCGGGGCTTAACCCAAAAAAATTTGCTTACAGATGCTGCTGCCTTAAGTATTTTCCAGATGGGGAGAAGAACTATTTTGGAAGTCGGCCGCATTTTGGGCCTTTGGCAAATGGATCCGGCCGTTTATTTTGCTCGGCAAAAAAAGAGATTTTTGGAATCCCACGGGTTGCAAGAAGAAGAAATTTCTTCTTTGATTGCCCAAAGAGATGCGGCTCGACAATCACGCAATTGGGCGCTCGCTGATCAGCTGCGTGCTCAAGCGGCCCAGTGGGGAATTATTTTAGAAGACGGTCCCACAGGGACAACTTGGAAACCTGCTTAACTGTTTATAATTTTAGCTGTATAATATATTTATGAAGGTTTGCTATCACTGTCTGAAACCAATTCCTGACACCGAGAAGGTAGGTCGCCAAGATACTTGTCCTTACTGCCTAAGCGATTTGCACTGCTGTTTAAATTGTACATTTTATGATGAATATGCGGCTAATAAATGTCGGGAGCCGGCCGCAGAATGGGTGAGTGATCGAGAAAAGAAGAATTTCTGTGAATTCTTTTCTTTTAAGGAGACTAAGGAACTGGCAACCAAACCTCTTCGGGAAGAAAAAGCGCGCGCGGAATTAGAAGCTCTTTTTAAGAAAAAAAATTCTTAAAGGAGGTTGCTAAAGATCCAAAAAATTTTTGGAAATGTTCTGGGGTTGAAACCTTCCCAAAGCAAGAAAATCCTGGCCCTATACCGCCGGAAAGTACCGCCGGATCGCGTAATTTCTGTAGAATTGGCCCGAGCTCTCTGTGAGTTATCTTGGGACACCCAAAGGCAGATGGGGCTTTTATTAGACAGAGGGGGTAATGTCCGCTTCGTGATCGTAGGCGGGCCTTTTGGCATCTGGATTCCCGACCTTTCTGCCTACCGTTCCGGAAGCGGACCCCGCTTGCGCGGCTTACGCTGCATCCATACCCATTTAAAAGGAGAAACGCTTACGCAAGATGACCTTACCGATTTAGCGCTTCTGCGCTTGGACCTCATGGCTGCTCTGGAAGTGCAAGAAAGAGGAATTCCCGGATCGATTTACTTAGCTCATTTGCTGCCGCAAAATGCTCGAGGGGAAAATTGGCGCTGCTGGGACCCGCTACCCGTGACTAATTTGAATCTGAACTGTCGGCAAATGATCCAAGCTTTAGAAGATGAATTAGCGCGCACGCAAGTAAGCCGCGAAGCTGGTGACCACAGGGATCGGGCCATCTTAATTCATGCTTCTCCTGCCCCCCGAGCCCTTATCGAAGATTCTTTAAACGAACTTTCGGCCTTGGCTGATTCGGCCGGGATTGTCGTTTTGGAAAAAATTTGTCAGCGGCGCCACCAGTTTCATCCCCGGTACTTGATGGGCCGAGAAAAGCTTCGGGATCTTGCTATGCGGGCCTTTCAACAAGGTGCAGATTTACTGATCTTTGACCAAGAGCTGAATCCCAGTCAGATGCGGGCCATAGCTGATCTTACTGATCTAAGAATTATCGACCGTACCCAGTTGATTTTGGATATTTTTGCCCAACGCGCCCATACGCGGGAAGGAAAATTGAAGGTCGAACTGGCCCAATTAAAATATCTCCTTCCCCGGCTGACTTCCCGCGACAGCGGTTTTTCTCGTTTAACCGGCGGTATCGGAGGACGAGGACCGGGGGAAACTAAACTGGAAATCGACCGGCGGCGGGTACGGGACCGGATTCATCAATTAAACCGCGAATTAGAAGCTTTGAACCGCCAGCGTTTGCTGCGGCGGCAGCTCCGGCAAAAAAATAGAATTCCCATCGTGGCCATCGTCGGCTACACCAATGCCGGCAAATCCACCTTATTGAATGGCTTGACCAAAAGTAATGTGCACGTGGCTGATAAGCTTTTTGCTACTCTGGACCCCTCCAGCCGCCGCTTGCGTTTCCCTTATGAAAGAAACGTAATTGTTACCGACACGGTGGGTTTCCTGCGCGATCTTCCCCAGGATTTACTCGATGCTTTCCGCGCTACCTTGGAAGAGACTAAAGATGCTGATTTGATTCTGCATGTGATCGACCTTAGTCATCCCCGCTTTGTAGAACAGATGGAAGCAGTCGAGCGCATCTTAGAAGAACTGGAGATAACTCGTATTCCTTTAATCAGAGTTTTTAATAAAATTGACCAGGTAAATCCTGAAATGGCCGCCAACTTAGCCAACACTTATCAAGGCCTTTGTATCTCCGCTTTAGATCCCCAAACCTATTTTCCCTTAATTGCCAAAATAGAAACCATGCTTTCTTTACCTCCCTGGCCGAGTTCTCACCTTTCTAAAGAAGCGTCATCTCCTCTGATGCAGACGCAAGTTTCCTCGCCCCATGCTTTATAAAAGATTTTTCGGGAGAAAGGAGGGATGCTGCTTTTATGCCTATTTATGAGTATGAAGCCACTACTTCAGGAAGAAATTGTCCCCAATGCTCCAGGCCATTCGAAGTAATCCAGAGTATTGCGGAGGAACCTTTACATTCCTGCCCCGTATGCGGCCAAGAGATAAAAAGAAGGATTTCCTTGCCCCGCGTGATTCTTCCTGGATCGGCTAAAGGAAAAGACGAGATTGAACGAAAAGTGGCTGAATACGAAAGGCAAGGAATGTATAGTCATGCTGCGGAGTTAGCGGATAAAGAGAGTGAAAAACCTGAAAAAGCCCATCTCAAAGAAAGGGCCATGGAAAATTATCGCAAAGCAGGTTATGATGTATAGCCAATAGGAAAGGGCTCCAGGAGTATTACAAAGGAAATAAAAAAGATCGATCCTAATTTAGCCAAAGAGTAAAAATGGAAATCATTAATAAAGAAAAGAATTTTTCGCGCCCATTTAAAAAGCCTGTTTTAACTATAGGTAACTTTGATGGTGTCCATTTAGGTCACCAATACATCTTCCGCCAAGTAATGGAAAAAGCCAAGCAAATTGGAGGAGAAACTATCGTTTATACTTTTGACCCCCACCCGCTCACAATTTTAGAGCCGAAACGGCCACTTTTATTAATTACGCCTAAGGCGGAAAAATTTAGATTAATGGCCGAACAAGGTATTGAGGTGGTTATTTGTGCTCCCTTTTCTAAAGAATTTGCTAAGCTAACCCCAGAAGATTTTGTCAAAAAAATTCTTTATGAGGAAATCAGAATCCAATACCTTTTTGTTGGTCACGACTACACTTTTGGCCAAGATCGCCGCGGAAATATCGCTTTGTTAAAAGAAATGGGCGGGAAATTAGGATTCCAAGTAGAAGTAGTTGGCCCGGTGCGGGTGGGGGGAGAAATAGTATCCAGTACGCGCATTCGGGAATTTATTCAACAGGGAAAAATGGAAGAGGCCGCCAGCATGCTGGGAC
Source organism: uncultured Syntrophaceae bacterium (assembly GCA_964484485.1). Classification (GTDB taxonomy): domain Bacteria; phylum Desulfobacterota; class SM23-61; order SM23-61; family SM23-61; genus CAZAGD01. The sequence continues at coordinate 19,169 of CAZAGD010000211.1, forward strand.
GGTTTTACCTGCTTCAGGGCCAAGTAATCCCGGGACATGGCCGCGGGGCCAAGAAATTAGGATTCCCCACCGCGAATATCAAACCAGATAATTCTCTCCTGCCCAAGCCGGGAATATATGCCACCTGGTCCATTTATGAAGGGCAAAAATATGCCAGTGTGGCCAATTTAGGCTGGAATCCCACTTTTCATGATCAGGAATTTTCCATGGAAGTTCATATCATAAACTTCCATCAGGATATATACGGGAAAAATTTGCGGGTGGAGTTTGTAAAAAGGCTGCGTGATGAAGTCACTTTTCCCGGCCCGGAAGAATTAAAAAAACAAATTGAGCGCGATATCTCAACTGCTCAAAAAATTTTAAGCACTTATTAATCAAAACTTTAAATAAATGACAGCTGCCGTTTTTAACCCTCACCCTAAGCCTTCCTCCAATCCTGAGACTCTATCGCCATGGGGAGAAAAGGCCGGAGGCAGGCCAGAGGCAGGCATTCATTCAGAATCATGAGGCAGTGGCTCTTCCATAAGTACGGGCGGATTTATAAGCTTAATCATCTTGCTTAGTTTAACGATCCGCCCGCCCTTTGCGGAAAATCGTTGGTCAATTTTTTAAACAACTTCTTCTCCCGCCGATGCTTCTTCATTCATGCCTGCCTCTGGCCTGCCTCCGGCCTGACTCTGGCCCGCCTCCGGCCTGCTTCCTGATTATTTATCCTTATCCCTTTATAACTTTTGCATTTGGCCCTTAAAAAGGATTGCTAAACTAATTTGGGGCTTAGGCTGGGGCAAAGATTACGCATAAAATGGGGCAGAATCATAATTTATTGGTTCTCTTTTTTTACCTCTAATATCTTTTTATACAACTCCCGCTTAGAAACTTTCCACTCTGCCGAAAGGAGGGTGACCATTTCTTTTAAGGAAAGCTGGCCGTTATTTAAATATTCTTTGATGAGCTGAGACAGGAAAGCTTCGTCTACTTCCTTAGCGGCCGGCGAGCCAGCTATCACTAAAGTAATTTCCCCTTTTATTTCTTTTCCCTCTATCTCTTTGATTATCTTTGCTAATTTTCCCCGATAAACTTCTTCAAAAATTTTGGTTATCTCTCGGGCCACGACTGCTTGCCGATCACCAAAAGTCTTCAGGGCATCTTGGAGACATGCTTTAAGGCGCTGGGGGGATTCAAAAAATACTAAAGTTTCTGGCCGATCTTTTAAGGAAGAGAACATTCTTTGCCGTGCGGAGTGTTTATGGGGAAGGAAACCATAGAAAATAAAACTTTCCGTAGGCAAGCCTGATATGCTCAAAGCAGCAATAAGGGCCGAAGGGCCCGGGATAGGAATTACGGGAATGGATTCCTGAAGAAATCTTTTTACCAAATTTACCCCAGGATCAGAGATCCCCGGAGTCCCGGCGTCCGTGACCAAGGCTAAGTTCTTCCCCTTTTTTATTTCTTCCAGGAGGAATTCTTCTTTTTCTCGCTGATTATGCTCATGATAGCTGATCAGGGGTTTGTGAATGTCATAATGAGAGAGGAGCTTCCGGGTGTGGCGCGTGTCCTCGGCGGCAATAAGATCAACTTCTTTAAGGATCCGCAACGCCCTCAGGGTAATGTCTTCCAGATTACCAATAGGGGTAGAAACGAGATAAAGTTTACCCCGCAAATTCTTTATAGACATAGAGTTAAATTTAAATTATATTTTATAATAAAATCAAAAACAAATGAAGCTTAGGTATTTTAAAACGAGATTTTTATTTTTTCTTCTGTCTTCGTCTTTAACTTTAGGCGGGCAGGCGCTAAGCGCCGCCAATGATTGGCATCTAATTGATGATGGCTTTGCTGTGAAGGCTTTGCAATTTAACGGCCCGCCTTACCAAGCCCCTTTTAAATTACGGATTTTGCGGATTGATTTAGATAAATTCTCTTTGCGGGTAATGGACTGCCGGGCCTGGGGAGTCGACCGGATGGAAATTAAAACCTTAGCTAAAAAAGCCCAGGCCTTAGCAGCCATTAATGGTGGTTTTTTTCAGCCGGATTATCGCCCTTTAGGACTTTTAATTGTTGATGGCCACGAGACCAATCCGCTGCGCAAGACAGACTGGGGTATTTTTATGATCAAAGACCAGCTGCCGCGCATTATCCATACCCAAGAATTCCAATATAGTCAAGGAATTAGTCAAGCAATACAAGTGGGCCCCCGATTAGTGGTAGGCGGGCGTGAATTACATTTGAAAAAACAATTAGCTAAGAGGTCAGCAATAGGGATTACTTATAAAAACCAAATTATTTTGGCTAACTCAGAAGATACGCAGGTATTTGCCCAAGATTTGGCCCATGTTTTTTGGCTCACCGAGGCCGAAGGGGGGCTGGCTTGCCGGGATGCTCTTTGCTTAGACGGGGGTGGTTCGGCCCAAATGTACGTGGAATATAAATCTTTATTAATAGATCTGCCCGGAAGTTGGCCTGTTCCTAACGGGTTAGGTGTGTTCAAGCGACAGCCTTAATATTTCGATAAGTTTCCAATATGAGCGGTTCATTAGGAAAAAGAATTAAGAAAAAGAAGAGCAAATGGCGGATCATAATTTTGTTTTTGGTCCTGGGGGTAGTCGTTTTGGCTGCCGGCGCCACTGCTTTTTATTTTGCTTTAGTCTTCGATCTACCCCGGCTAACTACTTTGAAAGATTACCGCCCTTATGTTGTTTCCGAAGTATATGCAGATGATGAAATACTTATCGGAGAATTTTTTATCGAAAACCGGACGATTGTGCCTCTGGCCCAAATGCCCAAGATGCTTATTAAAGCTTTTGTGGCTGCGGAAGATGCCCGTTTCTTTGAGCATAAGGGGATAGACTACTGGCGCATATTGGGCGCAGCCTTCCGGAACATCGAAGCTTTGGACGTCGTCCAGGGCGGAAGCACTATAACTCAACAAATTGCTAAGTCTTTTTTTCTTACCCCAGAAAAAAGCTTCACCCGCAAATTGAAAGAAGCCATCTTAGCTCAGAGAATTGAACATTACCTCACTAAAAATGAAATTCTTTTTCTTTATTTAAACCAAATTTATTTAGGCGAAGGCGCTTATGGCGTGGGGGCAGCGGCCAAAACTTATTTTGGAAAATCTGTGCAGCATCTGACTTTGGCCGAATGTGCTTTATTGGCCGGACTCCCTCCGGCCCCTAATTCTTTCTCTCCTCTCCGGAACCCTAAGAAGGCTCGGGAAAGACAGTTATATGTTTTACATCGCATGGTGGAGCGCAAGATGATCACACCGGAACAGGCGAAAAAAGCTGAGTCTGAAGAAATCCGCCTCCGACCCAAAGGGCCTAAAGGATACCTGGAAGCGCCGTATGTCCTGGAACAAGTCCGTGGTTATGTGGAGGAAAAATACGGCAAAGAAATGTTATACAAGGGGGGATTAAAAATTTATACCACCCTCAATACCCGCCTGCAACGGGCCGCGCAAAAGGCTCTCCTCAAAGGTTTAGAGGAGTACGAAGCCCGGGCGGGAAAAGGCAAAGGGAAGGGTCAAGTACAAGGAGCTTTTGTCGCTCTTGATCCCCAAACGGGCTATATTCTGGCTCTGGTGGGCGGTCGCGATTTTACGGCCAGCCAATTTAACCGCGCCACCCAGGCCCGCCGCCAGGCTGGTTCAGCTTTTAAACCCATCGTTTATGCTGCCGCCCTTGATAAAGGGTTTACTCCCGCCACCATCATCGTGGACGAGCCTTTTAAATATGTGGACGTACCGGGTAAAGAACCTTGGGAGCCGCAAAATTTTGACCGGGAGTTTTGGGGGCCTATTACTTTGCGGAAAGCGCTAACTTTTTCCCGCAATGTAGTTACCGTAAAAATTGCCCAGACCATAGGCGTTGATTATATTATCCAATATGCTCAAAACTTAGGCATAAAGTCTAAACTCGAACCGCATCTTTCTTTGGCCTTAGGAGCGGCAAATGTCACTCTTTTGGAACTGACCAGCGCATTTGGCGTCTTTGCGGCCCAAGGTTTCCGCGCTGAACCGATATTGATTACCCGGATTGTTGATAAAGATGGTAACATCCTGGAGGAGATTGAACCTTCCGCTATAGAAGTAATTAGTCCCCAGACGGCCTATATCATGACCAGCTTAATGCAGAGTGTAATTCAGGAAGGGACAGGCCAAAAAGCAAAAGCACTCGGCCGCCCGGCCGCGGGCAAGACAGGAACGACTAATGATACCAGGGATGCTTGGTTTATCGGCTATATCCCCCAAAATATTGTAGCTGGCGCCTGGGTTGGTTATGATATCGAGAAACCATTGGGACCGCATGAAACTGGAGCTGTGGCTGCTTTGCCCATTTGGCTCGAATTTATGAAGGAGGCTGTAGCCGGCATTCCCGAAGAGAATTTCTCTGTTCCGGAAGGAATTATTTTCGTCAAAATAGATGCGGCTACTGGCGAACCAGTTACTTCAGCCAACCCTCCTAAGTCCGGAAGGGTAATTTTCGAATGCTTTAAAGAAGGTACGGCACCAGTAAGTTAGAATTTTTGCTTAGCCCTTTACCACTCCCCAAGGGCGCAGGCGGGCCACCTTCTTAGAAATGCCCGCTTGGTGGACCACTTCTACTACTTGGCTAACATCCTTATAAGCTTCAGGAGCCTCTTCCACTAAAGTGGCCCGGCTGGCGGCCATAACATAAATTCCCCGGTCTTCTAACTCCCGGTGTAAAGGCCTCCCTTTACTGGCTTTTTTGGCTTGAGTTCTGCTTTGTACTCTTCCAGCTCCATGGCAAGTGCTCCCAAAAGTCTCTTCCATAGCCTGTTTGGTACCCACTAAAACGTAAGAATACCGACCCATATCCCCGGGAATGAGTACGGGCTGACCAACCTCGCGGTAAATTTCCGGAACTGCCGGGTGTCCAGGCGGAAAGGCTCGGGTAGCTCCTTTGCGATGCACACAGACTTCTTTTGGCCGGCCATCAATAAGATGAATTTCCCGCTTAGCTATGTTGTGACAAACATCATAAACTAAATGCATTCCTAAATCGCGGGTACTCCTATGCATCACTTTCTCAAAAACTTCCCTCGTCCAGTGCATGAGCATTTGCCGATTGGCCCAAGCGTAATTAGCGGCGCAAGCCATACCCGCAAAATAATCTTGTCCGATCTGGGCCGAAATAAAATCGCAGGCTAACTGCCGATCAGGAAGATCCAGGCCAAGTTGGCGCACCCGTTCGCCCATTTTCTTTAAAAAATCATCGCAAACTTGATAGCCAAATCCACGTGACCCCGAGTGGATAAGGACGGTAATTTGATCTTTCCAAAGACCGAAAGCTTGGGCTACTTTCTCATCGTATATTTCCTCTACATAGCCCACTTCTAAAAAGTGGTTACCCGAACCTAAAGTACCCAACTGCGGCCGCCCTCGTTCCATAGCCCGCTCGCTAACCACATCTGGATCTGCTCCAGACATAGTTCCTCTATCCTCCGTGCGGTCCAAGTCTTCTGGCCAACCATAGCCTTGCCGGACTGCCCAGGCGGAACCCTCTCTTAATACTTGCCGCAATTCCTGGGCAGATAAACGCAAAGCCCCTTTAGATCCCACTCCCGAAGGAATATTCTCGTAAAGAGCCTGCAGCAAGTCTTTAATTTTGTCAGCGATTTCGTCCCGGGACAGATTGCTGGCGATCAAGCGGGTGCCACAGTTAATATCATAGCCCACTCCTCCCGGGGAAATAATTCCTTCCTGCCAGTCAAAAGCAGCTACCCCCCCAATGGGAAAGCCATATCCCCAGTGAATATCCGGCATGGCCAGAGAATATTTTTGGATGCCCGGGAGATGAGCAACGTTAGCTACCTGTTGCGGGCTTTCATCGAGATGAATATCCTGGAGCAGAGTTTCGTCTGCATAGATTAAACCATCCACCAACATTTTACCCTCCCGGGGAATGAGCCAGCGGTAATCATCAACTTTTTTTAATTCTATTTTTTTCTTTTCCGGCATAAGACCTCCTTTTAAATATCCAAAACTAAGCGGGCTTCCAGCAGACCATTATTCTCCTTAATTTCTAATTGGTGGTAAGTAATGGCTTTGATCTCCGTTTTAATTTCATGGCGAGCTGGATCGAAAATCTCTCCCCAAGTTTCTGCTTGCAGATATTTCTCCGCCAGGCTTAAAAAAGCAACCTTCTTACCTAAATAATTTTTGGTCGCGAATAGATAAAGCAACTCACTTAAAAAACGAACTAATAGATCTTCTCGATCAGCAGCCGTCACTTCCACAGAAAAAGAAACTTCTTCTTTTACCTCGGACAATTCTGTAAGTAGGTCAAAAAGGGCGTAAGCCGCATTGGCGAAAAGCTCCGCGTATGTCCGGCCAAAGACTTTTATGCCCAGGTCAGCTGTGTGGTCGAAAGTTTCATATTTTTTCATTTTTGGCCCTGTTTAATTTGTTTGGGCTTTCTATTATATTATAATGCAGGCAGTAATTAAGCGCGAGGTGATAAATTTGTATCTGGGCTCTTTTTTCTTAGGCCTAGCTCTAATATCCTTCTCCACGCTCCTTTTAGAAATTTCTTTAACGCGCCTATTTGCTGTCGCCCAAGGCCACCATTTTGCTTTTTTAGTAGTAAGCATGGCCCTCTTAGGCTATGGAGCGAGTGGCTCCTTTCTTTTTTCCTTTCCTAAATTTTTAAGACAGCATCCGGAAAATAAACTGGTTTGGTCTTCCTGGCTTTTTTCTTTGAGCACGCTCCTGGCTTATATATTAAGTAACCTGCTGCCCTTTGATTTAGCCCGCGTTTATTTAGATTATAGGCAAATCTTTTATATATTTCTCTACTATATCTTTTGGACAACTCCTTTTTTCTTCTCAGGTTTAACAATCGCTGCTGCTTTTACCATAAGAAGCCATCTCTCCGGCAAGATATACTTCGCCGATCTGGGAGGAGCCAGTTTAGGATGTCTTTCAGCCCTGGTTCTTTTTGACTTTTGCGGAGGTCCGGGAGCTCTTGTATTTTCAGCTTTTAGCGGATTTCTGGCCTCCTTATTATTAACCCGGCTGGTAAAAGAAAAGCCCCATATGCGCTTTATAAAATGGGGATGGGGATTTATTCTTCTGGCGTTTCTTCTTCAGCCACCTTCTTTCCTGGATTTACGCCTCTCCCTCTATAAACCCCTAAAAGCCGCCCTCCTTCATCCAGGTGCTCACCTTTTAGAGACTCATTGGAATGTTTGGGGACGCATCGATATCCTGGAAAGTCCAGCAGTACGCACTGCTCCAGGTTTGAGCCTTCTTTTCTTAGATTCTCTTCCTCCGCAAATTGGCTTGGCCATCGATGCGGAGAGGTTAAGTGCTATTACCAAAATGCCTAATAAGGAAGCTATCCGAAGGGAAATGGCTTTCATCGAATTCCTCCCTGCTTCCTTTCCTTATCTTCTCCTCAAACCAGAACGTGTTTTAATCTTAGAACCCATGGGTGGTCTGGAAGTTTTAACGGCCCTTTATTTCGACGCCCAAAAGGTTACGGCTGTGGAGATAAACCCTTTATTAGTTTCCCTGTTAAAAGGAAAGTACCGCGCCTTTTCTGGCGGGATCTACGATCATCCGCGCGTAAACGTAGCCATAGATGACCTTAGAAATTATGTGCGTCGAAATCCCGGACCATTCGATTTAGTAGTCCTTTCTTTGGCGGAAAGCTGGCCAGCTTCTGCCTCAGGAATTTCCAGTCTCCATGAAGACTATCGGCTAACGACCGAAGCGCTGGGTGATTATTTAAAAGTGCTCTCCCCTAACGGCGCCTTGGCCTTCAGCCTTTATTTAAATCCACCTCCGCGCGCCGAATTACGTCTGGTAGCCATGATCAAAGAAGCTTTAAAAAAAATGGGGAAAGATCCTCAGCAACACATGCTCATTTTCCGCACCTGGGGGACTTTTAATTTGCTCATTAAGAAAAATCCTATACAGATCAAAGAAATTCAAGCCCTGGAGCTGTTCTGCGAAAAATTGCGCTTTGATTTAGTTTATTATCCCGGAATAACAGTAGGGAAAGCTAATATTTATAATCGCTTTCCCAACCCCATATATTTTCAAGGAGTCCAGAAAGTTTTAGCTGGGGATGAAACCTTCTATAGGTCTTACCTCTTCGATGTCCGCCCAGTAAGTGATGAAAAACCTTTTTTCCACCATTATTTTCGGTGGTCCCATTTGCGCCAACTTTATCAACTAACTGGTGAAAAGTGGCCAATCTTTATCGAAGGCGGCTATATCGTCCCTTTGGTGCTTATTATCTCTTTGATCCTTACTGTATTTTTTTTAATCTTACCCTTGATCTACCGATTTGCTAAGCAGCAGATTTTCCCCCTGCGCAAATATAAATTTTCCTGTTTACTATATTTTATCTCCTTGGGTTTGGGATTTATGTTTGTAGAAATTTCCCTCATGCAAAGATTTATTCTTTTCTTGGGACACCCAGTTTATTCCGTATCTTTAGTTATCTTCTCCATGCTTATCTTCGCCGGCTTAGGCAGTCGGTTTTCCCAAAAGGTTTTTTTAAATCCCCTGGGATTAGTTAGATTAATTTTCCCTCTAATTATATTTTTATTGGTTTTTTATGCTCTTTTCTTAACCAACATATTAACCTTTTGGCAAAGTCTTCCTCTCTTAGGCCGGCAAATTTTTACGGCCTTGACCACGGGTGTCTTAGCTTTTTTTATGGGCATCCCCTTTCCTTCCGGAATGCGCCTTTTAGGAGAAAAGGAGCCAGATTTAATCCCTTTAGGCTGGTGTGCCAATGGCTGTGCCTCCGTATTGGGAGCTATCTTGCCCATAATCATTGCCTTAGCTTGGGGGTTTCCAATAGTTTTGTTTTTAGCCGCCGGCCTATATGGTATAGCCTTCTTTGCTTGGCAAAAAATTAGTTGAAAATGATTTAGATTTATGGCACTTTTTATTTGGTGGCACGGCCTGAAGAGTAAGCAAGATTCAAACCACTAAACAAAGAAAGGAGGGCTTAAAAAATGGCTGCCGGAAAAGGGGAAAAGATTAAAAAGAAAATCAAACGAGAAGCCAAGAAAGTGATCACCAAAGCTCTTAGCGCCAAAACTGACCTAATTAAAAAGATGGAAGCAAAAACCAAAGAGAAAATCCTCCAAAAGGACACCCTGATTAAAAAGCTAAAAGAAGAATTGACCCAAAGAGAAAAAATGCTGGCCGAGACCAAGAAAAACCTTATCCAAAAAGCGCAAGAAGAATTGGCTGCCTTTAAAGAAAAAGCCGAAGCGAAAGCCAAAGAATTAAAGCAAGAAATTGATGAAAAAAGAAAAGCCTTCCAGGAACTCCAAAAGAAAACCGAAGGCGAAATAAAAAAATTAAAAGAGGAAGCTGCCGCGAAAGCGAAAGCCTTGACTGGGAAAATAGCTGAATTTGAATCTTACAAAAAAAGTGCTGAAAAAAAGATTTCCGAACTGGAAGCCAAAGCCAAGGAGTATATGGCTAAAATAAAGCCGGCGGAGAAAGAAAGAACAGGACTAATTACCTCCAAAGGGAATCCGCTAACCCTTTTAGGAGAAGAAGTAAAAGTTGGCGATAAAGCCCCTGACTTTAAAGTATTAGATAATTCAATGCAGCCTGTCTCTTTGGCCGCCTTCCAGGGCAAGGTAAAAATAATAACCTCTGTGCCATCGCTCGATACACCAGTTTGTAGTATGGAAACCAGACGTTTTAATGAGGAGGCGGGAAAACTTCCCGATAAAGTGATTGTCCTGACGATCAGTATGGATTTGCCCTTCGCCCAAGCAAGATGGTGTGCCGCCGCCGGCGTAGAAAAAGTAAAAACTTTCTCTGATTATCGAGAACGTTCCTTCGGCTTGGCCTATGGCGTGCTGATTAAAGAACTCCTGCTCTTAGCCCGCGCCGTCTTTATCGTTGATGATCAAGACATCGTCCGCTATGTGGAACTTGTTCCGGAAATAACGCAGGAACCTGAATACGCCAGAATCTTAAATGCCGTTCAGGCCTTGCTTTAGAAAATTAAATATTAATGAATCCCAGGGGCAGAGGACAAAATCAAAAGCTACTCATGCAAATAAACGCGCGGAACTCGCGAGCTAATAGCACATACTAATTCATAATTGATTGTGCCGGCCAGGTCGGCTAGCTCAGTTACGGTAATTTCCTCTTCCCCTTGGCACCCAAAAAGAACGACTTCCTCCCCGACTTGGACCTCATTCCTTGGTCCTAAGTCAACCATTATTTGGTCCATACATACTCTGCCGATTACTTTTCTTCTCTGCCCCTTAATTAAAACAGAAGCTTTGTTGGAAAGTTGCCGATTGTAACCATCAGCGTAGCCTACAGGCAAGGTAGCGACAAAGGTTTTTTGGGGAGTAATATATGTACAGCCATAGCCAATAGGGGTGCCGGCTGGCACTTCCTTGATAAAAACCACCTTGGTTTTAAATTGCATGGCCGGGATAAGAGAAAAGGGCATCTTAAAATTAGATGCTGGCGGCAATCCATAAAGCATAATCCCTGGACGCACTAAATTAAAATGCCCTGCTGCTAAAGTTATTATACCCGCGCTATTGGCCGCCGAAATTAATGGGATAGGAAAGCCCATTTTTTTGATTCTTTCAGCCACCTCGGCTAACTTTTGCACTTGTTGCCGAGTAAATGTTTGGTCTTCATCTTCCGCCTTGGCCAAATGGGTGAAAATTCCCTGGAGTTTTAATTCCGAAAAGCTGGTGATCTTTTCAATAAAATTAGTTGCCTCCTCAGGACGTATTCCAATACGCCCCATTCCCGTATCAATCTTAATCATAATTTGCACTGGAGATCGGGTTTTCCTGGCCTCTTCAGCCAACAGACGAGCGCTTTCCAGATCACTAATGGTAGCAATCAAGTTGTATTCCATTAAAATTTTTACCTGCTCGGCGAGAGTTAAACCTAAGACGAAAATAGGCACATTAAAGCCTGCTTCTTTTAACTCTGCCCCTTCTTCAGGCAAGGCCACTCCTAAAAAATGAGCTCCTGCTGCTAAAGCTGCTTTACTTACTTTAAGGGCCCCATGGCCATAAGCATTAGCTTTGACCACGGCCATTATAAAGGTGGCTGGAGAAAGGAGCTTACGTGTCTGGTGCACGTTATAGCGGATAGCCGCCAGATCAACTTCGACGAAGGTTGGTCGCATGTTAAACTTCTCCCTTTTTGCAAATAGAATGATCTTTTTCTAAAACTCCCTTCATTTTAAGAAGTTTATCAAACTAATCTCTAATAAAAATTTTTAGGGAATAAAAAGGATAATATGGTTATTCTCAGACGGCCTGGATTAGGAATGTAAAACCCTTCGGCCAACTCCCTTTATTCTCCAATTATAACCTAAACTTAATTATTTGATACCTATAATCAATCTAGGCAAGAATAGCGACAAATCAGGCCAATAGGTAGTAATTATCACCACAGGCAAATTGCCAAAAATCATCAGCATCGATGCTGGTTTTATTAATTTGTCAAAGCTGCAATTACCCACCCGTCCCCCCAAATATAAGATAGGGGCACAGGGTGGGGTCATATTGCCCAAACCCAAATTAGTACCCATTATGGCGGCAAAGTGGTAAGGATTAACCCCTATATGCTTTATTATGGGGAATAAGAGGGGGGCTGCTAAAAGGGTTCCGCTAAAATCATCTGCGAGCATCCCCAGAATAATCAAGAATATATTTATCATTCCTAAGATTACATATTTATTTTCTGAGAACCCAGTCAACAGCTCGATTAATCTTTGCGGCACATTTTCCATAGTATAGATCCTACTTAAAATCTGCACGAAGAAAACCATTAATATAACTACACCAGTAGTGGTAGCTGTACTATAAAGAGTTTGACCTAACTCTTTGATGGTTAGCTTTCGGTAGATGAAAAAGCCTGCCAAAATTATGTAAAGTACTGCTATGGTCGCCGCCTCCGTCGGAGTGGTCAACCCGCCATAAATACCACCCAAGATAATGAAAGGCGCTAGCAAGGCGAAGAAACCTTTTTGGGTGGCCCGCCCCACTTCCCTGGCCTGTTCCTTAAGACTCAATGGAGGATAAACTTTTATGGTGGGAATTCGCCTGCACATCCACCAATTGAGAAAAATAAAAACTATTATTTGCAAAATGCCAGGACCAACCGTAGACAAAAAACAAGCAGCGACAGAAAGCCGCGTTACCCAGGCAAAAAGGATCATAGGCACACTGGGAGGGATTAATTGTCCCAGTACGGAAGCACAGGTTACCAACGCTGTGGCATGTCCTTTGGGATATCCTTCCGCTTCCATCCGCGGAATCATCATGCTACCTATGGCTGCTACCGCAGCAGAGCAAGTGCCCGCGACTGCCCCAAAGATGGCACAGGCAACTACTGAAGCTCCGCCCAAGCCGCCTTTAGCCCTGCCGACTAAAGAAGTAGCAATGTTAGCGAGCCTCTCCGCAATGCCTGACCCACCCATGAGCCCTCCTGCCATAATAAAGAACGGCACCGCCAAAAGGGTTAGAGAATTCAAACTATAAAAGGCAACGGGCAGGAGAAACTCAAAGTTATAGCCGTGTAACACTATCAAAAATATAACTGCCGCCATGAAACAAAATGGAACAGGTACACCAATGGCCAGGAGGCCTATTAATATAAGTAGATCGAGTACTATATCCATTTGGGAACCTCAACTTTGAGAATTTATGGAGATGTTGCTTCTAAACATTTTCCGAAAATTATCCAGCAGTTCGACGAAAAAATAAAAAGACATAAAAATCGCCCCAAAGAAAATACTGCTTTGGGCAAAGACTAAAGGCATTTGTAAGACTGGCGACCTCCCCTTTTTTTCAAGTCCCCACATAAAGAAATGATAAGCCCAGTAACACATAATCAGGACAAGGATCATGGTTATTAGACTGGCTACAAACCTAACAATTTCGTATCTTTGGGGATTCTTAATTATGAGGTGCAGCAATTCGGCTTTGATATGGGTACGTTCATAACTACCATAAATTGCACCTGTAAAGTATAGCCAGAAAGCGGCCAGGGTAGCCATCTCCTCCACCTCCATGCCTGGGTAATGAAATATGTAGCGCATCAATACCCCACTAAAAACGAGAAGGACAATAAAAGACGAAGTTAAAACAAGGATAACCTTTTGGCTAATGACCAGCCAGTTCCATATTAATAAAACAATTCTCCTCGTCCGGGAAGTAGTTGGCATGCTTATCATAAAATCTACCCTGGCCTGCGCAGTTATTTTATAAAAAGCTTAGATTTATCGACTCTTTTCAAAAATTCCCAGCTCTCTAATGTTTTCAGTGAAATCTATTATTTTACCGGCATGCCTACATGCTTTCTACATATGTCCATAACGGCTTTACCAACAATTTTATCGAGTTCCGGCCAGACATCGGTTCGAATGGCTCTGGCACATTTCTCCAGCTCTTCATCAGTTAGCATAATTATCTTTAGGCCACGTTCGGCCATTTTCTTGCGGTAAAGTTCGTCATCAGCTTCCACTTTCAGCCAATAAGCAGCAGCCTGTTTCTCAGCAGCCTCAATTAAAACTTTCTGATCCTCTTTGCTTAAGGCATTAAATAACTTGCGATTCATCTTAAACCAATGGGTTTCTACATAATCATTATACTGGATCCAGACGCCTTGGATATCCCGAAATTCATGACCCTGGAACGGAGGCCCACCCATCTGCCCGTCCGCTATTCCAGTTTCAATAGCCGTATAAGCTTCGGCATAGGGGATGGCCACCGGGATATAACCTAAGCGCTTATAAGTCAATTCACAAACTTTCAGAGGCATTACCCTAATTTTCATTCCTTTAGGCACATCGGGATCCCCCGGGCTGGGGGGAACTTTTCTCAATGTACACCCAGCCATGCCCACTGGAAAGACCGAAAGACCTTTAATATTTACTCCTGCCAGCAAATTATCAACCATTACGTTGATCCATCCGCCTTTAGCATATCCTGCTTTTGCTTCTTTAATGTTCTTGAAAAGATAAGGAGTGTAGTAAGCGATGTTCAACCTGGGATCATAAGTAGGTGCTATAGGATTTAAATCCATTTCCACATCTCCCCTCATCACTAGCTCATTGCTCAAAACCCAATCACCGAGTGCGCCCGCATGATAAACTTTTATGTCTATCCGTCCATTTGTCTTCTTCCTTACTTCATCTGCAAAAGCCTCGGCAGCCCGGCCGAATGGACTATCTGCCGGATGGCCCTGATTCATCCGCCATTTGTATACTTTGGGTTCTTTCTTAGCTTGAGCAAAACATAAAGTTGGCATTACCAGAAAAAAACTTATCAAAATTAATATTCCTTTAAATAATAGATTTCTTTTCATCTTCATCCCTCCTTTATTTTATTTTTTTATACCGCTTTACTTATTTCCTATTGGGACATTCTGGCCTGCAGATTGATCCATCACCTCCCTCCATCTTATTAACCACAAAATAATATATTGTAATTCATGGATTTGATTTGCTCTTGGACATCTCATAAGCTACTTCCCCAGCGGCTTCTATTATCTTTTGAATATCTTCTTCAGTATGCGCCATAGAAATAGCGCCACCGCCATATATTGTATATACCCCTTTATTGAGCATACGCAGCCTAAACTCCTTATCCCGACGGGTGATATCAGTATTCAACTCTACATCTTCCACGTTTCTTAACGGCACGTCCGATGAAGGTGGAAAACAGGTGCTAAATAATGAGCCTACTCCAAAGCACTTGGCCAAAATACCTTGGGAACGAAAAGCATCTTCAATCCCTTGCCGTATCTTTTGTCCTTTTCCTTCTAATGCAGGATAAATTTCATTGGCATTTTCTTCCAGATATTTAAGCATAGTTCTCCCAGCAATCATGGACGGGAGCATACAGGAGAATGTTCCCCCACCCATCAGTACCCCTTTCCCCTTAGGTAAGCCCGAGGTCGGATTAGCTAAATCCATTATATCTTTGCGTCCTGCTACCAGACCTAAATTCCAACCGCCCCCGATTACTTTGCCCATCGTCGTTAGGTCTGGATGTAATCCATATTTACCTTGGGCACCTTGAAGGGACAATCGGCAGCCTGTTATGATCTCATCCAAAATAAAAATACCCCCCGCTTTCTTAGTCTCTTCTTGAACTGCCTGTAAATATCCCGCAAGTGGAGGAATAAAAAGCTGGCCCACAGCCTCTATGATAACTCCAGCCAAGTCAGCAGAATGACGTCGAATGACCTCGATGGTACCATCAAGGTCATTGAAAGAAATAGTCCGCGTATATTCTGTTACCCCTGGCAATAGCCCTGCACTTTCTGGAACATCCATAGGAACATGGATGGACAGACATAAGTCTGTTCCTGCTCCATGCCATCCACCTCTTACTTTGAGGATGGTCTTCCTGCCGGTGTATGCTCGGGCTAATCTTACCGCGTACATAGTCGCTTCTGTACCTGAAACCCCAAAACGTACTCTTTGGGCACAAGGCACAATGCGGCAAATATCTTCAGCAAAGAATACTTGATATTCATGCACAATTCCCCAATGGACACCTTCCCAAATTTTTTCCTGCATTACTTTGACAATTGGCTCAGGCTGGTGACCTAAAATATGAGCGTAATGCCCCATCCACAAGTCGATATATTCATTACCGTCAACATCCCAGATTCGGGAACCTGCAGCTTTTTTTATGTATAAAGGATATGGGTAAAAGTAACGCATGTTATGGGAAACCCCGCCAGGCATGACCTCTTTGGCCCGGGCATAAAGCTTAGCTGAACCTGGTGTCCGCTCCATATATTCTTTTACATAGTCTTCCACGGTCAACAACCTCCTTTGACAAAAATATCGATTTGGCTTCTTAACGCATAGCTTCTTCCAAGGGAGTATATGGCAAGTTTAGGGCTTCGGCTATAGCGCGATAGGTTACTTTTCCATCGAAGATATTGACTCCTTTTGCTAAGCCCTTATTCTTTAAGATTGCCTGTCGAAATCCCTTATTAGCCAACTGTAAAGCATACTCAATAGTGGCATTGGTTAAAGCAATGGTAGAAGTTCGGGCTACGGCTCCTGGCATATTGGCTACAGCATAATGGACAATCCCGTGCTTAATATAAATAGGATTGCTGTGCGTAGTAACGCGGTCAATTGTTTCCACACAACCTCCCTGATCAATAGCCACATCAACAATCACTGATCCTGGTTCCATTGTCTTCACCATTTCTTCCGTAACTAATTTGGGCGCTTTAGCTCCTGGGATTAAAACTGCCCCAATTAGCAAATCAGCTCTCCTTACCCAGGCGGCAATATTATAGCTATTCGATAAGGCCGTGGCCACCCTTCCAGAAAATAAGTCGTCTAAAAAACGCAGACGATCGATGGAGATATCGATTATTGTGACCCGGGCACCCATTCCTAAAGCAATTTTGGCGGCATTAGTTCCTACAATTCCTCCCCCAATAATTACCACCTGAGCAGGCTCCACTCCAGGAACCCCACCCAACAGAATCCCTTTGCCGCCGCAATGTTTTTCTAAAAGCTGAGCCCCTACCTGTACGGCCATACGCCCGGCCACTTCGCTCATTGGCGAGAGGAGCGGTAATGTCTGGTTTGGTCCTTCAATTGTTTCGTAAGCAATAGCTATTACTTTCTTTTCGATAAGGACTCTGGTGAGTTCCGGTTCGGGAGCTAAATGCAAATAGGCAAATAGAATTTGGTTTTTACGGAAAAGGTCATATTCTTCAGGAAGAGGCTCCTTAACCTTCATGATCATCTCAGCCCGCTCAAAAAGTTGTCTTTTATCTTTTAAAATCTCTGCCCCTGCTTTTTGATAACTTTCGTCCACAAAAAAACTTCCGGCCCCGGCATTTTTCTCAATTAAAACTTGATGCCCTGCCTGCCGCAATGTCTCGGCACCGGCAGGTGTAAGGGCCACCCGGTTCTCATTATTTTTTATTTCTCTGGGAACCCCAATAATCATAGAGTATTCTCCTGTAAATTTTTGTTTTCAAAATAAGCCAAAAATTTCACGGAAAGATTATAAAAATTTAGAATAAAAGTCAATAGGCCTTTATGCTGACCCTCTGTTACTTTTTTATTTCCCTTCCCTCACTATGATAAAGAAGCAAATTGCCATAACTTTAGCTGCTTGACATTCCCTTTTTAGGAAGTACGGAAAGCTCTTAGTTGAATTTAACTCGCCTTATCTGATAGCATAATTTTAAAAATTTAAGGAAAGCCCAAGTTTGTCCTCACTACTTTGACCATGGAGGAAAACCCATTAAAAAATATTGCCATCGTTTTGGTCAAGCCCCTTTATGCCGGGAATATTGGGGCAGTTTGTCGGGCTATGAAAAATATGGGCCTTTCTCGTTTAATCCTGGTCTCTCCTGCCGAAGACCCTCTCTCTCCTGATGCCCTCATGATGGCCTTGGCCGCTAAAGATATTTTGGAGCACGCTGAAATTTATCCATCTTTGGACAAAGCTCTGGAAGGATTCCGCTGGATTGCCGGAACCTCAGCCCGGGCAGGACGAAATCGAGGCCCTTTTATTACTCCCCGCGAAATCTGTCCCGAAATATTGAATCACGCTCGTTCTATCCCTGTGGCCATCCTTTTTGGGCCTGAAGATCGCGGACTAACTAACGAAGAGCTTGCCCCCTGTCATGCTTTGGTTTCTATTCCCACCCATAGCCAACTCCGTTCCTTGAACTTAGCTCAAGCAGTAATGATCTTATGTTATGAAATCTATCTGGCCAGTCTGGATCAACAAGGGTTAGAAAATATGCCAGCGCATCTTTTAGCTTCCCCACCAGCTGAATTTCAGAAACTGGAAAAGATGTATGCCCACCTGGAAGAACTCCTTTTAAAAATAGGTTTTCTGGATCCCAAAAATCCCAAAAGGATTATGCATACTTTGCGCAGGATTTTTGGCCGGGCCAAACTCACCGATCGAGATGTAGCTATTTTGCGGGGCATTTTCCGGCAACTGGAATGGTACGCCACTAAAGGGAAGCAAAAAGATTAATAAGGTTTTTTCATCGCCGAGGGTACAGAGAACGCAGAGAAAAATAATAAATTTATGAATCTTTTTCGGAAGCTGTGGAGATAGAGGGGAGGGCAGGAGCTTCCATGCTTATTAATTTATCGCTAAATTTGTCCAAATGTTTCTGGGCTGTTTCAAAACTTCCTTGAGCCTGTTCAATATGTTTTCCCAATTTGCGAAATTCTTCTTGGAACTTAGCCAATTGGTTATTGAGTCCGCTTAACTGCTTCATTATCTCCCGCGCCCTCTCTTCGACCTTCAAGCCCCTTAACCCCAAGAGAATCGTATGTAGATAAGCATAGAAACTGTTGGGTGAAACAGGGATAACATGCTTCTCAAAGGCATACTCCCGCAGACTTTTTCCTTCACCCAGAGCTTCGTCTTTGATGAAGGCTTCATAATAAACATTTTCCGCCGGAATATACATTAGCGCAAAATCGCAGGTCCCTTCTTGGGGCAAAATATATTTCTTGGCCAGAGCATCGATGTGTTTTTTTACATCCGCCGCAAATAGTTTCAGAAAATTTTTTCTTATTCCTTCTTCAGAAGCAGAAAGGGCTTTCTGAAAATTTTCTAAAGGGAATTTGGCGTCTACCGGAACGAGTCCCTGGCTTAGGCGAATTACCGCATCTACTCTTTCCCCGCTGCGAAAAGAATATTGGAGGGTAAAATATTCAGCGGGCATTATTTGTCCCAAGAGGTCGCCCAGGAGAAATTCGCCGAAGCCCCCGCGAATTTTAGGCGCCCGCAAAATTTCCTGGAGGCTGGCTATGGACCGCCCTACTTCCAAGATACGCTTATTCGCCTCATCCAATTGAGCCAAACGCGTCTGCACTTCCTGGACTCTTTCGCTAAAATGCTGACTGGCCTTTTGCACCAGCCCCATACCTGTCCCCAATTGCTCGTGCACTTGGGAAGTTACGCTATTTAAATGATTAATTACTTGTTGGGCTAAAGTAGCGAGCTGCTGATGGATAATTTGCACATTCCCTTCCAGGCTTCTGCCCACTTGGTCGCGTAAGTTATCAATCTGTTGTTGCAGAAGAAGATAAAGGGGATCTTTTTCTTGAGCTGCCCGCATCTGCCGCCATTGTCTAAAGCTATACCAAAATAAGGCCAGCACCAGCAGAGTCAAGACCATTAAAAAAATTAAAATTCCAGTCTCCATTGGCTAACCACGGCGAAATCGATTTTATTTTTTTTCCTTATAATACAGCTTAATTTATTCTTCCCAATTTAGCAGAAAAATAGCGGTCAAGCAATTATGATTCTAAGCCCAGTCTGTTAGCGTGGCTAACTCGCCCAAACGGACGAAGAAGAAGATTACCTCCTTTACTTTTTGGCCGGTGATCTGTTGCATGGCCCGGGCGTAATAAACCCCTTGTTCTCGGTATAAAGTGACCCGGGAGGCCAAAGCTTCTTTCTCAATCTTATCCGTCTTGAAATCTATGATTACCCAATCATTATTTTCCGCCAGCAATAAATCAATTTTTCCTTCCACAATTTTTTCGTCCAGGATTACGGCAAAGGGAACTTCGCGGAAAATGCGCTGGGCCCGACGAATCCGTTCTCCCAAAGGATGAGCCAAGCATTTGGCGCTTAGAGAAACAAGTTCTTCAACTCGGTCGGTTATCCCATATTCTTTAGCCTTGAGGAGGCATAATTCCCGCAAATTCCGGCCCTCTGGCCAATCCACATTCTCCATTACTTCATGAAAAGCCAAACCAAAAGTGGCCCCTTTTTCCTCATCTTCGCCCATCTGGGCCAAAAATCCCTCTGGAGAGGTTCTACCAAGGGATGCGGCAGCCGAAGGAGCAATCATGGTTGGCCCTCGGGCTGCTTTGGCTATGGCCGATTTTATCTTCTCTTGCCATTTTTGGCGTTGGTGCAGGATCTCTTCCGCCTCTCTGGAGGCGGTTTCTTCCATAGGCAGCCGCCAAGGTGTACTTTCTATAAGTCTCTGATCCACATCATTCATTTGCCAAATTAGCTGTTCTCCTATTATTGAAGATGAATGTATCTCGGATAGAGAAGGCAACATGTCCTGCAGCAGAGATAAAAAGCCCTTATGCTTTTTTCCAGAAAAAAGAGGGACAACTAAATGATCCCGCGCCCTGGTTACAGCTACATAGAGCAGCCGACGGTCTTCTGCTTCCATTCTTAATCTTTCTTTCTGTAAAGCATCCTCATAACCTATGGTTTTAAAAGATCCACTGGCTAATTGAAAAGACCCCGTGGCTCTCTCCGGAATAAATGCCTGATTATGCCTTCTTCCCGAAGCTAAATTGGCCAGGATGACTATGGGAAATTCCAAACCTTTAGAGCGGTGGATAGTCAGAAGCCTCACCTGCTCATCCCTTTCTTCGGCCCAGGGCGATTCTTCTTCCCGCACCCCTTCTTCTTTTGACTCCAACCATTGGATAAAGCGGCGAAAATTAGCCTTCTCTTCTCCATCAAAAATTCGGGCTTGTTCCAGAATTTTGCGTAAGTTAGCCGCTGTCTGCTCGCCACCAGGACGGAGCAGGGAAAATTCCCAGGCTTTAGTTGCGGAAAGCAACTTTTCCACTACCCAAGAAATCGCATGGGCATTGCGCTCTTCATGGAGATTCCGAAGGAGTTTAAAAGCGTCCGCCAGCGGACTATTTTTATCCTGGGGGGTTCTTAAATAATTTAATTGATTTCCAGAAGAAAGAAAGAGAAATAGGGTTTCATCGGAAAAACCAAAGAAAGGAGAACGTAAGGCGGCAAAAAGGGATATTTCATCCGCCGGATCATCCACGGCCTTTAAACAGCAGCACAGACTGCGCACTTCTTGGCGCAAGAAAAATTCCTTCCCTCCCTCCAGACGGTAAGGAATGGCTAAAGATTTTAAAGCTTCTTCATAAATTTCTATTCCGGAGTAAGCGGGGAAGAGCAGAGCGATGTCCTTATAATTTACTCTGCGGATTCCTTCTTTTTCTTTATCATAAACCAGCCACGGTTTGGGGTTATCTTCGGCTACCATTTTCTTTATTAGCCAAGAAATGGCCAAAGCTTCTTTTTCCCTTATCTCAGAAAGATGAGCTTCTTCGAGATTAAAGTCTGCCGGCGGGTAAAGCAAGATCACCCCGGGTTGATCTTTGATTACTTCTTTCCTTCCCGGGTAAGGGACCATAGGAATATAAGGGGGCTGATAAAAGCCTTCTGGCCCGGGCTGGATAAGGTTCTCGAAGATGCGATTAGTCCAGGAGATAATGGAGGGCACTGTGCGGAAATTTTGATTGACCTTTAAAGCTTGGCCTTTTTTTTGCAAATTTTTAGCCGCCTGATCATAAACCTCTATATCGGCGCGGCGAAAGCGATAGATGGACTGCTTGGGATCGCCCACCAAGAAAAGTTTTCCGGGAGCAATCTCTACTTCGGTCCATCTTTCTGCTTTGGCCCCTTTTTCCGCCAGGAAGAAAACCACTTCCACTTGCAGGGGATCAGTATCCTGGAATTCATCTACCAAGATGAACAGAAACCGATCCTGGAAGTAACGGCGTACTTCCTTATTATGACGTAAAAGATTCCGGGCTAAAATTAATAAATCTTGGAAATCCAGCACTCCTTGTTTCTCTTTTTCCTCTTGGATAGTCCGCAAAAATCCCTTAACCCAATCGATTAATTCAGCCAGAGCATGAGCGCGGATGTTTTCTTTTAGCTTTTTTAAACGCTTTGCTAAACTATCCAAAATCTCTTTTTGTTGCGTGCAAATCTCGGGAGGTTGCCAATTTTGTTTATTCCCCTGAACTTTTATCTCTAATTCCTGCAATATATAAGCCTCTTTTAAATCTGTGGGGAGGACGGAAAGGTCTGGGATTTTTTTCCAGAGGTTTTGAATATTCTGAAATCCCAGGTCTTCTTCTTTACGACAATGGGCCTCGGCCAGGGCTTTGGCCTGGCTAATCCCCTTTTCCAAATCTGGCAGAAAATCCGTGAGCGCATACTCTGGTCGGGGATAGCAACCTTCCGGGAGAAGATCGCGGTTTTCATAGATTTGCCTAACTAACTGCGTAATCTCTTTTAGCTCAAGCCCCAAGATAAGGGCTCGCTTTAAAGGAGGGGCTTTCTGCTCCATTTCCTGACGCAGCCAATTTTCCCAAACTTCTTGGAAAAGCAAATCCATACCTATTTCATCGAGAGGCTGGAAATTGGGATCAACACCTGCTTCCACTGGCCGTTCCCGGAGTAGAGTGGCACAAAAGGAATGGATGGTGGAAATGTTGGCTTTTTCTAAATCATGGAGCGCTGACCCGAAAATATGCTTTTCTTCGGCGGCAGCTTCCCCGAGAGCTTTCTCCAATCCTTCCCGGAGGCGCATCTTCAGCTCGCCGGCTGCTTTTTCGGTAAAAGTAATAGCGACAATCTCTTCCAATTTAGCTTTTTTCTGCTGAATTAAAGCCAGGATTCTCTCTACCAGTAAAGTCGTTTTCCCTGTTCCGGCGGCCGCTTCTAAGCAAAACGACTCCACCAGATTTTGCCTGGCTTCGTGGCGATAAATTTGATCGGCCAAAGGAATTTTCTCTTCCATTCAGGCTATCTCCCGCATGCTCAAAAAAGCCACTGCCCGCGCGTCTCCCTTTTTGCGTGCCCAAATTATATCTCGGCCTTGTTCACAAACTCGCTCAAAATCGCAATATGGGCAAGCCTCTTTCCTGGCCGGCGCCGGGAAAAAGAGACCCTGAATTATCCCTTCCTCTATGGTTTGCACAATTTGCTTGAGTATCTTCTCTTTCTCTCCCCAATTTTGGCCTTGAAAGGTTAGGCGTTTATATTCTTCCCGCCGCCTGAGGCAATAATATGCGGCCCAACTTTGGGAAAGGTCGATATTTGGCCAAATTTGCCGAGCAGCCCATAGATAAAGAGGTAACTGTAAAGCACAGCCTCCGGAAAATCCATCTTCCTGGCCATATAGTTTTCCAGTCTTATAATCTATAATTCTTACTTTTTCTCGGCCTTTAGAAAAATCTACGCGATCAATTCGCCCCCGAAAATAAACGATCTTTCCTGCAGGTAATTCCATCTTGGCCGGCGGCTGCGCCCCGGCAAAACCAAACTTTAGCTCCAACGCTTGAGGCACCAAATCTTCTTCCTGGCTTAATTCTTGGACCAGAAAGCCCCGCAGATCTTGAAGCATATCTTGCTGATCGATTTCCCAGAGTAGGGGCAGACCTGTAGCGCCTTCTTTCTCGGCTTGAGCAAACACTTCTTTTGCTTCCTGGTTAAGCAACTCCAGGTACTGGGCAAGTTTCTCTTTGGCTAAGGGCTTATTAAGTTCAGGGAGGAGGCGTTGATAAAAGCGATAAAGAATTTCGTGCATCACTTTTCCTTTAGCTAAAGGAGATAGACGAAGAATTTCTTCGGGTGCTGGATAGGATTCCAGTCTAAGAACCTCTGCTAAAAAATAACGGAAAGGGCAAAGCGCATACATTTCCAGCTTGGTGGGAGATAGAATTCTCCCGGCCAGAAGGTGCTTCTCCTGTAAATATCTTCGGGCTCTTTCCGATGATAAACAGCCATCATATTCTGTAAAAACCCTCATGCCCCACCTTAATTGGGCAAGTTTCTTGGCTCGGGCTAAATTAGGAAACAGAGGAAATAAATAAGCAAGGGGGCGACTATTTTGGTTTTGCAGGGCTTTACCTATCTGGGCTAAATCGAACTCTTGTTCATCAATAGCTTGCGCGGGTTCAGCCGGCGCTAACCGGGAAAGAGATAGATGGCGATAAAAAGGTAAAGTTTCTAATTTACGATAATTAATTATCTCTTTAGTAAGCGCTTCTCCCACGTGCAGCAAAAAAAAGGAAGGTATACGTTCTTTTCCAGAAGCTGGATCGAGGCGCGGATAAGAAAGAACAAGCCTTTCGCGGGCCGCAGACACAGCCAGAGAAAAAAGGGTCTTCTCTTCTTGCCAGCGGCTTGCTTTTAAGGGTAGGCTGCCTTTTAATTGGCCCATTTGATTAATTTTTTGCCTTTCCCGATCTAAGAGCAAAGGATCCTGGCGGGGGGCTGCCGGGAATACTCGTTCTACTAAACCGGGAATAAATACCACCCGAAAAGATAACCCCCGGGCCGGCATAATTTCGGCGACACAAACGCTTCCTTCTTGAAATGCTCCATGCCTTAAACTTCCTTCTTTAAATACCTCGGTCAAAATCTCTTTGAATTGCCGCAGATCTACCTCGGTTTGGAGATCATCCAAATCCTTGAGTTTCTGGAGAATTTGGATGATCTCTTGTTTGGTTTCTCTAAGGATCAGATATTTCTCTATCAATTCTATCAATCTGGTGGCCAAAACAGACCAAGTTCCTTGGGCAGGAAAGCTATCTAAATCCGAAAAGAAAACTTGCAAAAAAGATTTAAGTTGGGTCGCTTCCCGGGGATATGATCTCTTTTGTCCTCCATTTTCATCCCCTGGTTCATCCCCTGGTTCATCCTCTGGTCCAACTTCTGGAGGGTGCGAGATGTAGAGAGTAAGTTTCTCTTCCCAGTCTTTTCTGCCCGCTATGATTCCTGCTTGGCGAGAAATGAGGTCCCAACAAGCTGGAACAGGTTTTTCTTCTAAGAAATTTGACCAAGCCAGGGGAGCGAAAGTCAAGAATTCCATGACCTGAGCTCGTGGCCAATTGCTATTAATCAAATCTAATAGAAGAAGCACACTCTTGGCCTCAGGAGTTTGCCGCAGAGGAAGGCCGCCGGCGCAAAAGATAGGGATGCCTAAATTTTGAAAAGTTTCCTTGATAATGTTTATATAAATCTCAGCCTTACGCAGTAAAATAGCCATCTCATGGAAAGGAATATCTTCCTGAGCTAAGTTGATGATCTCCCGGGCTATTTCTTTTACCTCCTGCACTTCATTGGCGGCAGCGATGATCTTCACCTTCTCGTCAGCCACTGCTTCCCCTTCAGACCAAGTGGGGGCGAAGAGATCCCTTTGGAGTACTTGCAAGGAAGGTGCAGGCTTAGCTAAAGGCTTTTCCAAAATCCT
The DNA here is from genome assembly GCA_964484485.1 of uncultured Syntrophaceae bacterium. Taxonomy (GTDB): domain Bacteria; phylum Desulfobacterota; class SM23-61; order SM23-61; family SM23-61; genus CAZAGD01. The sequence goes on from CAZAGD010000211.1 coordinate 44,220, forward strand.
TTCTTGGCAGCCGAGTCCTTTAAACCACTTGTAAGTAGGCCAAGCGTAATCAAACCCGGGGTTCTTCCGCCAAGGCATAAAAGCATTAATTTGCAAATGCTGGGCGCAAGCTTCCAAAAGTCTTCTTTGATTTTCCGTAAAATCATAGAAGCCATAAACAAAAAGTTCGGCAACTCCCCATTTTTCTGGAAGGGAAGCTACGTATCTGCTGGCTTGACTTATCAGCTCCCCATCAGAAAAAAATTTTTTAGTAATTTGGGCGCGAAAGGTTTGATAAAGAGCATCGAGCTCGGCCAATTTTTTTCTTTCTTTAAGAGGGAGGGCTGCGAAACCACTTTCCCAAAGGTCTAAAAAAGTAGCCAGTAGCGCTCGGCGGAAACCCCTTCTCTCTTTGAGGGGATAAAAGTAGCTTTCTTCATTTAATCGAGAGGCCAGTTGGTCCACAATCACCAATTCGCCCCCTAAAGGAAGAGGGACCCGTCCTTGTTCCATCAACGGGAGAAGCGCTATTAGTCGAGCTAAATCAATAAAAGTAAGGAAGCGCAAATTGGCATGGGGCAAACCTTTAAATAACAAAAGACGCTGGAGATAAACGCGCAAGAGGTTAGAACCAACCAACACCATAATTGGCGCCAGTGGATCCAAAGCTTTCTTTTCTCTAACCCAACGGATGAACTCTTCTTCTAGTTCCGGATGGAAAGGCCCGCAGCATAAGATATGTCTCTTTTTCCTCTTTTCCATTGAATTCTTGAACCTCGCTCAATTCACTCCCAAGGCACTAAACCGAGCAGATTGGCTATATTTAAAAAATTATATCAAACATCAAAACACTGGAATAATTAAAATTTGGCCGCGGGCGTTCGCAAGAGTAAGGCCCCAGCCATACCGCTGAAAGCCAAAAAGGCCGCCAGGACAAAAGCTGGAGTAAAAGATCCGTAAAAGTCGGCAATTTTACCGGCTATGGGCGGAGCTAGGGCTTGCCCAATGCCGAAGATTAATATAGTAAATCCTAGCTTGACCTCACTTTCTTTTTTTCTTCTTCTCTCAACTTGCCCAATGCCGAAGATTAATATAGTAAATCCTAGCCCTGCCGGAGCTAAGGTAGGTCCAAGGACATCTCCCACCGCAGCAGAAATAATTGAAGGAACTGACCAAGCAGTTAATCCGAAGAGAATGGTTGATAGCAGATAGCCAAAATCTGATTTAATTAAGCCGAATACTAAATAACAGATTCCCTGGGCGAGAAGCACCATGGCTAAGCCATATTTGCGGCCGATGAAATCTGACACCGCCCCCCAAAAGGGACCACAAAAGATGCTTAAGATTCCTAAAAGCATTAATAAATTTCCTGCTCTTTTAGGACTAAGCCCGGCTTCATTGATTAAATAAGCCGAAAAAAATTGCATAAAAATAATATAAGAGAAGCCAAAAGTGAAGAAAATTCCTGCCAAATGCCAAAGGTGAAGAGAAGTATAAACTCCTTTCCAGGAGAATTTGCCAGGCCATAATTGCGCCTTCGTTCCTCCTATGGGATATAGTCCCTTTTCCTCAGGCCGATTGCGTAAAAAGAAGTAATTTAAAAGAGCTATACCCAAGGTTATGGTTCCTAACAAATACCAACTTACTCGCCATCCTCCATCAGGAAAAATTTTTAATATATACGGAATCAGGGGCCCCAAAATGAGTAGAGCAATACTTGACCCACTAACTAAAACACCCGTGGCCAAACCTCGGCGGTGAGAGGCAAACCAAGCTGAGGCCAAAGCCATAATGGGCACATTAGAACCCGCGCTCCCTATGCCGGTTAAAGTACGCATCACCAGGGCCATCGCGAAAGAATTGGCCCAGCCCGTAAAAATCAAGCTCAAACCGACTGAAACAAGGGAAACACTTATTACTCGCCTTGGCCCCAGCCGGGTGGCTAAATAACCGCCAATCAAAGAAAAAGTTAGATAACCTACAAAATTGCCGGTACCAATCCACCCCATCTGCGCATAAGTCAAAGACAAGGCTTCTTTCATGGATGGAAGGATTGGAGTATAAGCAAAGCGTCCAAAGCCTAAGGCCCCCATAACACCCAAAAATCCGGTCAAAAGCACAACCCATCCGTAATGAAATCGAAACGCAAAGAGAGTCATAGATTTTTCTTAACATAATTTATTTTTTTTCTAAAGTTTTTTTATGACTAAGAAATAAAGAAATTAACTGAACGTCTAACATTTTTAATATTTCTCGCCAGCAGTAAACAGGCGTGAAGGAGAAAAGCGAAATTAAGGCCTGAATTAAACTGGAATTTTAAAAGTAATCATCGGGCAGAGAAATTAATCATTGACGCTTATTTACCTCTGGCATATGATTTTTTAAAATTAGGCCAAATCTTTGAACTTTAAAATTATATAAAAATTGAAGCCTTTACTTTTACCCCAATTAGTTAATCCTCCTTTTGGAGATCCCGCGTTGCTCGTGGAGGTGCTCTGGGAAAAAAGAGCTCTTTTGTTTGATTTGGGAGATTTGCGTACCGTGCGCCCCGGCAAGCTCCTTAAAATATCCCATGTCTTTGTTTCCCACACGCATATCGATCATTTTATCGGCTTTGACACTCTCTTACGCTTGCTGCTCAACAGAGAAAAAACTCTGCATGTATATGGCCCAGCGGGCTTTATCTCTCAAGTACATGGCAAACTCTCTGGTTACACTTGGAATTTGACGGCTGATTATCCCTTTACAATAATAGCGGGGGAAATTCATACCTCTCGCATTCGCTATCAATCTTTCGCCTGTCATGATCGTTTCAACCCAGGTAAAGAAAAAGAAGAGCCTTTCCTTGGGGTAATAGCCGAAGATCCGCAAATCCAAATCCGCATTGCTCATCTTGATCATTTCATCCCCTGTTTAGCTTTTGCTTTACAAGAACGTTTTCATATCAATGTGCATAAAGAAATTTTAGCGCGCTTGGGCCTCCCTGTGGGGCCTTGGCTGAAAGAATTGAAGACGGCCATCTGGAGGGGGGAAAGAGAAGATTTTCTTCTGCCCGTGCCCATTGATCCGAAAGGGAATAAGGTACAAGCCTTTTCCCTGGGTTATTTGCAAAAAGCTTTAACTATCACGCCTGGCCAAAAGATAGTTTATGTCTCTGACTGTCTCTACCATGAAGAAAATATCCAGAAAATTCTGGAACTGGCCGAAGGGGCTGATTTATTTTTCTGCGAAGCAGCTTTTCTTGAGAAAGATGCTCAGCGGGCTGCGGCCCGCGGTCATCTTACGGCTTGGCAAGCCGGAAACTTGGCCCGACGGTCTAAAGCAAAAAAACTCATTATTTTCCATTTTTCCCCCAAATATGAAGGCGAGGCTTCTGCTCTTTATTGCGAGGCTGAAGAAGCTTTCCAAAGCAAAGAGTCTGGATAACGTTCGCTGAGACTCTTAAAGGTCTCTCCATTCTACCAAGCTCTCTTACTTTATCTATTCTGTAAAAAAAACAAGCGGCGCGGACTTTGGTAATGGCGAGCCAGCGAGACTGTGTCGCCATGGCGAGAAATGTCCAGAGGCGGGCCAGAGGCAGGCCAGAGGCAGGCCGGAGGCAGGCATGAATGAAGAAGCATCGGCGGGAGAAGAAGAGGTTCAAAATCGACCAACGATTTTCCGCCAAGGGCGGATAACTATTAATCGGAGCAATTAAATTTACAGTTATCACTCTTATCTTACTCCGTGGTCTGGCTTTGTGGGCTTGCCCCAATGAAATTGTATCGTAGTTGCCCATAAGAAATGAAACCCAATGCGGCAAGGGACAAGCCCTTGCCCTACATTTGAGGTATTTTTAATTTCTCGTAGGGCAAGCCCTTGGGGCTTGCCGAACCACGCATGAAGATGTCGTTTATTTTATGTTCCCATTAATAAATTTAGCAAGACGATTAAG
>CAZAGD010000212.1:0-41262 GCA_964484485.1 uncultured Syntrophaceae bacterium
AAGGCAAAATTTTCAAGATGCCTTTTTTGACCTTTCCCTGCTTGACCTGAAAGAGGTTTATAGCGGGCTTTGAATAAGCTATTAGAGAAATAATCACCATTAAAGCCTCTGGATAGAAGGCCAGATCGATATCTTTCGCAGAAGGATATGCAGGGGTGAAGGGATGAGAGTGATAAATAGCCAATAATTCCAGCTTTTCTCGTTCAATCTGTTGAAAAACTTTATACTGCTCTTCCGGGTCCATAAGGTAAGAGGAAGAGCTCCTTTCCTTATTTTGCATAGGGTAAGCCTTGATAATTCTTCTCCTTTTTCCGGCCAATAGCCCACAGCATTCCAAAGGATATTCTTTCTGAGCATGGGTGATTATTTTTTTTAGGAAAATTTCTGGCAGGTAAAGGCAAATTTTATCTTTCGGCAAATTTGCTTAAAATCCTTCTGGTATTATAATTTATTATTTTTAAAGAGATCTCTGCAAAAGTCCTTCGGGATGTAATTCAGTCATTCCTATAAAAGCGGGAATTCAGTATTTTCAAGGCATTTCTGGACTCCTCCTTTCGCGGGAGTGACTGAAAAGTCGGTTTTGCAGAAATCTCTTTAATCTAATTTGAGCGTTTTTTATTAAAGATAAAAGAAATACGGAAAATCCCTTTAATTCAGAGCTAACAGAGCTACCCTTTTTTAGGTAATCTAAATCCTGGGCAGGCCGGCTTCATCGAAAATACCCTCGAAGAGCGGACCGGTGAGATAGCGTTCCCCGGCATCAGGAAGAATAACCACCATGGTCTGGCCATTAAACTCCCCGCTCCGGGCTAGCCTTAAAGCTGCAGCAATAGCCGCTCCTGAGCTTACACCTGAAAGAATTCCCTCTTCTCTGGCCAGTCTTCGGGCATAGGCAATCGCTTCTTCACTGGAAACTCTTTCCACTCGATCCACCATGGCTAAATCTAAAGTGTCGGGGATAAAGCCTGCCCCTATTCCTTGAATTTTGTGCGGACCGGGCTTTAGTACTTGCCCGGCCAGCCGTTGCGTGATCACCGGGCTTTCTTCAGGTTCAACAGCCACGCTTGTGATCTGTTTCCTTTTTTCTAATTTAATATAACGGGAGATCCCGGTAATCGTTCCCCCTGTTCCTACTCCTGATACGAGGACATCGATTTCTCCTGCCGTTTGCTCCCAGATCTCTGGACCAGTCGTCCGAAAATGAATTTCAGGATTGGCGGGATTTTTAAATTGTTGGGGCATAAAATACTTGGGACTGGCTGCAGCAATTCGTTCAGCTTCCTCCACGGCTCCCATCATTCCTTTGTGGCCCGGGGTCAGTATGATATTTGCCCCCAAAATAGCCAGCACTTTCCGCCGCTCGATAGACATCGTATCTGGCATAGTAATGGTGATTTTATATCCCCGGGCAGCGGCCACAAAAGCCAAAGCAATACCTGTATTTCCACTTGTTGGCTCAATGATCTCCATGCCCGGTTTAAGTAAGCCTTTCTTTTCCGCATCCCAAATCATACTTGCGCCAATTCGGCATTTAACAGAATAGGAAGGATTTCGGCCCTCGATCTTGCCGAGAATTTTTGCCTTAAGCCCCTGGGCCATTTTGTTAATCTGCACTAAGGGGGTATTGCCAATAGATAAGGAATTGTCCGTAAAAAATTTGGCCATAACATTCTCCCTTACTTTTAATTTTCATGAATATTTAAAAGTTGTTTTCTGTTTTAAGACCGCTTAATACTATCTACAACTGAACTTTACGGTAAGAAAGACTTAAACCATGGGGCTTAATCAGACCTTTAAGCTAAAATTTTTCAGGCTCCCGGTGAAGATTGCGCATTCCTCTTTCGGTCTTTAACTCGATTAAGAATTTCTTCATGTTCTGGACAAAATTCATGCTTACCATTTAGTTGGGCACGGAGCATCTCTTCTTGCCAATGACTGTTAAAAAGGCGACAATCTTGATCCTCACAAAAAGGATTTTCTATTAAATAATAAAAAAAAGCCTGCATTATGTACCCTTTTAATACCTCTGTTGTTCTGGGGTCTCCATGATGGAGAAATCTGCCTCTGAACTCCTCTTTTAACATATTTTTGGGCAGGCCCAATTGTCTCATAAAATAAAATTCTCTTGGTTTTGCGGGTGCCAAAACCAATCCAGCTACTGAAATTATGTTAGGAAAACCATAAAGACTAGTTCGGACATGATATCTTTGATCATATTGTTCCCAGGTACCTAGGAGTTGATTGGTGATAACAATTGAACAATAACTTTCGTTCAGCCTTTCCTTTAAAATATGATCTCTCAGCAATGCTTGATATAAGATTCCTTCATAAAGAATTCCCCAGGATCTCCATCTGGGAACTTTTATTTTTTCTTTTTCATAGTGCACTTCCCCATCAAGAGGGGTTTTGGGCAAGAATTTTTTTTGAGGGTCCTTTATTCTTAAGCGCGCTATCTTCTGGGCGATTATTTCCGTCTGCTCTATAGAAAGGTTTCCATAAATATTACCCCGCAGAAAAACTTGTATAGCTGTTTTTTCTTGGAGATAATTTTTTAATTCATTTAAATTTATAATGCTAATATCTCCTTCCTCATAGATCTCCAAGCAAGAGGGAATTCGGTCTAAGAGGTTATTCATTTATGAATTATAAAGTTTGTTTTATTTTTTTAAGAATAAGCTGACCTGCTTTACGCCCCGAAAGCAACATGCCCCCAAAGGTAGGGCCCATTCTGGGAAGCCCATAAGTAGTGGCTACTGCCATACCCGTGACAAACAGACCAGGGTGCACTTCGCCAGTATGTTCTACCACCAGGTCCTCGGATTGTTCAACCCACATCGCTCCATATCCACAAGTTTTAAGGATTCCTCGTTCCTCAAGTTTTTTTACTACACAGGCATCATGACCTGTAGAATCTACCACCACTTTGGCTTCAAGACCAATAGGATCCACACAGGTGATTTCCCGCGGGAGAGCTTGTACCGGAGTCCAGTTTACCACAGCACCGCAGACGCGCTGCCCTTCTCTTAAAATCACGTCATCAAAGATAGTCATATTCGCAAATTTAACCCCTGCATCACAGGCCGAAGCAATTAATTTGGAGCAGGCATGAGGGCCATCAGCCATGTAAAGACCCTCACTAACCTGTTCATAAGGAATTCCTAACTCTTCCAGAATTTTCTGTCCAGGATCTCTTACGGTAACTTTATTCATCAAGTATCCGCCGATCCAAAAACCTCCGCCAATATAATTATTTCTCTCTACAATAAGCGTTTTTAAACCGTGCAAAGCTAAATCCCTCCCTACCATCAAACCACTCGGTCCTCCTCCAATGATGAGACAATCACTCTCTACCAATTCTGTGAACTGCTTGGCAAAACCATCAATTATCGCTCGCGTCACCTCTTTTTCGCTTACGGAAGCAAAAATTTTCTGGGCGACCATATTAAAACCCTCCTCCCAGCCAAAAAGTCATAGCGCGCCACCGGGCGCTCCCTCCATGCTGGGGAATTTTTATCCCCAAATTTTTGGAAAAAAGTCAAAAAAATCTTTTCCGCGGACAAATTTTAGCCAAGAAGGGAAATATCCACAGTAAGTAAAATAAAGAAGATTATTCGATTACGTCTTTTTCAATAGCCTCCACTTTGATGCCTAATTTCTTTAAATATTTAGTTGCTTTTTCAATTTCTTTTTCTTCGCCCGCTAATTCCAGAGCGACTAACCCGATTTCTTGCGAGACGCTTGCTTGGCGGATATTAGTGACTACTTGAAATTTCTTTCCTACTTGATAAATAACCGGTTTTTGAATAAGACGTTGGGGAAAAGTGAGATAGAATTTTTTCTTAGTTTTCTTTTGGTAAGTTCCTCCAGCAATAGCAGGGATTACGGAAAGAATGTTACCCTCAGCTACTTGTGTATCTAAATTATTCAAAAAGCGAATATCTTGATCATTTAAATACACATTGATAAATTTTCGCAAATTCCCCTGCTCGTCGAAAAGACGTTCTTGGAGGCCTGGATAATCTTTTCCCAAATTTAGTAGAACTTCTCCGACCGTCCTCCCCCATCCCTGGACTTCTTCTTGGCCGGCTGTTAGCTTTCTTAAAGGGGTGGGGATTCTGATTAAAACTGGCATTTTCTCCTCCGACTATGCAATTTTATCAACACCTGTATTCTTTACAATTATGGCCCAATCGGTTTCGTTAATCTTGGCGACGTCCAAAATTTCATAACCTTCATTCTTTAAACTGCGGGGAACATCGCAGGCTGCTGGCGGATAATCCACGATCACGCGTAAGATTTCCTCTCCTTTCATTTCTTCCAAAGTTAACATGGTCTCGATAAAAGTATAAGGACAAACTTTTCCTTTTAGGTTTAGCTCCTTGTGCACCTCCAAATTAGGGTTTACTGCCATACTTTCCGTCATTATCCTCCTATATTAAAAGAGTTCAACTGCTCCCGGGGGAATTTTCTGGTCACCGGAAAAATTCTTTCTTCTTCCCCGATTTTTTCACCGATTAGGTAAGGTTTTTTTTCCTCTTGGCTAAAAGAAACCATGATCTCCCCGATCATTTGGTGGTTATGATCTAAATCTCCCAAAGCGATAGCGATGGGGCCTCGAAAATTTTTAGGATAATATAAAGGTACATCTGCCTTCCACAGATTCCGCAGCCGTTCATTCTCTTCCTGATTACGCCCTACGACTATTTTGAGCCTTGGGTTTAAACGGAAATGTCTTCCTATTTTAAGAAAATGCAGATCGGCCATTGTGTAATTAGGTACATAAAGGAATAAATCCCTTAGTCTACGAGCAATCACTCGGTTAGTAAGTAAGCACCCTCCGGCCGGACAGGGGTAATCCCTGAGATTAAATTTTCGGGCCAAATTAATTTGAAATTTTCGGGATCGCCCGCAATGGGCAAAAAGTTTTTCCCGGTCCACAATTCCTACCCTTTCGGGAATGGTCGGAGGAAGATGCTTAGCCGATAAGGGTCTTAGAATTAGGCCTTCTAAACCACTTTCCCGTTCAATTAATTGGAGCGCCGGCCAATGTTGGGACATAGGCCTTTGGCCCAAAACTTCCCCGGTGATAATGAAGGAAGCTTGCCAAGGAGCCATTAATTCTTTTACTTTTTTGAGCATGTAAATGCGGCAATCGATACAGGGATTCATGCCCCGCCCATAGCCATGAGGCGGGTTTTCGACCATCTTCCAATAGTCCATACCTTTGGGAATTACTTTAATAGGAATACCCATTTCGTCAGCTACTTTTCTAGCCTGGTGCAGGCACCCTCCTTTACGAGAGGAACAGTTACAAAAGGGACTAGTAAAGTTAACAGCCGTAATTTCCACCCCTTGAGCAAGGATTAATTTAATGGCCAAGGTACTATCTAACCCGCCCGAAAGAAGGGCAATAGCTTTTTTATTAATTTTCTCTCGAGGAGTCATGGAAAAAATTTTATAAAGTTTTATTTTTCCTTTACTAAAGCGTCAAATTCGGTCAGCTTGGCATTAATAATTTGGCTTTTCCCTAATTTGCCCAAGATCGCCTCCTGCGTCTTTAAACCATTACCAGTTATGGAGATAACTATACTTTCATCTTTGGGGATAATCCCTTGCGCAAGCAACTTTTTGGTCACTCCCACGGTAACCCCGCCGGCAGTTTCTGTAAAAATACCTTCGGTTTCGGCTAAGAGTTTCATACTTTCCACAATTTCTTCATCACTCACTTCCTCGGCCCAGCCACCGCTCTCCCGAATAGTTTGCAGCGCATAATAACCATCAGCCGGATTGCCAATGGATAAAGACTTGGCAATAGTCTGCGGCCGAACAGGTTTAATTAGTTCTGCTCTTTGTTTTACGGCCGTCACAATAGGGGCACATCCAGCTGCTTGGGCGCCATATATGCGGGATGGGGATGGTTCGACCAAGCCTATTTTCTGCAATTCTTGAAAAGCCTTCCAGATTTTAGTGATTAAAGAACCACCGGCCATGGGCACGATCACATGGCGGGGTAAACGCCAACCTAATTGCTCCGCGATCTCAAAGCCGAAAGTCTTTGATCCTTCCGCATAATAAGGGCGGATGTTGATATTCACAAAAGCCCAGCCGTATTTTCCGGCAATTTCGCTGCATAATCTATTAACTTCGTCATAGCTCCCTTTTATGCCAATGAGGTTAGTGCCATAAATCATAGTTCCTAAAACCTTCCCTTGCTCCAAATCGGCCGGGATAAAGACGTAGCTTTTTAAGCCATTAGTGGCCGCCAAGGCGGCTACGGAATTAGCTAAATTTCCAGTGGAGGCACAAGCTACTACTTCGAAACCAAATTCTTTGGCTTTAGAGAGAGCCACCGAGACTACTCTATCTTTAAAAGAAAGGGTAGGAAAATTAACCGCATCATTTTTAATGTATAACTCAGCCACACCCAGTACCCGGGCTAAGCGGTCAGCCTTTAATAATGGAGTTCCCCCTGCCCATAAACCAATTTGGGGCTCTTTATCCAGAGGGAGGAGTTCTTTATAGCGCCACATCGTAAAAGGACGTTGTTCGATCATCTGGCGGGTGAGCACCTTTTTAATTCTTTGATAATCATAATCTACTTCTAAGGGCCCAAAGCAAAATTCGCAGACGTGGAAGGGCTCTTGGCCATAATGGCGTCCACACTCGCGACATTTTAAACCTAAAATGTAACTCATCTTTCCCTCCCGGGCAGAAAATTTATTTTTTATTCATACCACATTGTGGTATTATTGTCAATAATTTTTTGGTCTGCCCCTCTATCACTTTTAAATTAGAATCTAAGAGAGGTTATTAAACCAATTTTGGGCTCAGGCGGAAGCGAGCAGGGCTCATTAAAATAAGGCGCTGGTTATTTCATAGGCAGGGGCGGGGAAGATTAATATTGTATAAGGAGAAAGCGGGACTTATTTTTGTGCTCTTTAGAGCAGACTCGCTTGTCCCCGCCGTTCTTTGCGGAGAGAAGGTGGGTAAGAGAGAAATAGTCATTTCCCAGCCGATTTTAATTTCGCCTCTCCCCCTCCCGCCCGTTTCCTGCTGACGAGAAATATTAAAACTGTTAGACGGTCAGTTTTTTGGCCTGACCCTCACGCACTTTTTAGATTTCATTGTAATTCTTTTTTTAAAATTATCCCCGGGCTCTTTTCTCCGAAATTAAAGTAAGCACATAATTATTTTAAAAGATAAGGAAGAAGGCTTTTTGGGGTACTTCCGCGCGCCCGGAGTAAGATCAAAGGAGATAATATTGAATCTGTTGGGAGGCTATCATATTAAACAATTAGTCAGGACTAAAGATGTACTGGAACACCAAGCATTTTTGACAAATTTTAATTTTTTTCTGCCAATTTTTTTGGGGTAGGCCCTGGCAGATAGTACCGTTGATAAACCAGCAGAGGTGACCGCAATGAAATTCCCAAGCCGGGCAATTCTGGCGCTGTTTCGGAAGGCATTGCCTAATTTCCCAACAATTCCGGGTCTTCTCTTGTCCTTTTCCTTTCATGGCCAATAAAAAAAGCACTTGCCGCTCCACATGCACAGGAATATGGCGCCATCCTTGCTCAAAACTTTGTACCGCTTTGAGGGAAAGTCCTAAAAGTTGGGCCATCTCTTTTTGGGTTTTTTGGAGGTCCCGGCGGATAGTTAGGAATTTTTTATTATCCATAATTTTTCCCTCTTACCATAGTTGTTGACTTTAGATACTACAAAGTGGTATCATAAATCAAAATCCTAAGGGTGATAAAATGCCTACTTTTTCAGCAGAACAAATTCAGCGTTACTCGCGCCAAATCATTTTACCAGGAGTGGGCGGAAAAGGGCAAAAGAAATTAGCGGCCGCCAAAGTATTTATCTTAGGGGCAGGAGGCTTAGGATCACCAGCGGCTCTCTATCTGGCGGCAGCGGGCGTAGGTACTATAGGCTTGGCAGACTCGGATCGGGTAGAGCTTAACAATCTGCAACGCCAAATATTACACCGCACAGCAGACATAGGGCTGTTAAAAGTAGAATCAGCAAAACGCACTCTGGAAGCCCTCAATCCGGAAATAAAAGTACAAATCTATCCGCAGCGGATTGATGCTAAAAATATAAGAGAAGTAATCAGAGAGTATGACCTTGTCCTCGATGGCAGCGATAATTTTCCAACGCGCTTTCTCGTTAACGATGCCTGTTTCTTTGAAAAAAAGACCCTTATATCAGGAGCCATTTTGAGGTTTGATGGCCAACTAAGCACATTTAAACCCCATGCTGGAGGACCATGTTATCGCTGTCTTTTCCCGGAACCTCCACCTCCTGGTTTAGTCCCCAGTTGTCAAGAAGCGGGGATTTTAGGGGCGGTGGCCGGGGTCATAGGCTTGTTACAAGCCAATGAAGCTTTGAAAGAAATTTTAGGGATTGGCCAATCCATGGCCGGGCGTTTTTTACTTTTTAACGCTTTGAGCCTCAAATTTGAGGAAGTAAAGATCTTAAAAAATCCTAAATGCCCTATATGCAGTGAAAATTCAACCATAAAGGAACTTATGGAATATTCCCCCATATGCCAAACAACTACTCCCTGACTGTGTTTTATTTCGATTGTTATTTTTGGGCCTTGTCTATATTTTTTATTCATGCCCATTACAGAGTTTCGATAAATGAATAAAGGGAAAAGGTTTAAGTTCCTTTATCTGCCGGCTTTGACTATTGTCATTACAGTCCTTACTTTGCTGGTGGTCATTGCTATATCCACTTATCGCAATATAAGCCGGGAACGAGAAAGAGCAGAAGAGTTATTGCTCCGCGAAGGTTTGGGCTTAGCCAGGGCTATTGAGGCTGGCCTGAGAGTAGACCCTCCTCAGCAGCAGCTGGACTTTTCCCGGATTAAGAAGCTTATTACCGAAGTTTCCCAAGAACCGGCCTTGGCTGGTATTATTCTTTTTGATGAACAAGGAAAAGTTTGGGCCACTGGGAAGATAGAGAAGGAAGAAGATAAACGGCTTTCGGCCGAAGGAATTAAAGATGCCTCCGCTTTGGTTATTCTATTAAAGAGCCAAGGGGTGATTAGGCGCTATCAAGATCCTCAGGCAGGAAAAAGGGTTTTAGAAATTATAAAACCCTTTCGTCCCTTTTCATTTCCTGCCGCTAAATGGCCAGTGAAGGAAATAACAGAATCTACCAAGGAAGATAATATTCCGCAATGGGCCCGGGATAAAATTATTTTAATACGCATGCCTTTAGAGACTTTTGAAAAAGCTCGCCGAGAAGATATATTCCACGCATTTCTTATGGGCGGAATTTTATTAGTTTTAGGAGGGGGCGCCCTCTACTTTATTTTTATTTTGCAAAATTATTATCTCGTTGATAGAAGTTTAGCCCAGATGAAGACTTATACGGAAAACGTTCTGGAAAGTGTGGCTGACGGCATTATCACTGTCGATCCCCAGGAGAAGATGGTGACTTGGAATCGGCGGGCTTTAGAAATTCTGGGATTGCCGGCAGAGACCTTAAAGAAAAAGAAAATTAGCGAGATTTTAGGGCTGCGTCTCGAATCCCTTTGGGAATCAGAGAGAGAGCAAGGTGAGATTAGAGACCAAGAAATTATTTTCCGACCTTCTCCTGAGCAAGAAATTCCTTTGTGCCTGCGCATTACTCCCCTTAAAGACGAAATGGGGCGAGAGATGGGCTCCGTCATCCTTCTGCGCGATTTACGCGAGATAAAAGATTTGCATGAGAAAGTGCGGCGGAGCGAGCGTTTGGCTTCCTTGGGGCGTTTAGCTGCTGGAGTAGCTCACGAGATCCGCAATCCTTTAAGCTCTATTCGGGGGTTTGCTCAATATTTTTTAAAACGCTTTAAAGGACAAGAAGAGGAACAAAGTTACGCCGCTGTTATGGTGCAAGAGGTAGACAGACTAAACCGGGTAATTACGGAGCTCCTGGATTTTGCCCGCCCTAAAGTACCCCAACGCGAAAGCCATTTATTACCGGAGATTATAGATTATACTCTCCAGCTTCTAAATGATGAGCTAAAAAAGAGAAGAATCGAAGTAGAGAAATATTATGAGGCAAACTTACCCAGGGCTTTAGTGGATAGAGACCAATTATCTCAAGCTTTTCTTAATTTACTTTTAAATTCTATAGAATCGATGGACCAAGGGGGGAAAATTCGCCTGACCCTAAAAAAAGGAATTTCACCTAAAACAGTAGAGGTGATTATAGAAGATTCTGGGCGCGGGATTCCAGAGGAAGATTTAGAAAAAGTATTTGAACCTTTCTTTAGTACGAAACGAAAAGGAACGGGTTTGGGATTAGCCATCGTCCATCAGATCATAGAAAGTCATGGCGGGGAGATCCGGGTAAAAAGTGCCCTGGGGAAAGGAACGGCTTTTTCTATTATTTTTGGCGAAAATGAAAGAACTTAGCAAATTATTTAAGAGGAAAATAAAATGAAGACTACCCGCCGCCTGCTGGTGATCGATGATGAAGAGAGCCATCGTTTAATGCTCAGGGCTGTATTAAAAGAAGAAGGCTACCAGGTCGCGGAAGCGGCCGACGGCCCAGAGGCTATCCGGGCGGTAGAACAGGAAACTTTTGATTTGATCCTTTTAGATCTGCGTCTGCAGACTATGGATGGCCTGGAGACTTTGGCGGAGATCCGGAAAATAAGTCCTTTAGTTCCGGTGATCATTATGACCGCCTATGCCTCCGTGAAAACTGCTGTGGGAGCCCTCAAGGCTGGAGCCACTGATTATTTAACGAAACCTCTGGACATCGAAGAATTGAAAGTGCTCATTGAAAAAGCCTTGGAGCTGTATGATCTGCGCACGGAAAATATTTTTCTGAAAGAACGTTTGGGAGATCGCTTTGATTTCTCCCGTTTAATTGGCCGGAGTTCCAAGATGCGCGAACTTTTTGATACTCTGGCGCTGGTAGCTCCCTCTGACGCTACTGTGCTTTTGCAAGGTGAGAGCGGAACAGGGAAAGAACTGGTAGCCAACGCTATTCATCAGAATAGTCTCCGGAAAAATCAGCCTTTCGTTAAAGTCTCCTGTGCGGCTCTTCCAGAAACTCTTTTAGAGAGTGAGCTCTTTGGCCATGAAAGAGGAGCTTTCACTGGAGCTTTGGCTCGCCGAGAAGGTAGATTTCAAATGGCCCATCGGGGGACAATTTTTCTCGATGAAGTTGGCGAGATGAGTCCCTCCACCCAGGTAAAGCTCCTGCGCGTTTTGCAAGAAAAGGAATTTGAGCCTTTAGGGAGCAACCAGACTTTCAAAGTGGACGTACGCATTATTGCGGCCACCAATAAAAATTTAGAAAAAGAAACCAAAGAAGGTCGTTTTCGGCAGGATCTTTTTTATCGCTTAAATGTAGTCCCTATAATTCTTCCCCCCTTACGAGAAAGACGAGAAGATATTCCGCTCTTGGCCAATCATTTTTTCAACTTTTATCGGGAGAAAAATCGCAAAGAATTAAAGGCCATATCTGGAAAAGCTATGGATTTATTAGTCCGCTATCCCTGGCCTGGAAATGTGCGCGAGTTGGAAAATACTATTGAACGAGCAGTAATTATAGCGCGCGGAGAAGTGGTGGCCCCAGTGGATTTGCCGCCGCAAATTCAAGCTTTGGCTAAAGAAAAAGAAGCTCAAGAACTTGATTTCCTGCCCGGGATTACTCTGGCCCAAATAGAAAGAGCCTTAATCTTGAAGACTTTAGAAGATACCGGAGGGAACCGTTCCCGAGCTGCGGAAATTTTAGGAATTACCCGCCGCACCTTGCAGAATAAATTGAAGGAATACGGAATATAATTATTTCCTGCACTTTTAATTCTGCGAAAAAAATTCCCAATTCGGGAAAAAAGATTAGGTATTTTGGGAAAAAATTTGGCACCTTTAAGCCCAGCCTAAAAAATCTTTTCTTTTTTTATCTTTTATTTTCAAACAATTAAAGAAAATTTAGGGTCATCTAATTTGGTGGCCTTCTTTTTGCGTAAAGGGATGGGAGAAAGGAGCAGTTTTTTATGAATCCGCAGAGGTGCCTGCATTGCGGAAAAGAAAAGTTAGAAGGAGAACTTTATTGTCCGCAGTGCCTAACCCTAATAAGCTCCCCCAGGCCCCCAAAAATTTT
Source organism: uncultured Syntrophaceae bacterium (assembly GCA_964484485.1). Lineage (GTDB taxonomy): Bacteria > Desulfobacterota > SM23-61 > SM23-61 > SM23-61 > CAZAGD01. The sequence continues at coordinate 12,112 of CAZAGD010000212.1, forward strand.
GATTTTCAGTATTATTTTTTCCATTTCCCTTTTGTTTTTAACTGGGCTGCTGCTTTGGCATAAAGGTTTGGGGGATCGGATTTTTTTTCTGGAGGTTCTTTGGCCAAAACCAGTAGCCGCGGTTAATGGCGAAAAGATTCTCCGGTCTAATTGGCAAAGAAGGGTAGAAGATGCTAAGGAATTTTGGCGACATGAATATGGTCAAGAAATTTTCAGCGGAGAAAAAGGGCAAATCTTTCTCGCCCAATTGGCCAGAGAAATTTTAGAAGATATGATCACGGAAAAATTAATAGCCCAAGAAGCGCGCCGGCTAGGAATTAGCATCCATGAAGAAGAAGTACAGAAAGAAATGAAGGAAATCCTCCGCCAAGCTTCGGGCAGTTGGGACAAATTGGAAATTGATCGCGCTTTTAAAGAAAGTTTGCAAAACTATGTGCGCCATCTGCTGATGTGGAAAGCAGTCAGCTCAGCTAAAAGTACTTCTGGTTTAGCAGGCGACGAAAACATCAATTCTTGGCTGATTCAGGCTAGGCAAAAAGCCCAAGTAGAAATCTATGATTTAAATAAATATTCTAACCGTTTTCAGCTTGGGGGATGTTGTAGTTTACCTGGCCCGAGGGGTGGTGGCCAAAAGCAGAATTCTCCAAGCGGTCTCCTAAATCCAAAGTTCGAAAAAGAAGCGAAGGAGGCAGCTCTTACGGCCTATAAAAAGGAAAATCCAAGTGCGGAAAATTTAACTGCCCAAGTAATCAATTATGGATGCCATTGGCAAATAGATATTCAAAAAGACGGGAAGATGGTCAAGTCTTATATCTATCAAAATGGAAAAATTTTGGAGAATTTCTAAAGGGAGGAAAGATGATTAACTATTTTAAAAAATTTTTAAGAATAAAAAAGACTGCTTCCATAGCCTTTTATTTAAGCAGCTTGCTTTTTTTAATTTTAATGTTCACCAATTTGGAAATAAGCCAAGCTGCTGACTCTGCAAAAGAAATAATTTATCCAGTGAAGCTTTTTGAGAATGGCCAAGCAAAATTTTTTCATTACAAAACCGCTAATAATCTGACCATCAGATATTTCATTATTAAAAGTTCGGATGGCCTTATTCGAGCGGCTTTTGATGCTTGCGATGTTTGCTGGCAAGAGGGTAAAGGCTATTATCAAAAAGGAGATTTTATGATTTGCCGCAATTGCGGACGGCGTTTTGCTTCCATACTAATTAACGAAGCGCAAGGAGGTTGTAACCCTGCACCATTAAAGAGGAAAATAAAAGGGGACCAGGTGATAATCGAAATTAAAGACATATTAGCTGGAGCGAAGTATTTTAATTTTAAGGAGGGCAAAAGATGACTTTAGGGAGCATTGCCTTGAAGAATCTGAGAAGGAGAAAAACCAAGGCTATTTTTATTTTAGTAGGCCTAATGGTGGGAGTATCCGCAGTGGTCACCTTTTTCTCCTTGGTCAAAGCCTTAACCGAAGATATCGCTCATAAATTAGATGAATATGGGGCTAACATCCTGATTTTGCCTCAAACCCAAAATCTTACTTTGTCTTATGGAGGCCTTTCTTTAGGCGGTGTTCTTTTTGAAATGGAAGAGATAAAACAAGCTGACTTGGAGAAAATTAAATCTATCAAAAACGCCGCCAATGTAGCTGCGGTCGGGCCCTTAGTATTAGGGGTAGTTGATGTCGCCAATAAAAAGGTGCTTCTGGCAGGAATTGATTTTAAAACTATTCATTATTTGCGGCCATGGTGGACGTATCAAGGGACTCTTCCAGATAAAGAGGGGCTAATGGTAGGCGCTGAGGCGGCTAAGGCTCTGGGAATTAAGAAAGGAGAATATTTAAAAATAAACGGAGAAACAATGGCGATAACTGGTATCCTCAATTCCACAGGTTCTCAAGACGATCAAATAATTTTCACCCCCTTAGAGAAAGCTCAAAGCATCCTGAAAAAAGAAGGACGGATTTCCATGGCGGAAGTGGCGGCCTTATGTGTGGGCTGCCCTATCGAAGAGATGGTTCGCCAGATTTCGGAAATCCTTCCAGGAGCTAAGGTTATGGCAGTCAAACAGGTAGTGGAAAGTCGCTTAGAGGCCTTGAGCCATTTTCAAAAAGCTGCTTACGTTTTTTCTGCTCTGGTAGCCCTGGTGGGGGCTTTAGTGGTCTTAGTTACTATGATGGGGAGTGTTAAAGAAAGGACAGCCGAGATTGGTATTTTCCGGGCCGTTGGGTTTCGGAGCAAGCATATTATGCAAATTATCTTGGGCGAAGCCGGGATTATTTCGGTGGTCGCCGGAGTTTTAGGCTTCTTTACTGGTTTAGGAGCAGCGCAAGCCATCATCCCTTTCTTTACCAGCGGCCACCATGTGTCCCTTTCTATAGACCCTTTATTAGCTGGCTTAGCTTTAGCAATGGCTACAATTTTGGGGTTGGCGGCTAGCTATTACCCAGCAAGGTTGGCAGCTAACTTGGATCCCCATGAAGCTCTGCGAGCCTTATAAGAGGTGGAGAAGGATGGCTATTTTGCAAGGAGAAAATCTTATAAAACAATATGGTCAGGGAGAATCTGCGGTGATAGCAGTAAAAGGAATTACTTTTCGGATTAGTTCTGGAGAATGGATAGCCATCATGGGCGAATCCGGTTCAGGAAAATCCACCCTTCTTTCCATCATGGGTGCGCTGAATTCGCCTACCCAAGGGAAATATTGGGTAGACCAAATCGATGTTTATTCTTTAGGAAATGAAGAAAGGGCTGATTTCCGGCGGCAATATTTGGGGTTTGTCTTTCAGAACTTTTATTTGGTTCCTTATCTAACTTTGTTAGAAAATGTGATGTTGCCGTTGGCCACAATTAATATAAAAAGAAAAGAAAAAAGAAAGCAGGCCCAAGAGGCCCTCTGGCGAGTGGGTTTAGATGGCAAAAGCAATCGCTTGCCCAATCAAATTTCAGGAGGAGAACAACAACGCGTGGCCATGGCGCGGGCCATTGTTAACCATCCTCCTATTTTATTAGCAGATGAACCTACGGGCAACTTAGATACCAAAAACTCTTTAGAGATAATAAACCTCTTGCAGAAGCTAAATAGGGAAGGAATGACTATTATCATGGTGACCCACAACTTTGGTTATGCCCAATTTGCCGGTAGGATTTTGAAGCTGGCCGACGGACTGCTGGTTGAGGAAATTAAAACTGATCGTAAAAAATTCAGTGGCCAAAAAATATGATCGACTGGCCGCAATCTTTGATCTCTTAGAGAATCCTATGGAGATGATGGCCGGAAAAAAGTGGAGAAAGAGGCTCTTTGCCCAAGTAGAGGGGGATAAAATTTTAGAGGTAGGAGTAGGTACGGGGAAAAATTTTCCTTACTATCCTCCCCACAAATCAGTAACTGGTATAGATATCAGTAAAAAAATGTTAGCCAAAGCCTCTTGGAAAGCCGCTCAGCTTAAACTTTCCATCCCGCTCTATAATATGGATGTGCAAGATCTAAAATTTCCCCCGGGCAGCTTCGATGCCGTAGTTTCCACTTTTGTCTTCTGCTCAGTTGCTGATCCAGATAAAGGGCTCGAAGAGATTAAAAGAGTGTTGAAACCAGGAGGGAAAATATTCTTCTTGGAGCACGTCCGCCCCCGCGGAATCAAGGGGCGAATTTTTGATTTGTTAAACCCGCTTTTTGTGCGTTTGTTAGGCAATAATATCAATCGGCCTACTCTGGCGGCTATCAGAAAAGCAGGATTTACCATTATCAATGAAGAGAATTTATTTTCCGATATTTTCAAATTTATAGAAAGCGCGCGTCCTTAAATCCGCCCGATAAATCTTTTGGGGAAGAGGAGCAGATTATATGAAGAAAATAATAAGATTGAGGCCAGGGAGTTTGGCGGCTTGTTTAGTGACTTTTGCCTTTCTATTCCTAACGGGGTCGGCCTTTTCCAGGGAAGTGGCGATTGATGATCTGGAAAAGAAGCTTAAGGAAGGGTGTACCCTCTCTGATTTAATATCCTATGCTTTTAAAACTAATCCCTCTGTAAAAGCAGCCCGGGAATCTTGGAAGGGAGTTATTGAAAGATATCGAGTGGAAACAGGCCTCCCTGACCCTGAAATCGGCTTTACCGCTTATCCTAAGCCCTTGATGGCCACTTATGAATTGATGATTTCGCAAATGATACCTTTTCCAGGGAAACTTTCCCAAGCTGGCGAAGTAGTAAAAGCCGAGATAGAAATGGCTCGTTTAGAATACGAAAAGACTTTGCGTGACTTAGTGGTAGGAATTCGAGAATCTTATCATGAGCTTTTTTATATCAAGAATGCTCAAAGAGTAGTAGCTTTGCATCGGGATCTTTTGGAGCACCTGCGGAAGGTGGGAGAAACGGCTTATGCCCAGGAGCGGGCCACCTTTTTCGATGTAGTCAAGGCGCAATCACAACTGGCCCAGTTGCAATATGATGCTCTCCTCTTGGCCGAATTGGTCCAAACGGAGAAGGCCCAATTGAATGCTCTTCTTAATCGAGCGCCTGGGGCGGAGATCAAGATTGAAGATGGAGAAACCCTTCTCCCTCTTCTATTTAATCTGGAAGAAATCTATGAGCTGGCCCGGAATTATCAAGAAGAGATCCGCCTGGCGGAAGCGCAAATTAATAAGGCGCGGGCTAAAGCGGGATTAGCCAAATATGAATATCTGCCCATGTTCCGCCTGGGTCTTTCTTATGCTCGCGGAAACCCGGACATGGTCCCTGAGGAATTTAGGGACGCCGTGGGTGTCCAATTTGGACTTTCCGTCCCTATCTGGCTGAATAAAAATAGGGGACGAGTGGAAGAAGCCCGGGCCGAGGAGCGCAAAGCTCAAGCCCTGAAAATGAGCCAGCTAAATGAGACCAGGGCCATGATTCGCAACGTTTATTTCCGCCTGCAGAATTCGGAACGCCTCATTTCCCTCTATCAGAACCAACTTCTCCCCCAGGCCGCGCAAGCCATGGAGATTGCCGAGACATGGTTTAGGGAAAAACAAGGTAGTTTCACCGATTTTATAGAAACTCAGTCTGTCTTCTATAATTTTCAGCTGGCCCTGGCCAGAGCCAAAGCAGATTATGGGCGGTATCTGGCTCAGTTAGAAAGGCTGGTGGGCCGCAGTTTGACCCGGAGAGGGGAAAAGCCTTCTGCCAAGGAGAACCCATGAAGAAAATATTTTTTTCGCTGGCCCCCATTTTTCTCCTGGCCGTGATTTCGGCCTGCACTGCTTATCCAGAGCTAAAAAAGGATTGGGAGAGATTTGGGGCTACTTCTTTTTTCCGAGATTATACGCAGCCAAGGCCCAAGAGTGAATTTTGGCCCAGCCGTCCCGATAAGGATTTTGCCGAGCAGATGGCTAAGATTAAAGAGATGAAAGAAAAGTGGCAAAAGGCGGTAGAGGCGGCTGAGGAGAAAGGAGTTTTTTATCAGCCTGATCCGCAGTTGTTTAAAGAATTATCGGCAGCGAGCAGAGATCCTTCTGTGGCCGCGGAGGTTTTAAAGAGAAATTTTACCTTGAGCGAACTGGAGATTCTGGCCTGGCTCCGCAATCCAGGAATTAAATCCGCTAAAAAGATTTGGCGGAGCTCCTTGGAAGCCTATAGCCAGGTGGCCAATCTGGATGAAATTTTGAGGCAGTATGCGGCTTTTACTAAAGAACTCATGACCGGAATTGGTCCTATGGTCGAAAGCGAGGCCTTAGAGATGAAATTTCCTTTCCCAGGGATTCTAGCCCTAAAAGGGGAAGTGATAACTGCGCAAGTTGATGCTTCTTGGGAAGCATTAGAGATTGCCCGGCGCACCGCTATTACCAAAATTCGCCAGACTTACTGGAACCTTCTCTATATTAGGCGCGCACAGGAAATTATCAAAGAAATGCTCAGCCTCCTGGAAAGGCTGGAGAAGGTAGGGGCTGCTCAATACGAGACTGGGAAAGCAAGTTTCCAGGATTTGATTAGGGTGCGGATTGTACGAGATAAGATGCAAGAAGAATTAAGAACTATGGTCGAGGAACAAGGCAACCTCGAGGTAAAAATTTTAGAGATTCTCGACCTACCGCCAGAGACTTCCCTTAGCCGACCTCAGGTGCAAAAGCCGCAAGTAATAGTCCCGCCATTAGCCAGTCTATATCCGTTGGCCTTGGCCAAAAAGCAAGAATTACGGCAGATGAAAGCGATGATTGGGAAAATGGAACGGATGATCGAGATGGCCGAAACAATGATCTACCCGCCCTACTCGCTGGGCTTTTCCTTTTTTCAGAATAAGGCCATCTCCCAAGTGGGGTCTATGAAAATGGAAGATCCCTTCTTGATGAAGAATACTGCTTCCCCAGGGGTAGACTTGCCTAAAATGCCCTGGTATGGGACCAATGATGCTTACCTTAGAGAGACTAAACAAAAACTAGCTGCCCTGCGCGCCGATCTTAAAAAAATGGAGGCTGAAACCATTTTCATGGTTCGAGAAGCCTGGTTTCGTTTAGACCAAGCGAAAAGAGAAGAGGCGCTCTATAGTCAGCGGGTAGTGGGTCTTTCCCAGGCGGCTTTGGAGGTGGCCACTCGGGGATATCAAACAGGGATGGTTGGCTTCGCCGAATTGATCATGGCCTATACAGGCTGGCTAAATGATAAACTGGCCGCCGAAAGGAGAATAAGTGACTTGGGAATAGCCCTGGCCCAACTGGAAGAAGCTTTGGGCTCGGCCTGGAAAGAATAAATGCTGAGTTATTTATAAAGAGTGGCCATCATTTTTTAAATAAAGGAAGGAAAAGAAGATGAAAAAATTAGTTGGATTGGCCATGATAGGAATATTTCTCTTTTGGCTCTCGGCCTGCAGCCAAGAGCAAGGGATTGCCCCTTCCCCGCCGGATAAGAAATTAGCCACTGAAAAATTGGAGAAAGGCAAAAAAGATGAAGACCCGGAAAGAGAACTGAAAGAGCTGACTTTGGAAACAATTCAAAAAGAGGGGAAGATGAAAGAAATCACTCCGCGAATGGTCCAGATTTCTTTAGAACGTCAGCAATTAATTGGGGTCAAATTCGGAACAGTAGAAATGCGGCCCCTTGAAAAAATAATTCGGACTGTAGGCAGGGTGGATTATGATGAGAGAAAAGTGGGTATAGTTTCTCCTAAAATCGGAGGCTGGATTGAAGAACTCTATGTCAATTTTACTGGAAAGTATGTGCGCCAGGGAGAACCCTTGTTGACCATTTACAGCCCAGAACTGGTTTCGGCCCAGGAAGAATATCTCATTGCTTTACGAATGGCCAAGGCCTTAGGTGACCGTGATTTCCTGGTAGAGTCGGCCAAACGCCGCCTGAAGTTATGGGATATTAGTGATGAGCAGATTAAAGCGTTGGAGCAAAGAGGCCAATTAGCCAAAAGCCTTACGCTTCATTCTCCCTTCGCCGGCTTTGTTTGGGAACGAATGGCTTTTAAAGGAATGAATGTCATGCCTGGAATGCCCCTTTTTAAAATTGCCGATCTTTCAGTTGTATGGGTTTATGCAGATATTTATGAGTATGAGCTCCCATTTATTCGATTAGGACAGGAAGCATCTATTCAACTCTCTTATCTCCCGCAGGAATATTTTACAGGGAAGGTACTCTATATCTATCCTTCTTTGAATCCAGAGACTCGCACAGCAAAGGTAAGATTCGAATTTCCCAACCCAGATGGAAAGCTAAGGCCCGAGATGTATGCGAATGTGGAGATCAGGGTTCACTTGGGAAAGAAACCTGTTGTGCCCGATGGAGCAATTATTGATACAGGCCTAAAACAGATAGCTATTGTAGACCAAGGCAATGGCTATTTTGAGCCGAGAGAGGTAAAGGTAGGCGCCAAGGTTGATGGTTACTATGAAATATTAAATGGGTTAAAGGTTGGCGAACGGGTGGTGACGAGCGCCAACTTCCTAATTGACTCCGAATCCAAGTTCAAAGAGGCGGTGGGAGTGCCTGGGCATGCCCATTAATATCACCCCCTCCCCTCTCTTAAGATAAAAGGGGGGTAAGGGAGGTTATGAATCCGGAAGGGAAAGGGACTGAGAAATTGAGGAATTTAGAATGCGCAAAGCAGATGACAAAAGAGAACCCAGGGAAGTAGTAAAGAGGAGCAGAAAATGATTGAGAAGATAATCGAGATGTGTGCGCAGAATCGGTTTATGGTTTTCGTCACCGTCCTCTTATTGATGTTAGGAGGGATCTATGCAATTAATTATATTCCTCTCGATGCCGTGCCAGATATTTCCGACGTCCAGGTTATTGTCTATACAACGTGGGAAGGAAGGAGTCCAGATCTCATTGAGGATCAGGTAACTTACCCCATCGTTTCTGCTCTCATCTCAGCGCCCAAAGTGAGGACTGTGAGGGGATTTTCCGACTTTGGATTTTCTTATATTTATGTAATCTTCGAAGATGGAACGGATATATATTGGGCAAGATCAAGGGTGCTTGAATATTTACAGCAAATTTCGGGAAGACTTCCTGAAGGTGTAACCCCCACTCTGGGACCGGATGCCAGCGGAGTAGGATGGGTCTATACTTATGCCTTGGTGGATGAGAGCGGCAAGTATGATCTTGCGGACTTGAGAACACTTCAAGATTGGTACCTCCGCTATGCTCTGGCCAGCGTCGAAGGAGTGGCGGAAGTAGCTAGCGTCGGCGGTTTTGTGAAGCAATACCAGATCAATATCGATCCGAACCGGATGTCCGCTTATGGCATTTCTATCAGGGAGGTAATGGAGCGCGTCAGAATGTCGAATGCGGATGTGGAGGGAAGACTTCTCGAATTTGGTGGCAGAGAATATATGGTAAGGGGGCGTGGATATATTAAGTCCGTCCAAGATATTCAGAAGATAGTGGTCAGTAGTCGTCAGGGAACTCCGATCCTTCTCCGAGATATTGCTCAGGTCAGCCTTGGGCCCGAGATCCGCAGAGGGATTGTGGAGCTGGATGGAAAAGGAGAAGTCGTCGGCGGCATTGTTGTCATGCGATTCGGTGAGAACGCTCTCAAGGTCATTGAGCGCGTTAAAGAGAAGATCAGTGAGATTACCCCAGGACTTCCGGAAGGAGTAAAAATCATTTCCACTTACGACCGTTCCGAACTGATCAAGCTCTCCATTCAAAACCTGCAGAAGACGCTTCTCACAGAGATTATTGTTGTTAGTTTGGTCATCATCGTTTTTCTCCTCCATTTTCGCTCTGCCCTTATTCCCATCTTTGCCTTACCAATTGCAGTAATGGTATCGTTTATTCCCATGTATTTTTTGAAACTGACATCCAACATCATGTCTCTTGGAGGAATTGCCCTCTCCATCGGAGTTGTGGTCGATGCCTCAATCGTGATGGTGGAAAATGGTTATCGTCACCTCTCTGAGGGGACAGATGACGACCGGAGAAATAGTTGGGCAACCATTGTACGGGCTTGCCAGCAGGTTGGCCGGGGTATCTTCTTTGCTCTAGCCATTATTATCATCTCCTTCATGCCGATCTTTATGCTTGAGGCTCAGGAAGGAAGGATGTTTCGGCCGTTAGCCTATACTAAAACCTTTGTTATGGCTGCTTCTTCCATTCTGGCTATTACACTCGTTCCTGTGTTGATGACCATTTTCTTAAAAGGGAAGCGACTTAGGGTAGAATCCGAAAATCCTGTCTCCAGGTTTTTTAGATGGTTCTATGAACCGGTGATTCAATGGGTTTTGAAATGGAAGAAAACAGCCCTTCTGATTACTTTTATTTTTATCCCTCTGAGCATTCCCCTCTTTTTTAAGATCGGAAGTGAATTCATGCCCGCCCTTTATGAAGGGACGATTTTCTATATGCCCATTACCAGCCCCGGAATTTCCGTCACCGAGGCCAGAAGGATCCTTGCTATACAAGATAAAATTCTCAAGAGCTTTCCCGAAGTCCATACCGTCTTTGGAAAGGTGGGCCGGGCAGAGACCTCCACGGATCCGGCGCCCTTCAGCATGATGGAAACAACAGTTCATCTCAAGCCGAGAGGAGAGTGGAGAAAGGTAAGAAAAGATTATTCATACCTGCCCGAATGGCTTAGGCCACTTGCCGAAAAGCTGCTGGGAACCCATCGAAGAATTACCTATGAAGAGCTCGTGGAAGAGATGGATCGAAAGATGCAATTTCCCGGACTGCAAAATGCCTGGACCATGCCCATCCGAGCAAGGATTGACATGCTCACCACAGGAATCAGAACTCCTGTAGGGATTAAGATATCGGGTCCGGATTTAAAGACAATCGAAGAAATAGGCATCCATATTGAAGCCATTCTAAAAACTGTGGCTGGCACAAGGAGTGTCTATGCCGAACGAGTGGCAGGGGGTTATTTCACGGATATCAAGATCAACCGGGAAGCGATTGCCCGATATGGCCTGACCGTTGGCGAAGTCCAGGAGGTGATTCAGTCAGCTTTGGGAGGGATGAATATCACCCGGACCGTTGAAGGGAGAGAGCGATATCCTGTTAATATTCGTTACCCGAGAGAACTCCGGGATGATCTTGAAAGGATAAAAAGGATTTTGGTTCCGGTAAGAGGAGGAGGCACCTCAGGGATGCAATCGATGGGGGCTTCTTCACCCTCCGTATTCCATATTCCTCTTGGACAATTGGCAGAGATAAAACATACCACAGGCCCTGCCATGATCCGAGACGAAGATGCCATGCTCACTGGTTACGTCTATGTGGATGTGACCGGAAGGGACATCGGCGGATATGTGGAAAAGGCTAAAAGAGTGATTCAGGAGAAGTTGAAACTTCCGAGAGGATATTACCTTTCCTGGAGTGGGCAGTATGAATTTCAGGTCAGAGCGAAGGAGAGGTTAAAAATCCTTATGCCCATTGTCTTTTTTATTATCTTCATCCTGCTCTATATGACCTTCCATTCCATCTCAGAATCCATCATGGTAATGCTTGCTGTGCTCTATGCCATGACTGGGGGCCTCATCCTTCAGTATCTCCTCGGATACAACTTTAGTGTGGCGGTCTGGGTTGGCTATATTGGCCTTTACGGCCTGGCAGTCGAGACTGGGGTGGTCATGGTCATCTATCTGAAAGAGGCGTTAAACAAAAGATTGATGAACGGCCCTGTGACTCCGCAGGATATTCACGAGGCAGCGGTCGAGGGATCAGTCCTTCGACTTCGGCCAAAATTGATGACCGTTGGAACAACCCTGATGGGATTGATTCCCATCATGTGGTCTTCGGGTGTGGGCGCTGATGTGATGAAACCGATCGCTGCCCCGATTTTAGGAGGGCTGGTTACCTCCACGATACAGGTTCTTATTATCATGCCAGTGATCTTCGCCATGATGAAGGAGAGGGCCTTGAAGAAGGGAAAACTAAAATAATTTTAAGGAACATTTTAAATAGCAATTTAGAAAGGAGAAAGGAAAAATGGGTAAAAGATTTTGGGGAGGCTTAGGAAGTCTGTTTTTAATTCTGTTTGCTTTGGTTTCAGTGAGCCCAGCGCAACATGGGCACGGTGGAAGCAGTAAAGAGGAAAGCTCTAAGATGGCGACTAAAGAAGTTTTAGTGGAGGGAATAAAGATCGCTTTCATGATCATGACTAATGAAGAGCATCAAAAGATGCTCAAAGAAATGAAGATTAAAGAAACAATTGAGCCTGGAACTACCCACAATATAAGCGTGACGGTGAAGGATGAAAAGACTGATAAAGAAATTACCGACGCAAAGATAAGTATAAAAGTTGTCGATCCTAAGCATAAAGACCAGATCAAAAGCTTAAAGTATGAAGAAAAGTTGAAAAGCTATGATGGATATTTTAACCTATCTGAAAAAGGGAAATATCAAATCTTAGTTTTAGTAAGGAAGGGAGATCAAAAAAGAACGGCCGGCATATCTTATGAAATCAAGTGAGGAGATAATAGAAAAAGGAGAGCATGATGGGAAAAATTAAAATTCAAGGAATGACTTGTCAGCACTGCGTGATGTCTGTAACTAAAGCTTTGGCCTCTATTCCTGGCTTAAAAAACATTCATGTCGATTTAAAGCAGGGAGAAGCCACTTACGAAAACATCGGCCATATTTCTCAAGAAGTTATCAAGCAAGCTATAGAGGAAGCGGGTTATAAAGTAGGGGATTGATCCTTTAACTAAATTTGTTTTGCACTTATTAATCGGAGCAATTAAATATTTACAGTTATCACTCTTATCTTCCCCCGTGCTATGGCTTTATCGGCTTGCCCCAATGAAATTGTATCGTAATTGCCCATAAGAAATGAAACCCAATGCGGCAAGGGACAAGCCCTTGCCCTACATTTGAGGTGTTTTTAATTTCTCGTAGGGCAAGCCCTTGGGGCTTGCCGAACCCCGCCTTAAGATGTCGTTTATTTTATGCTCCCATTAATAAGTGAGGTATTATTTTTATCATGTCTTTTTGATTCAATTGCTGATAATATAAAAGCTGAATAAAAGCCATTTTGTTTTTAAATTTAGAATTTTAAGAGGGCGAGTCCATGAATTTATTCGAATCTGCATTTAAGACTCTTCAAAAAGCAAATCGAGAATATTTATACGAAATATGGCAAAAAGCCCAAAAAGGGCAATTAGCAGAATTGCCTGAGGAAGAGAAAAGGATTGCTAAAATAATGCTCGATCATGATGATGAATTTTTTAATCAATTTAACCTGGCCGATATTTTGGCAGAAGGCGATTTTGATCCCGAAAGCGAATTCGATCCTTTTTTGCATATCGCTCTCCATGCGCTCTTAGAAAAACAGGTGAATGACCGCGATCCTTTGGAAGCACGCCAATTCTATGAGGCGATGTTAAAGAAAAAATGTAGCCATCATGAAGCCATCCATCTACTTATGACTATATTTGCTAAATCCCTTATTCCCCTTCTTAATCAAAAAGGGGATTTTAATTTGCCGGATTATAAAAAGCTCCTTAAGCTTTATAAAGAGCTTACCCCAGATGAAATTATTTCTCTTTTTGCCGACGAACCAGATTTTCTCTCCAAAGAAATAAGCCAGGAGGAGCCGGAAATCATAAACGAACTGCGCTCTGCTATGGAAGGAAGATCCTTTACCTCGCTTGAGGAGGCCCAAGCTTTTTTGCAAGCATGGACGCAGGAGAAAAACGCCCAACCTTTACCCCAGTTTCTCGGCTTATCGCCCGAGCAGATGCATCGCCTCCTTAATTTCCCTTTTAGCGAAGTCTCTGATATGGTCGTGCTGAATAAAGATCTTTCCCGGGAGAAAATTTTAGAGATACCTATTGTTGAGGAGGTTGTTTACTTTTTAAAACGACTCTCCGAAATGCAGCCCCTCAAGGCTACTTCAAAGGGAAACCTGCCGCGGGCCTTTGTTCGCGAACTTCACGATCGTTTTCCGGAGCATAAAGAATTTATTTACCCTGTTAAATCGGAAGAGGAAGATCTCAAATTGTGGGCCCTGCGCCATATCCTGGAAATGTGTGGCTGGATTAAGAAAAGTAAGCAGAAGTTTTATTTGACTAAAAAAGGGGAAGATTTGAACGAGAAAGGGTTTGGTCCAGAGGAATTCTATCACCTCTTTCAGACGTATGCCCAAAAGTTTAATTGGGCCTGCCGAGACCTTTTTGTCGAACTTGAAATCATTCAACAAGCCTTTTTATTTTCCTGTTATCTCTTGTATAAGAAAGCCAAGACCTATACCAAGGTAGAGGAATTGGCCAACTACTTTAGGCAGGCCTTCCCCGGGGAAATGGAAAACCCCGAAGAAGATCCCTTCTTTGAAGATCGGACCACTTTTTTTAACCTTTGCTTTTATACGCGCTTCATTGAGCGCTTCTGTGCCTACTTTGGGCTGGTGACCATCAAAAAGAAAGGGAAGGATTTTCTCGATTTCGACTACTGGATAAAGACTACTCCTTTTTTCGAGGAAATGTTCCAGTGGAAAATAAAAGACCTTGGTTAAGGTTTTCCCAGAGCAATTTAAGTGCGGTCCTTATCTCCTCAATAATTAAAGCAGAATTTTAATTAGAAAACATAGAATATTTTTCAATTGGGGGAATAACCATGGCTAATGTCTATAGACGCGAGGAAGTTCGCCAAAGATTGGAGGCAGAAATAAAGAAGAACCAGCCAATTGTAGCTGCGGGCGCAGGCATTGGACTTTCCGCAAAATTTGCGGAAGCTGGCGGTGCGGATTTAATTATTATTTATAATTCTGGCCTTTACCGCATGGATGGCCTTCCTTCCATTGCCGGTTACATGCCTTTCGGGGATGCTAATGCTATGGTCCTGGAAATGGGATTACGGCATGTCTTACCCATTGTTCAAGAAGCTCCAGTAATTGCCGGCATATGTGCTTATGATCTAACTCGCGAAATGAAGGTTTTTCTTAAAGAGTTATTAGCCGCTGGATTCTCCGGGGTGATCAATTTCCCAACAGTGGGAAGGATTGATGGTGAATTTCGTCAAAGTATGGAAGATTTGGGCATGAGTTATCGCCGAGAAGCAGAAGTGATTAATATGGCTGGGTCCATGGGCTTATTTACTTTGGCCTATGTTTTTACCCCTGAAGAAGCAAAATTGATGGCCCAAAATGATGTAGATGCCGTGGTCGCCCATATGAAGACCACTACGGGAGGAACAGTTGGAGCTAAAAAGGCCATGAGCTTAGAAGAGGCTGCTGAAAAATGTTCGGCTATTTTCACCGCAGCTCTCTCCATTAAGAAAGATATAATTTGCCTGGCTCATGGCGGTCCTATAGAAGGCCCGGAAGCAACGGAATATATTTATCGACATACGCAAGCCGTAGGTTTTGTGGGTGCTTCTTCTATCGAGCGCATTCCAGTGGAAAAGGCTATTCAGCAGACGACAGAAATGTTTAAAGCTCAGAAATTATACCTCAAATAGGCAAAAGCCTATGCCAAAGTCCATTCTCATCATTGGCACTTTTGATACCAAAGGTGAAGAATTGAATTTTGTCAAAGAGCAGATCTCGGCCAAGGGCCTGCCCACAATTACCCTCGATGCGGGAATTCTGCAACCTTCCCCGCCATATGTCCACATTTCTAACGAGCAAGTGGCCGCCGCTGGCGGAGAGGCTTTGAGTGAACTTAGGCGCAAAAAAGACCGGGGGCATGCCGTAGAAATTATGGCCCAGGGAGCGGCCAAGTTGACTAAAGAACTTTACGATCAAGGGAAAATTTCAGGAATAATTTCCCTGGGCGGAGGGTCGGGAACAGTTATAGGTACCAGGGCTATGAGGAGCTTGCCCGTAGGAGTTCCTAAATTCATGGTTTCTTCTATGGCTTCGGGAAATACCCGACCTTATGTAGGTACTACAGATATTACCATGTTGTTTTCGGTAGTGGACATTTCTGGGCTTAACCGGATCAGCCGGAAAATCTTTCGAAATGCTGCTTTAGCCATCTGCGGCATGGTCGAGGGAAAACAAGAAGAAAAACTTTCTGATCGACCTTTAATCGCCGCTACTATGTTTGGAGTTACTACTCCCTGCGTAACCGAAGCCAAGCGCATCATGGAAGAGGACGGATATGAAGTTTTAGTTTTTCACGCCAACGGTTCAGGCGGAATGGCCATGGAGCAATTGATTGGGGAAGGCCAAATCCAAGCTGTCCTCGACATAACCACTACGGAGTTAGCTGATGAATTATGCGGCGGCAAATGCAGCGCCGGCCCGCATCGCTTAGAAAAAGCTGGGGAAATGGGAATTCCCCAAGTAATTGTCCCCGGAGCCATGGATATGGTCAATTATTTTCCCGATGCTATCCCGCCTCAATTCCGCCATCGCCTCTTTTATGTTCACAATCCAGCTACAACTCTAATGCGCACTAATGAAGAGGAAAATCGGCAACTGGCCGAGATTATGGCTCGAAAACTCGCTCGGGCTAAAGGGCCAGTGCTGGTTTATATTCCCTTAGGGGGATTTTCAGCTATTGATGCTCCAGGGCAGCCTTTTTTCTTTCCGCAAGCTAATCATGCTTTCATTGAAACTTTGAAAAAGAATCTTCCTCCTCATATAACTGTTGTGGAAAGGGATTTACATATAAACGATCCGGCCTTCGCTCGAGAAATTGCCCAAGCCCTTTTAAGTTTCTTTAAAAAGTCTTGAAGCTATACGGAACTAAGAGAAGACCAAATTATAGAGATCTCTGAGAAACCGACTTTTCGGTCACTACCACGGGCCCTTTTCAGAAGTCTATTATACTGCCCTTGAATAAGAAGACTGAGAGAAAATCTATCCGGCTACCATAAAATATAGTAAAAAAGTGAGGAACGTACTCGACAGCTTTAAAAAGTTATTCATTACTAAACTGACCGTCGATCAGTTTTTGAATTCCAGCTTAATTCAGGCGGGAGGGAGAGAGGCTCATTAAAATGAGGCCCATATTCTTTCATGGGTACGGGCGGGGAGATAAACATCTATTTTAAAAGAAGGAAGCAATTATTTAAGTTTACCTAGTGTAGACAAGTATGTCCCTGCCGTTCTTTGCGGAGAGAAGGTGGGGAAGAGAGAAACGGTCTTTTCCCAGCCGATTTTAATTTCGCCTCTCCCCCTCCCGCCTGTTTCCTGCTGCAAAAATATAAAAACTGTTAGACGGTCAGATTACTAAATCATTGAACTTTAAGTAAGAGGCGTTTAATAATAAAAGAATAGGGCAAGGGTTTATCTCTTATCTAATTGGGCAACCCATAATGGGGCACCTTATAGATGTTCATTTACGCCATATGTTATAATTTGGCCTAATTTTTAAAAAATGTGAGGAGGGGAAAATGGCAAAAGCTCTCACTAAAGAGAAGAGAAAAGAAATCATGAAGGATATAATCCGCAAATTGCACGAAGGAATGAGTGCTGAAGAAGCTAAAGAAAGGTTTGAAAGAGAAGTGGGCAGCGTAACTTCGGCGGAGATAGCCGAGATAGAACAGGCCCTGATGAATGAAGGAGTCCCCCCAGAAGAAATAAAAAAATTCTGTAATGTGCATGCTCTTATTTTTGAATCGGCTTTGGAAAAAACAGTTACCAAAGAAGAATCACCAGCCCACCCGCTTTATCTCCTGAAGCTTGATAATAGGGAGATAGAAAAGATTACGGCAGATCTGAAAAATTTAATTGCCCAAAAGAAGAAATATGAGCTGACCCAATTCCAGGAGAAAGCTGCTTTTCTCCTGACTAAGTTAAAAAATTTGGACATCCATTATACTTGGAAAGAACAAATTCTTTTCCCTTATCTCGAAAAATATGCCTTCTTCGGGCCTTCCAAGGTAATGTGGGGAAAAGATGATGAGATTAGAGAAATGTTGAACCAGACCATTTCGGCCAATGAATCATTAAGAAATGAAGCAGATATGGAAAAATTGATTAATAATTATCTCCAGCCTTTGATCGCGGAAGTTGAGGGAATGATCTTTAAGGAAGAAAAGATTCTCTTCCCCACTTCCATGGAAAAATTAAGTATCCAAGATTGGGTGGAAGTATTAAAAGAAACAGAAAGGATAGGGTTTGGCTTCATTGAAAAGCCTAAAGAAACCCAAGCTCTTATCACTGAATTGCAGAGAGCAGTTATAGAAGAGCCTAAGGCTAAAGAGCGGTACATTTCTTTCCCCACGGGCGAACTTAGTTTTGATGAACTATTGAGTATTTTCAGAACGCTACCAGTGGATATAACCTTTATTGACAAAGATGACACAGTAAAATTCTTCTCCGAAGGCCCAAGCAGGATTTTTTTGAGAACTAAATCCATTATTGGCCGCAAAGTGCAAAATTGCCACCCACCTAAAAGTGTCCATGTGGTGGAAAAGATTTTAAATTCCTTTAAAGAAGGCCGAAGAAATAATGTGGATTTTTGGATCAACTACCGAGGAAAGTATGTTTATATTAGATACTTCGCTGTCCGCGACCAACATGGAAATTATTTGGGAACTCTGGAAGTTTCTCAGGATATCGGTCCCATAAAAAAGCTTGAGGGAGAAAAACGCCTATTAGATGAAGAAGAATAAAAACTAATGCGCCTCTCCTATAATGTGAATTATACGCGCGAGCGTTTAGTGGGTTGTTCATGAGGAATTCTGGCTACTGGAGGAAGATAACTCTTTGAGCAGATCTTTGATTTTAGCTATTAAAGCCAAGACGAAAGCTCTAAGATATTATTTTTTTATAACATTTTTTATAACATTGAGGAAATCTTCTATTATGTATAGGTCTTCTTTTAAATGCTGGCACACCTTTCTATCGTCAACCTCATGATAAAGGTGAATTAGGATATTTCTAAATCCGGCCATCGATTTAAGCTTAGTGGCGTATGCGGAATCAATATAATTCATGTCTTTTAATATAAAAAAGCATTCCCCATATTCATCAGGAACCTTTCCAGCAAGCCTGGCCACTATATGGTGGCATATATCTATTACAGCCTGAATAGCTACGATGAAGCTATATTTGATAGCATTCAGGATTGTTTTGTTAGAAAGGATTTCTTCTTCGGGTAGACTAGCGTATTCGGAAAGACTATCCAACGCTCCCCTCACTTCTTCGGCAAGGGTTTTAAGCCGCTCAACATTCAGCTCTCTGTATTTGCTCATGGGGTTACTAAATCTAAGAGTATTTGTTTTCTCTTTGGCAGAAGATCAAAATATAACTTCCAGGTATTTTCAAGAAAGTCGCACCTTAACTCCTCATTTTTTGAAAAAAGAAGTATCCCTTTCGTGGCGTAATACTTCAATCCCACTGGTGCATAATTGATAACCCGAACATCAAGATGACTGACGCGGATTTCCATCTCACCCTGAGCAGAAATTTTTAGGCCATAATCAAGGGCTTTATCCTTAGGTACAGCCTGCTCGTTGACATAAACAGCAACATCAATATCCCGGAAAGCTAAACCTTCAGCAAATGAGCCATAGATATAAGCAAAAATAAGCTCTTCCCGTTTTTCAAAAAAAGACCTTAGTTTAGAAATAAGCGCATCTTTTTCATCAATATTAACTTGCCTCATTATAATTTTATTATTCCACAGTTTTTGTTGTTATACAAGGAAAGTGTTTAATCCCTTCTAACAGCTTTTTTTAAAAGCCCATTTCCTCCTAGTCTCATGCTAAGCTATATAAAAAAGAAAGATAGAAAAAGAAGCTGACGCGGATTGAGAGATAAAGAGGAAAGAAAAGAAATAAAGCACTCAGGGAGAAATCTTGAGGCCTAAGAGCCTCTGATAGGCAGAATAAATTTCATTATCGGGTAACCTTTCTCGTTCATAAAGGTTATTCCGAGCCGCAATGAATTCTCCCACCTCCCTTGGGGAGAGAGCAGGAGGTTGGTAAATGCGCAGTTTGTCTGGAAAAAGGGATAGCCAATCGGGGAAAAGGACAACCTCTTTTTGAACCGACCATTTATATAAGTCTGATCGTGCATGTTCGATTCTTTGGCCTGGAGTTATTTTAATAAGCACCTCGTTGGCCATCTTTAATGTTGTAGTGTGGAGTTGGACAAGTATATCAATATCCGCATAACCACCTGCTAAAACCCAGGTAACAGGCTTGCTCAAGGTGCGGCCAAGGGCAAAGATATAAGCATCTCGGATAGCCAAGGCTGGAGAGCTAATTGCCGCACCATCATAAGGGTCCATGCCGGCTTGGTAAATAATTAAGTCTGGATCCTGCTTTTTAATTAAGCGCGGAATTATTGAAGAAATAGCTGCTAAGTAATGGGCGTCGCGATTCCTTCCCTCGGCAAAGGACCAATGCTCGATGGCCAAGGGGTGATGATTCTCTGCTGGCGGGGGCCCACCCATGCGGGCACCGAATATCGTTACGTTCCAGATAAAGGGATCGCCAATTATACAATAAGCGGTGCCATCTCCTTCATGATGGTCGAGATCGATAATTAGCACTCTTTTGACTTTTCTTTCCCGGATCAATTTTTTAGCGACCACTACCAAACCATTAATCGTACAGAAACCCGCACCACGGTTGACCGAAGCATGGTGATAACCATGGCCGAGATTTGCGGTGATCGTCCCTTTTTCCACTGCAGTTTGGGCAGCGGCATAGAGTCCACCAACATTAAGCAGCCATCCTCTGGCGATACGTTCATTCCAGGTGGGAAGACCTTGAGACGTAGCTAAGCCAATAGGCTCACCGGTGAAAACAGCTTTTAAATAACGATCGGTATGAACCTGGCGCAGACTTTCCAGATCAATTGGCGGTGCGGGCAAGGCCCTTCCTGACACGTCGGGAGAATCCGTATGAATTTGTTCTCCCTTAAGTAAGCCTTTACGCCATATTGCGGCAAATATGGCAGGCATTTTAGTTGGCCCCATCAGGGCAGAAATACCGCTTCGCGGTCCAACCACACCTCCTGGGTATTCAGTATGGTACCAGATTTCCTGTTGGGGCTGTCCACTTGCTCCCCCAGTCATTATTCCCAAGTAGAGGAGGCAAGTAAAAATGGGCAAAAATACAAAAAAGAAAATCTTGGGCATTTTTTCCCTGCGAAACAAATTTTATTATCTTTAACCTTTTTTGCCTCAAGCAATCATTTTTTGTCTTTTGAGAACTTCCCCCTTAGTGCTGATGACAATCTGCTCCAGGGGAATTTTTTTATCCGCAAGCTCTAAGCCTTTCCGGACAATCATAGGTAGCCCTTGGCAACATGGAACTTCCATAGTAACCACTGTGATAGACTTTATTCCGGCATTATTAAAAATATCCGTAAATTTTTGTACATAATCATGCGCATCATCAAATTTGGGGCAGCCTATCATCACTATTTTACCAGAAATAAAATCTCGATGGAAATTGGGGTAAGCTATGGGTGTACAGTCGGCAGCAACTAAGAGATCAGCCCCTTTTAAGAAAGGAGCCGTGGGCGGCACTAAACGAATCTGCACCGGCCAATGGGTAAGAGCTGATGGCTGGTCAGCGGCAATTAATGGGTGTCCTGCTTCGGTAGTTTTGGAGGGAACGAAGGTTTCTACATGCGCCGAAGGACATCCGCAAGCCATGGTTAATGGTTCTGGCTGGGAAGCAGAAATGCGCGCATGCAGATATTCTTCTACAGCCTTTTCGTCGAAATCTTCTGCTTCTCTCTCGATTATCTTTAAAGCATCTTGGGGGCACTCACCCAAACAAGCTCCCAGACCATCACAGAACTTTTCCGCCACTAAGCGAGCTTTACCATTGACAATCTGTAAGGCTCCCTCTGCACAGGAAGGAACACAAAGCCCACAACCGTTACATTTCTCTTCATCGATTTGAATAATTTTTCTTTTTACTTTCATCGTTTTCTCCTTATATTCATTTTTTGGTATAATTAATACAGCGCGGCAAAGCCGCAGCCAAAAATTTATTTCTCGCGGAGCCCGCAGAGAAATTAGAGGAAAATTTATTTTTTAATGATTTTATTCATTTCTTTCTCTGGGCGCTCGGCAAGCTCTGGGAGAGTCATCCTTTTCCTTCTCCTGTTCGCCAAAAATAAAATTGGGGGAGCCCGGTCAGTTCCAAAACTTCTCCCAGACGTTCTCCTTTTTGGCAATGAATTTGGTAAAAATCTATTATATTGGTAATGATCTTTAAGGTCTCTTCGGTATCGTATATCCCCGGCATCTCTTTAGCCAAGCGGGGATGTCTGCCCAATTTACCACCCACCTGGATGCGGTAGCCATTTTTCTGTTCTTTTAATGCTCTTGGGGGACAAACTTTTATACATTGCCCGCAATAGAGACAACGAAAAGAGTCTAAAACGATTTTGCCCTCCCGCAAAAAAATAGCCCCTTCCCGACAAATCTCTACACAAGCCTGGCAAAGGGAACAAGATTCTTCATCCATTTCTGGTACACAGGCTCCTATTAATCCTATATCGGCAATTTGCGGACGAGAACAAGAATTGGGGCAGTCAGAAATGGATACTCTGAATTCATGATGCAGTTTCAAAGGTCCGTTTACCTTCTCTTTAATGAATGAGCGCATATTTTTTTCAGAAAGAATGTTTTCGATCTTGGCCGAAAGATCAGAGTTTTTTACAGCCTGGTTGGGGCATCCCATAGGGCCAAAACAAGTTTCAACTTGGTAGCCTTTGACTTCCTCTTCCATTTTATTAAGAAAACGTCGCTGACAAGTTTTGATATGTTCCAAATTTACCTCTTGGGCCCCGCACCGCCTTGCTTCTTCTTCTACTCTTTGGCGCACGCGCCGGCGGACAAAGAAAGGGACTTTAGCAACTGCTTCTTCAGCTTCCCTACTCCATTTCATGTTTCCAACCTTTCTTCCTCTCTTCTGGCAAAGATGCATTTATAATGAATATACCTTACCACTGATATTATTCCTTGACTTAAATCAATAGATAAGGATAATTTTTATAGGAGCAAATTTATGGACTTAATTCACCAGATTGCGCGCTTACCCCTTTTCCAGGGTCTGGAACGGAAGCATTATGAAGCCCTGGCCATGATATTGGTCGATCAGGTATTTAAACGGAGCGAAGATATCTTTTATGAAGATGATGAAGGAACAGGGTTTTACGTAGTCGTTTCAGGGCGCGTTAAGATCTTTAAATTATCAGCCGATGGCAAAGAACAAATCTTGCATATCTTTGGCCCGGGGGAGCCCTTTGGGGAAGTCGCCGTTTTTACCGGAAGGCGCTTTCCAGCTAATGCCCAGGCCATGGAAGAAAGTCGAGTATTTTTCTTCCCTCGTCAGGAATTTATTAATTTAATCCGGAAAGACCCTTCTTTAGCTTTAAATATGTTGGCTGTTCTTTCCCAGCGATTACGCCGTTTTACTATTATTATTGAGAACCTTTCTTTAAAAGAAGTCCCCGGCAGGTTAGCTGCCCATCTCCTTTATTTAAGTGAAAGAGAAAATGGAGCCACCACGCTCACTTTGGAAATATCCAAAAATCAGTTGGCCAGCCTTTTGGGAACTATCCCCGAGACTCTTTCCCGCATCCTGGCCCGCATGGAGAAAGAAAAATTAATAAGATCCGCAGGCAAAAAAATAACTATTCTTGATCGCCAAAGATTAGAAGAGATCGCCCTGGGAGAAAAGAAACTTCCTTAAAAAGGTCTGCCGCTACGCGATAACTTCGCTAATTAACCGGACCGGGGTTATATTAGTAAAATTAGCGATATCGCCGCGCAGGATAGAGCCGCATTCTTTGATCCCTTTTTCATAACCGTCCCGATTATCAAAATATAGATGGCCCACACAAATATAAATAGGAGGAGTATCTCCCCCACCAGATAAACCTTTATCCACTTCTGTCTTAATCAAGCCAAAAGGTTTTAAGTGTTTATGCACTAATTCCATATGTTTAGTCCGGTAATAATCAAAATCAAAACGGGCATCTTTTTCATAAGGGTACATCACGCTTACTTTGAACATAATATCCTCCTTGGACTATTTAATTCGAGAAGCTATATAAAAACCGTAATAAGCCAATTCCTTAGGCCTCATCTTTTTTGGCAAGGGAAAAACCCTTTCCCTACTTGGAATAGATCTCTTGCTGGCTGTAATTGCTTTGCCTATGCCTTCATTTCGGTTTTGAAGAACCGTAACAAATTTATTCTGGCAGCTCGTAGCGAAAATCACAGTATGGAGCTCCGTCCATAATTGTTTGGGTACGGGTCAATTTAATTTGGGGATTAAATCCGGCCATTAAAGCAGCATCCCGCCCACAGGACAATAGATAGCCAAACTCTGACATACCTAATTCTTTATACATTTCGGCATAACGACACCTGGTAACATTAAAATAAAATTTCTTTGGACTCTGTTCTAAAATTTCCATCTGGAGCGCATCTTCTTTAGTCCATAGAGAATGACTTCGAGCATAGGCTTCAAGAGAGTTATCTCCAAGATTTTTCGCCAATTGGGCGCCGGTTTCTTGCGCTATAGATGCAATAACTGAAGCCGTAATCTTCAGCGTCTTCTCCTCGCCAAATTCGCGCATAAAGGCTTTCAAAATTGGCCCTAAAATGCGGGCTTCAATCTCCCGACGAGCTAAAATACTAATTTGCGAAAGATCTACAGCCATTTTTATTCTCCCTTATTTAAGACTTAAACCCATAAGTGTGTGGTTTTATTGATACTGGCATTTTACCTAATATATCCATCGATTCCCTTTGATTCTTCTTCCCGCTCAGCAAGTCTATAATTTGTCTTTATTATTTCAGCCCCTTTTTTTTAGTATCGCCTCTTGGAATCTCAGGCCGGCAAAAGTTTTCACAATTATCAGATCTTTTACCCATTGTTCAACAGTTTCCTTATCTATTTTATTTAATGCATTTTTGAGGTCTTTTAATTTTTGAAGTATTTTTTCGGTAGCATTTTTAATTGCTTCAGGTTTCTTTTTTAAGTACCAATCTTCCCATTGAGCCAAAGTCTTCCCCTCAAACTCTTGGGTAAGTTCGCTCATCTGACCTACAACTCTTGGCCTTGTTCCCTGAGTATATCTATTAGCTAAATTAATTAATGGCGCTACATATTAATGAGACCATTAAATATATGACATCCGCCGTTTTCAACCCCTCACCCTAACCCTCTCAAGCATGGGGAGAGTCGATAAGAGTCGGTACGAATCGGTACGATTGTCGTTCCGACACTGTCATACTGCCACCCGACCACGGGGGAGGGTGAGGGGCATAAGTTTAAATAATTAATTGCTCCGAGTAATATTTGGGGAATTCGGGCGTTTCTATATCAAGGTATTTCCTTAATTCCTCAAGAGAAATTTTTATTTTCATACCGATTCTGCTTATGATTTTTCGGTAAATTTAAAAATTTCTTTTTAAATTTGTATTCCAGTCTTTCATCAACATCTGCTAAACCATTTTTTATTAAGTGGGCATTTAAAAACTTTTTATTCCAAAGGTAAAGATAACAAAGAAGGTTATTTTCTTCGTCATATTTTATGTCATCGAACTTAATAAAAACTTTCTGACTTTTTGTTTTTTTTAGAAATTCTTTGGCCTCTGTATTTTTATCCTTTCTTTCTTTAACTCCTAAAAGCCTTATGTTTACTCCATTATTCAAAGTTAAAATCTCAGGGGAAATTATTTCTTTTACTGTATAATATGTTTCTCTTGCGCATTGAGAGCTATCTATTTTTGACCCGAATCTTAATTTTTTTGGATCAACTTTTTTATCAAATTTTATGGGGTCTTTGAAAATGTAGGGTAACTTTTGAATTTCGTCTTGAAAATTTATCTTTAGCTCTTTTTGTTTAATTATTTCAAATTCCGCGTCCTCAAAAAGACCGCTTTGTTTTAAACCAAGCTTTTCTTTTATGATGGACAAAAAGTCTTCGTTTATCTCATAGCCGATAGAATTTCTATTTAAATTCTTAGCAGCTAAAGAAGTCGTTCCACTTCCCAGAAAAGGGTCAAGAACTGTATCTCCAATAAAACTGAACATTTTAATCAAACGCTTGGGCAATTCCTCAGGAAACATAGCCAAATGTTCATCCTGTTTTTCCCCCGGGAAATTCCAATGTCCGGTGAAATATTGATTCCACTCTTCTTCGCTCAATCTAGATTGCTCTTTGATTACTTTACTAACTTTTGGAGGCCTTCCATATTTTTTAAAGATCAATATAAATTCATAATCAATTTTAATAATCCCGTTTCTTGGATAAGGATAAGAACCCATAATAGTTGCCCCTCCGGTGGTATGGCAAGTAGTAACTTTCTGCCAAATAATTGCTCCCATATAATCAAAACCAGCACTTTCGCAAAATTTAATGATTTCCGCCCTTATGGGAATTACCTTGTATCGGCCATAATAAACAGAGCGGGCAAACTGATCACCGATATTTATGCATAGTCGGCAACCTTTATGCAAAACTCTCTGGCATTCATTCCAGACTAAATTTAAATTGTTTATATATTCTTCGTAAGTATCGTTGAAACCTATTTGCTGGCCATTACCGTAATCTTTTAACTGCCAATAGGGTGGGGAAGTAATAATCAGATGAACGGATTCATCAGGAATCTCTTTCATCCATCGGGAATCACCAATGATAATTTTATGCCAGGTCTTCATAGTCTTTGCTTCTTAAAATTAGCATAAGAGCTGAATAAGTCAAGGACTTCAAGAATTGCCCGTTTAGCAGATGCGGTTTATTTTCTATGTTCCCAAACTCCTCTAAAATTCATCTTATTTTGGGATAAAAATTGCTCAAAGCTGGCCAGTATCTGGCCAATTTTCCAGCAGCCGTTGGTATGCAGGGTCGTTATAGCGTTCCAACGAAAAGGCGGGAGCATAAGAAGGGAGCTCGCTCTGGGTTAAATGAGCAGCCAGTAATTCTCCGGCGGCACAGGAAGCCATGATACCGAATCCAGAAAGAGCGCCAATTACAAAGGTCCCTTCTATTGGTAATGGACCGATGAGCGGCCGATTCTCTCGGGTCTTAGTATAATACCCCCCGTCTATTACAGGCTTGGGTATCCTTCCAAAATACGTCTCCAATTCGGGGATCATTCTGGCCAGACCGCGCAGGCATATCTCGGCATAATGAGGATCAACGGAAAAAGGGAAAACGGGCTGGACGGGCCGGACATCATAAGTCCAGATTATTAGAATCACGTCGCTATCTTGACCTCCTTCAGGGCGGGCATGGACGCCAGAGGGAAATTCTTCTAAAAGGTATTTTGTTTCCGCGGACTCCTCTAAGGAGGCTCTTTCTTCCGCAGACCAAGGCAAAAAGACTGGGTCAGTCCAGATCAAAAGAGGGGCCTTCCTATCTATCACCCGCAAATAATCGTGGAAAACTACCTTGGTGTGTAATTCATGAAAAACTGGCAATTCTAGGCCCATCATTTGGGCTACATGGGGAAGAAAGGGACCAGCCGCAATAACTAAATATCGCGTCGGGAGTAAAACTTGGCAGTCATCTTCCCGGATATAAACGGCTTCAATCTTTTCTTTAACCACTTTTATTCCTTCTAAGCGAGCCTGGCGAAAAACAGTTCCGTACTCCCGGGCTTTTTCTAACATGTACATACCTAATTGTTGGGCGCTAAGCCAGCCACAACGCCGCGCATGGAGTAACCCTATCGTATTTGAGGCCAAATAAGGAAAATTCCTCTTAATTAATCTCTGGTCAGTGAGCAAATCTGCCCCATCAATTTGGTCCATAAAATTTAGCGCAGATGCTGGCTGGTAAGAAGAATTATGAGCCTTTGGGTGATAGCGGACTGGCCCAGCTCCTAATTTGGCCTCTTCCTCTGCTACTTGCTGAAACTGTTTAACCTTCTCCGGCTCGGCGGTAGCAAATAAATAACCACGCCGGTTCAAATTAAAACAATTGCCACTTTCGCGAGCCAAGTCCTCTAAGAGATCAATGCTTCGGTTCATAAATCTCACCATAGCATCTCCTGGACCAGGCCACCAGTTGCGGTAGCATTCAGTTGATTTATCACTGGTTAACGAGAGAGGCGGTCTTTCATCAATCAGCAAAATGTTCTTAATCCCATGCTGGACACTTAGATGATAAGCGGCCGCAATGCCCGCTATCCCCGCGCCACAAATTATTATTTCATGCATACCCAATCTCTTTTATACGTTTTTTACTTTTTATTATATGATAATAGGGTCTCGGGCGGCCGCGCGAGCTGCCCTAATCAAAGAGGCAAAACTATAAGTAGGGAGGGCACAACCTCCTGCTAATATAAACTTGGTATTCCCCGCCTGAGCGATTGCTGATTTAACTTGTTGACGTAAAGCCTTTATGGAAAGGTAGGGAAATCTTATGTGATCAATCCCAGCCATAAGAGTCAAAGAAGTCAATTTACGCACTTCGGCGATTGATGGGCCTCCATTTAAATCGGCCCAAGAGAGAATTTGAACTGGATAATCCAGTAAACGATCTAAATATAATTTTTCTCCATGAGCATGAAGGATATTGATTTTCCCCTCCGCCGCGATTGCTTTTAAAAATTCCAGATCAAAAGGCCGCATGAACTTTTCATATTGTTCCCGAGTTAAAAATTCTGCCGAAGCTGGCACTGATAAGAAGATACCGGATGAACCCAGTTGCAAACTTGTTAAGGCATATTGGATAAGATTCCGATTGACCACGCTTAAAGCTTCCAGAAGCGCATCAGGGTATTTCTCCATCAGGATAGGCATGAATTCCTTGGCCAGACTACGCCGCATAGTATTCCAAGCGTTGAAGACCGTATCAAAGAAGAAAGCCTTCCCCCCTAAAGTCGCTGCAATTATCTCTATTGTCCGCAGTTGCTTTTCCATAGGAGTCCGGGCGATGTCCAAAATCTTAATTTGGCGCAAATCCTCTGGAGTCTCTATGCTTTCTAAACCTTCCGGCATTGGGTAATCATAGTCATTCATGACTTTTAGTAGATCCAAGTCATAGGCCTGGAAAAATTCCAGATGAACCTGAGCAGTTTTCTCGGGGGCAGCATGTTGAGTTCCAAAATGGTACCAAATGGAAAAAGGAAGTCGTTCTACAGGCTTTCCGGCCAATGTGTCTTGTAATAATTCAATTTTAGGCATTCGCTAACCTCAACTTTTATATCTTGATAACTTACAGACTCTCTCCTTCATAAACATTGGCGATGCAGCAGAGAAAAGTGACGGGCTCCTGGTCACTCTCATTCCTCATACTATGCACTTCCCTAGTGGGTATAAATATAAAATCATTAGGACCAAGAATGCGTTCTTCTACTATCTTATCAGTCTCAGCATCATGCTTAAAGCATCTAACCTTTCCCGAGAGAATGTACATAGTTTGATAGTAAAGGTGATTATGGATGGGGATTTCTCCTCCAGGTCCGATGGTAAAATAACGCAAACCATACTCTACGGCATCCTTCGGCCCGGCCTGGGAAAGCCAGCGGATCCAAACATCTTTAACTGGATATTGCTTTCCTTTATATGGATAGGTTTCAACCTTCTGGTCTAGTTTGTCATTAACGTTCATGACTATCATAAAGATCTCCTTTTTATTTTTGGCTAAATTTTTTTAATCGAGCCAGGGCTTCTTTTAGCTTTTCAGCAGAATGGGTTAAAGCAATACGCATATACCCTTCACCATATTGGCCATATAGAGAACCAGGAATCATCCAGACATTAGCCTCTTCTAAAGCCTGAAAGCAAAATTCTAAAGAAGTGTACTTGGGGGGCACCCGCGCCCAAAGGTAAAAAGTA
>CAZAGD010000213.1:0-4033 GCA_964484485.1 uncultured Syntrophaceae bacterium
ACCTCTATGCGGTAATGGGCACCATCAGGAAAAGTCTGCCCGGAAGTAGGCAGATCATTTAAATCGCCTTCAGGTAAACCCAATTTTTTAGAAAATGCCCGTAAATCTTCAAACATCTTTTAGCCTCCTTAATTTTTTTAAATTTTAGGGATTTTTTGATGACTATCGATTAATTGTCTCCTCAGCCATCTATAATCCTTCTGCCTATGGCAGATTAATCTATTTTTTCAAAATAACAGGCTTTCCCCTTTTTGTCTACGGATAATCTTATCAGGAATTACTTATTGGCCAACAAGCAGCTTAGTTAACGGGGCAATATCCTTCATTTTTTCTAAAGAGTTGATCATATCTATAATCTTTTCTACTTTTTCTTTGCTCAAGACGGTGCGGGCTAAAGTGCGGAATTTTTCATAAAGTTCATTTTCTGGGCCCGGATTTTCCGGCTCTCCTTTAGCGTCCAATACTTGGGTAGAAAACTTACGGCCGTCTTTCAAAATAACCTCTGCCCGCGCTGCCCGATGGTCGGGGAAAAGTTTATCAAGCTCTTCCTCTGCATAAACATCTATCTTTTCCATAAGCGCCCTAACTTCTTTGTTCTGGAGAGTTTTGGGTTTAAACTCCTCTAAACCTACTTTGCCAAAAATTAGAGCTACAGCTGCGGAATAAGGCAAACTCATTTTCCCAGTAATCGGTGTAGTTACTTCCTTCCCCGCAATTAATTTGGCAGCAATTGAGTAAGTATAAATATTTACTTTCTCGATTTCTGCTGGGGTAAAGGCGTGAGATTGGCGAATCTTCAGGAGAGCATCGATAGGCGCATGGCTATGGCGACAGGAGGCATGATATTTGACATAAGTATGCATGATTTCGTATTTTTCCCCTAATCCTTCCAGAACTCTTTGGGGATTATAACTATCAGCAAAAGCATGGTAAAAACCTCTTTTATCCTCGAGAATAAAAGCTGGTCCAGTAAACCCTTCGCGGGCCAAATAAGCAGCCAGGATGCCATTATGGGCTGCTTTGCCCGGATGGAGAACTTTGGTCATGCTGCCATCGGCCATGAAAGCAAATAGCCCGGCGGCCTGCGAACCAGCTATACCTAAAGTGGAGACCAGCTTCGAAGCATTTAACCTTAATAGCCGGCCAGCGGCTGCGGCGGCCGCAAAAGTACCGCAGGTTCCCGTGGTATGAAAGCCGCGATCAAGGTGAGAAGGATTGCCTCCGGCACCTATCCGCCCGAAGACTTCATACCCAGCTACAATAGCCGGTATTATTTCTGGCCCTTTAATTTTTTCTTTTTCTGCTAAAGCAAGCACGGTAGGTATTACAGAGACGCCAGGGTGCCCTAAAGCAAAACGGTTGCCATCATCAAGCTCCAAAGCATGGGCCATCATGCCGTTAGCCATAGCCGCTTCTAATACGCCCACTTTGCTTTTCCCGGTGATGAGCGTGGCCTCCTTTTTTTGGTGCATTTTAAGGGCAAATCTTTTGGCAATTATTGCTTCGGGAGTCTTAGACCCCGCCAAAGCAGCGCCTAATGTATCCAGCAGGCAAAGTTTAGCTTTATGGACAACTTCGTCAGGGAGAGACTTATAATTTAAATTTACTATGAATTGGGCAAGCTTGCCGGTCAAACTTTCCATTTACCTGTCCTCCTCAAAAAATTTTTCCTTAGCCAAAATATGTTAACAAATAAAACATTTGAAGACAATAAAATATATGGCATAACGGTAAAGCCTAACTAAAGAGTGGAAACCTTTGTTTTTTAGGTCGCAAATTTGGAGACAATAACTTCTGAGGCATGTGGCCATTTTTTAGTTATCCCTCACCAAGCGCTTCTCTGCTGGCGAGTAGGAAAGGCTTGTCGCCTGCTAAATATAATTCGTAAAGTAAGAGTATAACTACCCCCAACCCCCTCTTAAGATAAGAGGGGGGAGAGGGGAGTTAGGAAATTCCGAGATGGACAATCTATTTACTGCTGGCGAGAAATATTAAAACTGTTAGACGGTCAGCAATTTCTATTCTTGACACATTATTTTTTATTTAGCTATATTTAAATATTCATATTAAAAAATTTCATTAGTATAAAGAAAAATTTAAAATTCTCCTGCTCACGAAAGGGAAATATTAAAGGCAGTAAAAAATAAACGATGTCTTGATGCGGGTTCGGCAAGCCCAAAGTGTTTGCCCTACGAGAAATTTAAAAAATCTCAAAAGTAGGGCAAGGTCTTGTCCCTTGCCGCCTTTGGTTTCATTTCCTATGGCTAATTACAACACAATCTCATTGGGGAAAATCGATAAGACCAGATCATGTAGAGGAAGGTAAGAGTGATAACGGTAAATATTCAATTGCTCCGATTAATAAAATATCGGGGAAGAGAATAGGCTTGCCCAAAAGTAATTCGCCTATTATTAAGAGAAGAGCAAAGAATTTTTAACAAATATAATTTTTTCGGAAGGAGGAGGAATGGATAAGAAAATTCGGGTGTTGCAATTTGGCATTGGCGTTATTGGCCGGGGAGTGACCAAGAACCTGCTGGAAAAAAAGAATTTGGAGATCGTGGGCGCCATCGACCTGAATCATGAAGGAGAGGACTTGGGTGAGTTAGCTGGTGTAGGTCGTAAATTAGGCATAATTATTTCTAATGATCTTTATGGAGTTATAAAAAAGACCAAACCCCAAGTAGCTATTCACACTACTTGTTCCAGTTTTAAAAAAGTTATGCCGGAATTGGAATCTTTGGTTAAAGGAAAAGTAAACGTTATTTCCAGTTGCGAAGAGTTGTCTTATCCCTTTTATAGACATCCCAAATTAGCAGCTCGATTAGATGAAATGGCCAAAGACCATCGGGTGACCGTTTTAGGAACTGGTGTAAACCCTGGTTTCTTAATGGATGCCTGGCCTTTATTTATGAGTTCAGTTTGTGCAGATGTAAAAGAGATAAAAGTGAGTCGCATCCAAGATGCTTCTTTGAGGAGGCTGCCTTTCCAAGAAAAAATTGGGGCCGGAAAAAGCCCAGAAGAATTTGCCAAGTTAGTTAAAGAAGGTATTCTTAGACACGTGGGCTTAACAGAATCTATAGCGATGATTGCCGCTGGTTTGGGCTGGCGGCTGGATAAAATTACCGAAACAATCGAACCCGTTTTCTTTCCCCACGAAGTCAAGAGTGAATATATTACTGTGCCCCCAGGTAAAGCTGCGGGAGTGCGCCAAGTGGGCTGTGGCTGGAAAAAAGGAGCAGCCGTGATTACGCTCAATTTTGAAGCGGCCATTGGCGCCAAAGAGTCATATGATGCCGTATCCATTAAAGGGAATCCCAATTTAGAGGTAGTAGTCAAAGGAGGAACGCATGGTGATATCGCTACTATAGCCATGCTGGTCAATGCCATCCCCAAAGTGATTGCTGCTCCTCCTGGTTTAAAGACGATGAAAGATTTTATATCCACTTATTGGGCGGGCGCATGATTTGGAAGCTATTATATTAAAGTAATTTAAAAACGAGATGGCCAAACCCTGCAGGCTCGCCATGATAACTTGGGCGCGTAAAAAAGCAAAAATATTTAATGCGCCCACTTATATGAAGAAAATATGAGCAAAGAGATCTTATTACGGAGATTTAATTATTATGGAAGAATTCCCGCGCATTAAAAGGCTACCTCCCTATGTTTTTGCCATAGTGGATTATCTAAAAATGAAGGCTCGGCGGAGGGGAGATGACATCATTGATTTAGGGATGGGCAATCCAGATTTACCTACGCCGGCGCATATCGTGGATAAGCTAATTGAAGCAGTAAAAAATCCCCGCAACCACCGCTACTCGGCTTCTCGAGGAATTGCCAAGCTTAGAGAAGCAATTGCCGGTTTATACCAAAGGAATTACGGAATAGAACTTGATCCTGATACTGAAGTTATTGTAACCATAGGAGCCAAAGAAGGACTGGCCCATTTAGTTTTAGCGACCATTGGGCCAGGCGATGTGGTTATTGTCCCTACGCCTTCTTACCCCATTCACCCTTATTCAGTAATCATCGC
>CAZAGD010000214.1:0-2826 GCA_964484485.1 uncultured Syntrophaceae bacterium
TGTTAACCCTACCCTCTCTCCAAAGAGAGATTGGGGCATAATTAATAAATAGCTTACATTTAATGCAAGGGCCAGAGGCAGACCAGAGGCGGGCCAGAGGCAGGCATTCATTCAGAATCATGAGGCAGTGGTTCTTCCCTAGGTGCGGGCGGATTTAGAGGCTTAATCATCTTGCTCGGTTTAACTAACCGCCCCCTCTTTGCGGAAAATCGTTGGTCAATTTTGAACACCTTCTTCTCCCGCCGATGCTTCTTCATTCATGCCTGCCTCTGGCCTGCCTCTGGCCTGCCTCTGGTCTGCCCTCGGCCAGCCCCCGGCCTGCCTCTGGCCCTTTCTGGCCATGGCGACACAATCTCGCATAAGGAGAGTCGCTATGACCCGACAACGGGAGTTGAGGTGGATAACTGTAAATATTTAATTGCTCTGGTAATAAATTCGCGCCCACCATCCTTCATTAAGCAACTTGATTTAGCTGCCAGAATAAACACGGTGGTTTTTTATTTTTACCGAATTACCTTTTTTTGACGTAAATCAGCGATTTCTTCTTTACTATATCCCAGCGCCATTAATATTTCTTCATTATGTTCACCTATGCGGGGCGCGGGGCGGCGAAGCGATGGACCCAATTGGGAGAATTTTAGGGGGAAAGCCACGAGGGGAAGCTTCCCCTTCTTAGGGTGGGGAAGATGCCAGATCATATTCAGAGCTTCTACTTGGGGATCAGCGAGTACTTGATCAATAGTATTTACAGGAGTAGCAGGCACGCCAGCTTCTTCCAATTTTTTGAGCAGGGTCTGCCGATCAAAACGGCGCACTGCTTCTTGCACAATTTCGTCTAATTCTTGCCGCCTTTTTACGCGCTCGGGGTTTGTGGCATACTTAGGATCTTCGACTAAAGCTTCCAGCCCGAGAACTCCAGCCATCCGTTTCCATAAGCGGTCATTACCTCCGGCGATAAAGATCCATTGCCCATCAGCGCATTGATAGTTGCGGTAAGGGACGAGAGATGAGTGACCTGAACCCAGAGGTCCGCTTACTTCACCTGCATAAAAATAATTTTCCGCATGGTAATTAAGCAGGGCTACGGCCGTGCTCAAAAGGGCGGAGTCTATCCTTTGCCCTAAGCCAGTTTGCTGGCGGTGGTAGAGGGCTGTGATAATACCAAAGGCGCAAAGAATGGAAGTGGTCAAATCTAAGAAGGATACACCGCAACGCACGGGAGGTCGATTGGGTTCGCCAGTTATGGACATGATCCCCCCAAAAGCCTGCATTAAGGCTTCATAACCTGCTTCGTTGGCCCGGGGACCGACCACGCCGAAAGCTTTTACCGAACAATAAATAAGGCGAGGATTTAAAGCCGCCAGAGTTTCATAGCCCAAGCCGAATTCTTCCATCGTGCCCGTGCGGAAGTTTTCAATCAAAACGTCGCTTTGCTGGGCTAGACGCTTTAAAATTTCTGCCCCCGCAGGATTTTTGAGGTCTACGGCGATTCCTCGTTTATTTCGATTATTGACGATAAAGGCGGCAGACTCTTCTCCATCAACGGGTGGCCAGGCCCGAACCTCATCGCCGGATTTGATGTCTTCTACTTTAATGACATCTGCTCCTAAATCGCCCAGAAGAGCTCCACAATATGGCCCAGCAAGCACCCGGGATAAATCGACGACCCGAATGCCTTCCAATGGTAAATTCGATGGCATAACCTTTGCCTCCCTCCTGCAATTGAAAAAGAATTTAATTTTATTGCACTTTGATAAATAAAATAGATTTCTGCCCAAGCCTTGAGCAGAGGCTCTTTTATTTTATCATGAGCAAATTTAAAAAAATGAGCCAAGAAAGTCAAGAAAAATTGAAGAGATCTCTGAAAAAGGGAAGATTAAACTTCCTCCCAGTCTGGGAGAGCCTCTGGCCATAGACCGATCCCTGGGTGGGCGGTAAGTCCCAAGGGCTTACCCTACTAAAAAAATCTCCTAATTCAATGTAGGGTAAGGGCTTGTCCCTGATCGCAATTGCAGCAACTCGTAAAGAGGAGTCACCCTCCAAATTTTTTAAGAAGATTTTTTCAGAGACTCTTGAAACCAACTGTCGATTTGGTTAAATTTAGTTTCCTGTGCGGAACGAGGAAAAGGTAGTTATGATTAATGAATAGGGGGCAAAAATTTATTTGCCTAACGATATGGCCGGTAGGGTCGCCAGTAGTAATAATGATGATAATGGTAGGGATAGTGATAATAAAAGTAAAAGTGTCCATACCAGGGATAAACGTAAATATACTTCGGAGCTTTTTCCCATAATTTAATTTCTTTGGCTAAAATAACCGGAACGGTGAGGGTTATTCCTTCTAAAGGTATCTTTTCTATGCCGATTACTTCTCCGATCACGCTTATTTCTCGACCCGATTGAAAGATAGCCGGATCTAAAAAATCTTGGTATTTTACTAAAAAACGCCCAAAAGATTGATGCAAATCTACCGGTCTTCTCTCATAATCTAATTCCGTCTGCCGGACAACAATGATGGTCTCTTCTGGCCGATTCTTAGTTTCGACGATTACTCCGCCCCATAAAATTTGTTTCCCTATGTAGGTTAAAGGATTTTTCTTCACTTCTTGAAAAGTAATACTTTCATCAACTTGACGCATCAATTCTTTAGAAAAAGGAGCGCAAGAGGCGCAGCAAAATAATAATGCTAAAATAATGATTCGCCCTCTTATTAAGGTAAAAAATCTATTATTAATTTTTGCTTTCATTTCCCTAAAGCGCGAAAGGTTCCCCCGAATTTACCTCTACCTATAATTGATGATCTCATGGATCCATTTTCGAATCAAG
>CAZAGD010000215.1:0-41551 GCA_964484485.1 uncultured Syntrophaceae bacterium
CAGTTTTTAAATTCCAGCTTAATTCAGGCGGGTGGGGGAGAGGCTCATTAAAATGAGGCGCATATTATTCCATAGGTTCGGGCGGGGAAATAGACCTTTATTTTAAAAGAAGGAAGCTATTATTTGAGTTTATCTGGTGTAGAAAAATATGTCCCCGCCGTTCTTGGCGGAGAGAAGGTGGAGAAGAGAGAAATGGTCATTTCCCAGCCGATTTTAATTTCGCCTCTCCCCCTCCCGCCAGTTTCCTGCTGGCGAGAAATATTAAAACTATTAGACGGTCAGATATATTTGCTGTCTTTCCGTCGGTCTTTTGACCGACGATCAGTTTTTTAGCAAAGCGCTTGATATGCCTCAGGCGGGAGCGGCCAAGGCTAATCTCAGATAAGATAATTGCCATATCGAACGATCTGATAAAACTACTGATTAAAGAGGGCCGGATTAACCGGCCCTCTCAATTAAGCAGGTAACAAGAGGAGCAAAATGACGTAGATAGGGATGCCTACAAACATTATAGCTATGCAATAGCCCATGATGTCCCGTACGCGCAGACGCGTAATCCCCAGAAGAGGCAAAGCCCAGAAGGGCTGGAAGAGGTTTGTCCACTGGTCACCATAAGCCACAGCCATCAAGGTTTTGGGAATAGATAGGTTCATAGCCTGAGCGGCTTTAACCATTACCGGACCTTGAACAGCCCATTGGCCACCACCAGAAGGAACAAAAATGTTAATGATGCAGGCGCTAATGAAAGTCCAAACTGGATAAGTTACCTCCGTCGATATGGCCACAAACCAGCCGGCAATAATTCCGACGAGGCCAGAGTATTTCATCATGCCCATAATGCCTGCATAAAATGGGAACTGCAGGATAATCCCGGCACAACCTTTGGTCCCTTCGGTAATGGCGCGCACATAGGCAATCGGAGTACCATGAAGGACCATACCCACCATTAAAAATATAAAATTAACAATGTTCAAATTGAGGTCAAATCCTTGTTTATAGAAGTGATAGACAATGTAAATAAAACCAGCCAGACACACGATTAAACTGATTGTTCGGCTATTTTCTAACTTGTCAGCTAACGTCCACTCTTCTCGGGCCTTTTCTTCTATTTTGGGCTCTTCTAATAATGTGGGGTCGTATTTGTCAATAGTTAATAATTCTTCACCTTCTTTGGGAGCAAGAAATTTAGCTAAAAGTGGTAATAGAATAATCATAACTATAAAAAGGGTTATATTTAATGGGCTGAAAAGAGTTTTGACCACAGGAATAATTCCGATTTCTTTTTCTAAAAAATGACCTTTAGTAGCCACTAAAAGCGGGGCTGAACCAGAGAACCCTCCATGCCAGATGGCTAAACCAATGTATCCGGCTGCTCCTAAAAGAGGATAATGCAAGGGTATCTTGCGCAAATACCCCTGCCGGGCCACTTCTTTAGCCATCATCGCGCCGACGATTAATCCTAAACCCCAGTTGATGTAACCAGCAATTACCACTACCAAGACTGTAAGATAAACAGCCCCGCTATTTGTCCTCGGAATACGGGCTAATGCATCAAGAGCTCTTTTAATGGCCGGTGCTGTAGCTAATGAATAACCAGTAACCAAGATTAAACACATCTGCATAGCGAAGGCCAAAAGTTCCCAGAAACCTTTATACCAATGCAAGATCATGTCGAAAGGACCACTTTTGGTAAAGATCAGACCTAAAATGTAGGTAAGGAAGGAAAGCAGGATGGCAAACAGCCACGGGTCAGGCATATATCTCCTGGCCCAATCAGTAAAATATTCTCCCATCGCTCTAATCATAGTCTTTACCTCCTTTTGTTTTTTTATGGCATTACTCAAATCCTCCTCATCTCTTAAAATTTGCTAGTGCCTTATTAACATTTTTTGCGCAAAAAAATCAATTAAAAAATTTGGCCTTTATCATGTCTCAGAAGTTCGGAAAGAATTGAGGCAAAGGGAAATAAAAAACTATGGATAAGAATAAAGCCATCCTAGCTAAATTTTTTAATTTTTTAACTTATCTACTTTATTTTTTTCTGATAAAGTATAAAAAAGGGAAGGTTAAAAAAGAAATTTATTAAAAAATTTCTTACTCCATCTGCCGGCCCAAAAGAAAAGTCTACAAAAAATTTTCTTATCATTTCTGGGCAATGTGCCCGGTGCGGGGAGGTAATCCAAACCCGGGTTGATTTAGATAATGATTTAAGCGCCGAATACGGAGAGCGGGAGAACGAAACTACTTATTTCTGCCGGAAAATACTCATTGGCAAAAAGGATTGTTATGCGGCTATTGAAGTAGAATTAACCTTCGATAATCGGCGGCAGATAATCGATCGAGCAATTAAAGGGGGTAATTTTGTCGAATAAAATTCTCTAATTCTTTTTTAGTGGGCAAAGAGGGCTGAGCTCCTAATTTAGTAGTCGCTAATGCTCCTGCGGCGCTGGCAAATCTTAAAGCATCTTGCAGTGTTTTTCCCTTGGAAAGGCCGTAAGCAAAGGCGCCAATAAAAGCATCTCCCGCGGCAGTAGTATCAACCACTTTTACTTTAAAAGCTTCCAGCCAAATTTCTTCCTTTTGGTTTAAACAGTAAACCCCTTCTCCGCCCAGCGTGATGATAACATACTTTGCCCCTTTCTTATGTAAATAATCAGCTATCTTGGGCAAATCTTCTTTTTTCTTTACCGGCCTGTCCGCCATAATTTGGGCTTCTTCTTTATTAGGGATTAGATAGTCAATCAAGGGATAAATTTCCTGAGGAAGCTTGGCGGCCGGTGCAGGATTAACAATGGTGACCATTCCCTTTTTTTTGGCCATCTGCAAAGCTTTTTTAACCGTCGCTATAGGAATTTCCATTTGCATTACTAAAAATCCAGCTTTCTCCCAGATAGCTTTATTCCTATGTAGATCTTTAGGAAATAAAGAGGCATTCGCTCCAGGAGAAACTATTATCCGATTTTCACCCTTAGGCCCCAATTCAATTAAGGCCAATCCCGTGGGAAGCTTTTTGTCCCGGAGCAATCCTTGAGCAGGGAGCCCCATTTTCCTAAGATAACGACAATAGGAATCACCATATGAATCATGTCCCAATTTAGTTAAAAAAAACACTTTCCCGCCCAGCCTTTTGGCGGCTATGGCCTGATTAGCTCCTTTGCCTCCAAAAGAGGTCTTCAGATCTTCGGCTAAAATAGTTTCTCCAGGATGGTGAAAGCGCGGGATACGTAGAATCAAATCTATATTAGAACTCCCCACAACTAAAATTTCTTTACCCATGCAATCTATCCCAGAAAAATCTAAGAAAATCCGCTGCTTTAACTTTTAAGGCAACATCAATCAGATTAGGAATGAAACCCTCTGGTGATAATTCCCTAACCTTTCCATAATAAAAACCATCTTCGACCTCTACTGTAAGGGGCATCTTTTCTTTTCCTACTAACTGCTCCTTAATGGCCACCGCCACAGCCAGGGGATCATGGAGATAAAATATTGTCTTATTTCCCCGGAAATTTCTTGCTTGAAAATCATACCCTGTGGCTTCTTTAAGGAATTTCAAAAAAGGGCTCTGGGAATGCCTACCTTTTACCTCCATTTCTTCTGCAGTTAGGTAAACTTGATGAGTAACATCTAAAGGGATGAGGGTGATGGGTAAGTCGGCCTCCAAGACAATTTTAGCTGCCAGAGGATCAACAAAAAAATTGAACTCGGCATAAGGAGTTATATTCCCCTTTTCCCTTACGGCTCCGCCCATGATAATGATCTTTCTTATTTTTTTTATAGTGGCCAGGTCCTTTTTTATGGCTAAGGCTACATTAGTTAATGGACCTATGGCTACTAGAATTAATTCCTGAGCATATTTATCAGCCACCTCTAAAATAAGCTTATCTGCCGATTTAGAAGAATAATGCCAAAATTCTCCTTCTTTTAATCGATTTATTTTTGCCCCTCCCAATCCATCTGCGCCGTGTACTTCATAAGCATAAATTGATTCGCCTACCAATGGTCTGGCCGCCCCTTGGGCAATCCAGGGGCGATGAGCAGGTCTAATTAAAGAAAGCATTTTTTTAATGTTTTGCATTACCAATTCCACGGGTACATTGCCATGCACACCTGTTATTGCTTCAATCTCCAGCTCCGGAGAATGAAAAGCTAAGATCAGAGCTAAAGCATCATCCACTCCTGGATCACAATCAATAATTGTTTTTTGAGCCATAATTGCTATATCCTCTTTTTGAATTTATCTTCAGCCCTTTACGCCCTTAAGAGTGGGCCAAATTTTAATTCTATTTCTCTCCTTCTTATAGAGTTAACCAGCGCCTCATTTTAATGAGCCTCTCTCCCTCCCGCCTGAATTAAGCTGGAATTTAAAAACTGATCGACAGTCAGAGTCTTTGCTCATTGACTCTTTTCTTTCATTCTAATACACTTTAAATAATAAAATACAAGGAGGATTTTTATGGGCAGGATTCACGTAGCAGGGAAAAAAATGGGTCAAATTTTGCTTTATGCTTTGAGTACATGCGTTTGGTGCCGGAAGACTAAACAACTCCTTGATCAATTGGGAGTAGATTATGATTTTATTGATGTGGACCTCCTCCAGGGGGAGGAAAGGAATCAAGTTATGGAAGAAATCAAAAAGCTAAATCCGCGATGCTCATTCCCTACCTTGGCCATTGATAACTATTGTATTATTGGTTTTGATGAACAAAAAATTAGAGAGGCTCTAAAATCATGACTGAGGAGTTAGAAATTCATCCAGAAG
Organism: uncultured Syntrophaceae bacterium; assembly: GCA_964484485.1. Lineage (GTDB taxonomy): Bacteria > Desulfobacterota > SM23-61 > SM23-61 > SM23-61 > CAZAGD01. The sequence continues at coordinate 4,763 of CAZAGD010000215.1, forward strand.
AAGTTGATAAATTATATGCGCGCCTGACTAAGGAGGCGGAATCTGGCGGATATTATCTCAATCCTGATATTTCCTTTACTAAAGAACTGCTCAAAGGCTTATTGATTAATGAAAAAAGATATGGTTATTGGGCCTGCCCTTGCCGCCTTGCTTCCGGTATGAAAGAAGAAGATTTAGATATCATCTGTCCCTGCGATTACCGCGATGCGGATTTATTAGAATATGGCTCTTGTTACTGCGCCCTCTACGTTTCCCAAGCTGTTATAAAAGGAGAAAAAAAGATCGCCTCTATTCCGGAAAGACGCCCGCCAGCTGAAGAAAGAAAAAAATTAAAACCTCGCGAAGCAACCTTACCATTATCTACTCTTCCCCTGCCCATCTGGAGATGTCGTGTATGCGGTTACCTGTGTGCCCGCGAAAGCCCCCCTGAAGTTTGCCCCATCTGCAAGGCTAAAAAAGAGCGCTTTGAAAGATTTATTTAACCTTTTCCCATTTATTAAATTCCTTTTTTCTGCCGAAAAATATATTTGTGAATGACCGATAAAGCCAAACTCCGTGTAAGCGGAGGGCGGAAAGCCCAGGATCCAAGGAATAAATACAAAAATTTTCTTGGATAGCCAGGCTGCCGAAGTCATGAAAAATAAAAAGTTTTCTTTAAAAATTACCCTTTTTACCATCCTATTCATTTTTAGCTTCTCTGTTTTCCTATGGTCTTATTCATCTGCAGATAAGAAGCCCATAATTATCAAAATCATCGATGGGGATACCCTTTTAATAGAATATAAAGGGAAAAAAGAGAATGTGCGGCTGATCGGTATAGATACCCCGGAAAGTCGCCAAAATCGCAAAGCTCTCCAAGATGCCCAAAAAGGACATGAAAATATTGAAAATATAATCAAAGCTGGGCGGGAAGCCACCCGTTTCGTGCAAACCTTGGTAAAACCCGGAGATAAGGTTCAGCTCGAGTTCGATGTGCAGATCCGCGATAAATACGGTCGCCTTTTAGCTTACGTTTATCTCTCTGATGGACGTATGTTAAACGAAGAAATCCTTAAAGCAGGTTATGCTCAGCTACTTACCTATCCCCCCAATATTAAATATGTAGATCGCTTTTTAAAGGCCTACCGGGAAGCGCGGGAAAACAACCGCGGGCTCTGGAGAATCGCTGCTTATAAAAGTCCTTAAGTTCAAGCAATAGATGACGACTTGGGCAAGTTACTTTTGGGGGCTTCGAAAACAGCCGCACAATAAGGGCAGAGAATCCAACTTGGTTCTCTTTTTTTGCCGCAGGAAGGGCAACTGTCAAGAATGAGTCTCTGGCAATGAGGACAGGTTTCACTTTCTGGTGCTATGGGCTGCAGACAAGTAGGACATATGCCCCACAAATCTTTTTCTTCACTGGAAAAGTAAACTACGCGGTTAAGTTCCTCGATAGTAGTTAGGCCAGATAAAACTTTCTTTAACCCATCCATATACATGGAGATCATACCTGACTCTACGGCGGCCTTAGTTATTTCTTGTTCTGGGGCATCTTGGGCAATTAAATCTTTAATTTTATTATTAATATTTAAAATTTCGAATATGCCAGTCCGGCCCGCAAAACCAGTCCCTCCGCAATTCTTACACCCCTTCCCGCGGTAAAGCCTCTGTTCTTCTAAACTGATGCCCAGTTTTTTTAGCTCATCTTCCGAGGGCGTATACGGTTCTTTACATTGAGGACATATCTTCCTTACTAATCTCTGGGCTATAATGCCGTTTAAGGAAGAAGCGATCAGATAAGACGGTAGACCTAAATTTTTCAAACGAATTACCGTAGAGACAGCATCATTTGTATGCAAGGTTGAAAAAACTAAATGCCCAGTTATGGAGGCTTGAAAAGCGATGAGCGCTGTTTCGCTATCCCTCATCTCCCCTACCAAAATGACATCTGGATCCTGCCTTAAGACTGAACGAAGAGTATAGGAGAAGGTAAGGCCTGTCTTTTCATTTATCTGAACTTGATTCACTCCCTTCAATTCATATTCAATCGGATCTTCGATGGTAATAATATTAATTTCTTCTCTTTTAATCCTTTCAATCATGGCATAAAGAGTAGAAGTCTTTCCACATCCGGTGGGCCCGGTTACTAAAACCACCCCCTGCGGTCTAGTGATCATGTCCACTACCCATTCCAAACTTTGCTCAGCAAGGCCAATACTCTCCAAACTGATCATAGCTGTTTTAGGGTCAAGGATGCGCATGACCACTTTCTCCCCATATTGCGTGGGCAAAGTGGAAATTCTTAAATCCAAGTATTTATCCCCCAATCTCACTTTAATGCGCCCATCTTGGGAAACTCTTCTTTCTACGATATCCATTTTAGCCATGAGTTTAATGCGCGAGGTTACCGCTCCCTGGACCCACTTGGGAAGTTGCATAGTTTCTCTCATTAAACCATCAACCCGCATTCTTACTTTAACCCATTTCTCTTGGGGCTCTAAATGAATGTCGCTGGCCTTAATTTCGGCCCCATGAATAATTATCGAATCTACAATCTTAATGATGGGCGGCGCGGAACTTTTCTTAACTTGCTCGGATAAATCCCTTTCGGTATCAATTTCTTCTAAGATTTCAATGGGCCTGTCTGCTTTAACTTTCAAATCGACCAACAAATCTTCAATGGGTTGGCTAATATGGTAGTGCAATCGGATTGCCTCGGCGATATCTGTGGGAGTGGCCACACATGGCTTTACCTGTAATCCAGCGGAAAAGCTAACATCATCGATCGCATTCAAATTTAAAGGGTCGGACATGGCTACGACTAAGCATTTTCCTTCAAAGTAAAGGGGAACAAGCAGGTATTTTTTGGCTAATTTCTCGCTAACCAATTTAATAGCTTCAGGATCAATAGCTACTGCCGACAGGTCTACAAAAGGAATGTTCAATTGGAAAGAAAGAGTTTGAGAGATGTCAATTTCCTTCGCATACCCTTTTTTAACCAAAATATTGCCAATGCGCGTACCTGGGTTCTTTTTGCTCTCCTCTAATGCTTCCTGAAGTTGAGCTTCGGTTATCAAGCCAGATTCCACCAGAAGCTCACCAATTTTTTTCCCCGCCATCAATTTTCTCCAGATTTAAACTGCCTTTAGTAAAACTTTTTAGCTTTCTGCAGGCTATAGCCACATATATCTTTCTCTTTAAAGAGAGAAAATTTTAATTAATATAGCATGACTTTAATAAATTAACCAGGAGACAAAGAGGATCAATCTGGAGTGGTGTTTAAACCATTTCCATCTTTTCTGTGAGCACTCTTTTAAAAGCCTCGACCACTTGAGGATCAAATTGACTTCCTGCTTTGCTGATCAATTCTTCCAAAGCTCTCCAAGGGGGCATTCCTTTCCGATAAGGACGGTCAGTGACCATGGCGTCAAAAGAATCAGCTACTGCTACAATGCGTGCCCCCAAAGGTATGGTAGATTGCTCCCCGTCTCTTTCCTGAGAATTATCAATAAAATATTTATGATGGGCCAGGACTATAGGTACCACCTCTTTTAGAACTGCCCCCACTGAAGAAAGAATGTTAGCTCCCTTGCTGGCATGAGTGTTTATTAGAGCTCGCTCCTCATTAGTCAAATCGGCAGCTTTCCGGATTACTTCTCCACTTATTTCAATTTTTCCGATATCATGGAGTAAGCCGGCGACGCGAATATTTTCTACCTCTCTTTTAGAAAGTCCCATAGCTAAGGCAATTTCTTGCGCGTATTCAGAAACCCGCAAAGAATGTCCTTTAGTATATGTATCCGTAGATTCCAGATACTTCGACAAGATCTCTAAAATTCCAATATAAGCTTTCCTCAAGTCCCTTAATCTTCTTTCGTTCATCTCGTATAAGGTACCCACCACGATACTGGCCAAAATTAAAAAACTTGCCCAAGCGCATAGCCCAGCAATATCATGCCAGATTAATCTTTGGGTTAGGAACCGGTCCGGGAAAATAATTACAAAAAAGATTATCACCAAAATAGAAAAGATCGAGGTCAAAAGTCCCATCCTTTTTCCTAAAAGATAACTAGCTACTAATACTGGTAAGTAATAAAAATTTAAAATTATGGATTTTTCTTCGATTAAATATGTGCTCAAAAATGCGGTGGCTAAAATGATCAAGACCAATATCTTTTCAAAATTTTTGATTACAAATTGTTTTAAGCTCTCTACCTGGGCCAAAGTTAATCCCCAAAATTTAATTCTTTCGTGCTTTATCCTTTTTCTTAATATATTTTCTAAATTTTTATCGGCAAAAATTTAATTTTTCTTCAAAGCAAATTTTCTTTAAACTTTTGCCTTTATTGAGGGAGAACCATCCAAGCAACAATTTTATTGCTTTAGTCTTTAATTTTTCTTAAAATTCTTTTGTATTTTTTAAATATTTAAGATAAAGGTGATTTTATGAAAGCTGCTTATTATTCTGGGAACCGAAAGATTACTATCGGCGATTCTCCTCTTATCCCCCCTGGTCCAGAAGAAGTGCGCCTCAAAGTCGCTTACTGCGGGATTTGCGGTACAGATTTGCATATTTTTAAAGGAGGGATGGATAAGCGTGTATCAATTCCCCAGGTAATCGGCCATGAAATGGCCGGAGAAATTGTGGAAATAGGGCGGAATGTGCAAGGGTGGTCTATTGGCGATCGCGTAGTCGTGCGTCCCTTAGCGCCTTGCGGCAAATGTCTGGCTTGTAAATCTGGATTTTCGCATATCTGTTACAATTTAAAGTTTATCGGTATTGATACTCCGGGAGCTTTTCAGGGCTCCTGGACTGTGCCTGCCTATACTTTACATAAACTTCCTCCCCATTTGCCCTTAGACGAAGCAGCTTTGATCGAACCCTTAGCCGTAGCCTGTCATGATATTCGCCGCGGGGAAGTAAAACCTGGCGAAGATGTGGCGGTCATTGGTGGTGGTCCCATTGGTTTGCTAATCAGCCTGGTGGCGGCGCTGGAAGGCGCCAAAGTGCTCCTGGCGGAAATAAATCCTTTCCGCCTTAATTTAGCCCAGGAACTGGGATTAGAAACTGTTAATCCCCAAAAAACAGATTTAGTAGCGTTGGTCAATGAACGGACTGCCGGAGCCGGAGCTGATGTTGTCTTCGAAGTTTCCGGCTCTGCTCAAGGGGCCACGATCATGACTCAATTAGTGCGCGCGCGCGGACGGATCGTTATTGTGGCTATTTTTGGGGAGATGCCTAAAGTTGATTTATTTCGTTTTTTCTGGCGAGAGTTGCATCTTTGTGGCGCGCGGGTTTACGAACCCGAAGATTTTGAGAAAGCTATTTCTTTGGCGGCGGGTAGAAAATTGCCGCTGACTAAGTTAATTAGCGAACGGAGACCACTAAGTCAGCTTGGCCAAGCCTTAGCAGAAATTGAGGCCAATGCTAACTTAATGAAAGTATTAATCGCTACCCAGGAGGAGTAAATTATGAACATATTAGACCAATTCCGCTTGGATGACAAAATTGCTCTCGTTACTGGTTGTCGGCGGGGAATAGGAAGAGCTTTTGCTCAGGCATTAGCTGAAGCTGGGGCCGATATTATCGGGGTCAGCGCTTCCTTGGAACCCACCGGAAGCGAGGTGGAAAAAGATGTGCTTTCTCGGGGACATAAGTTTAAAGGGTATACTTGCGATTTTGGTAATCGACAAGCCCTCTATGCTTCAATCGCTCAGATTAAAAAAGACTTTCCGAAAATTGATATTTTAGTGAACAATGCGGGAACTATTCTGCGCCAGCCGGCCCACGAACACCCCGATGAATATTGGGATAAAGTGATCGAAGTTAATCTTAACGCCCAATTTATCCTGGCCCGCGAATTCGGCAAAGACATGGTTGCCCGGGGGAAAGGTAAAATTATCTTCACTGCTTCGCTCCTATCTTTTCAAGGGGGAATTACTGTGCCCAGCTATGCCGCAAGTAAAGGAGGGATAGCCACCCTCACCATGGCCTTGGCCAACGAATGGGCCAGCAAAGGAGTAAATGTGAATGCTATTGCTCCTGGTTATATTACTACGGACGTTACGGCTGCCTTAAGAGCTGACCGGGTGCGGTATGAACAGATTTTAGTGCGCATTCCTGCGGGACGGTGGGGGACACCTGAGGATTTAAAAGGAGCTGTAGTTTTTCTGGCCTCCGCAGCTTCTAATTATATCCATGGTACTATTTTAACCGTGGACGGTGGCTGGATGGGTCGCTAAAAGATCTTTTGGCCGCAGTATGGACAAAAATTAAATTCCGGATCAACTTCCCTGCGGCAACGTGGACATTTTTTAGTCGCCTCTGACCAGAAGAAGGGGGGAGGAGTGGGTTGGCCTCCCTCAGAAAAAATTCCTCCGCATCGTTGACACTCTAAGAAAGGTTCCCCTCTTTTTACGGGGATCAAGGGGATGAAAAAAAGACTCAAATAATGATCCACCCGCCTTAGCCTGGCGGAGGGCAAACCACACCTCGGACATGGCCGCGGTTGATCATCTAAATTAACTTTTTTGGGCTGCACGCCCCCAATGAAGATGAAGACCCATCACCCCTTTCTCGCCGCTTGATTCCTCTATACCTAAACGAAAATCCTTAATTTTCTAATTATTTGCCCTCATTTTTTAGAGACTGTGTCGCCATGGGAATAAAAGGGCCAGAGGCAGGCATGAATGAAGAAGCATCGGCGGGAGAAGAAGTTGTTTAAAAATGACCAACAATTTTCCGCAAAGGGCAGTCGGAAAGGTATACTAAGCAAGATGATTAATTTTCTAATTCCGCCCGCACTCATGGAAGAACAACTGCCTCATGATTCTGAATGAATGCTTGCCTCCGGCCTGCCTCTGGCCTGCCTATTGCCCGGCTCTACTCCAATCATCAAATTTAAGCTATTTATTCATTATGACATTGTCTCTTAATCTCGGATAGCTTGATATACATAATTCCGAATTAAATAACGGTAATGGAGGCGGAGGGCAGGCGCATACATCATCATCACGGAGACTAATTTCTCTTTGGGATCTATCCAGAAATAGGTCCCATAAGCCCCGGCCCAAAAATAATCCCCTACCGAACCGGGCAAGGGGCTGCGTCCAGGTTCTAATCGAACTCCAAATCCTAACCCAAATCCGCCACCTTCCTCGGGAGTTGGGGAAATGCCTGCAAATTGAATAGGCACCAATGGTCCATATTTTATTCCAGGAGGAAGATGATTGGCCGTCATTAATTCAATGGTCTTTCTGGAGACCAACCTTTTCCCATCGAGCGTTCCGCCGTTTAGCAACATCTGGCTAAACCGGGCATAATCAAGAGCTGTTGAAACCATTCCTCCCCCTCCCGATATCCATCTGGGCTTTTTAGTTACATCTCGCATAGTAGGCTTTTTACCGGTTGCTGGATCAACTTGAACTTGGGCTAATCTTTTTTGCTTCTCTCCTTCGACCCAAAAGCCAGTGTCATTTAGCTTCAAAGGTTTGGTTATTTTTTCGGCCACGAATTTGTCAAACTCCATCCCCGATACTACTTCTACTATTCGGGCCAATACATCTGTGGACATGGAATATTCCCATGTCGTTCCTGGATGATAATGAAGAGGCAGTTGCGACATTTTGGTTACCATCTCGGCATTCGTATTATTGTAATCAAAAACCCCTGCTTTGTTATAAAGTTCTTTCACCATTGACTTACCAAATATGCCATAAGTCAGCCCGGAAGTGTGGCGCAAGAGATCCTGAACAGTCATCTCCCGGGAAGCTGGCTCTAAAACCAATTCCATTTTACCAGTTGCTTCATCTTTCCTTTCCACACCAACTTTTAAATCTTTAAATTCAGGGAGGTAACGGGAAACAGGATAGACAATCTGTATTTTGCCTTCTTCGGCCAGCATCATAATAGCCAAGGAAGTGAATGGCTTGGTCATAGAGGCTATCTGGAAAATAGCATCTTTGGGCATGGGGATATTTTTCTCGCGATCCTGATAACCTATGGCCTCATAATAAGCAATCTTACCTTTCCGCAATATGAGCATAACGGCCCCCGGGATAGCTCCTTTTTCCACATCGTTCTTGAGGCCCATGGTTAATCTTTTGAGGCGTTCAGAGGAAAGACCCACCTCTTCTGGATTTTTTGCCCGAGGAAGCTCTTGGGCATAAGCTATGGAAATAATAATTATGGAAATAATGGCTAAACAAAATATTCCTGAAATTTTTCTCATGGCCTTTTCTCCTTTCTTTTAAGGTTGGGAATTTAAGAATTTCATAAAATCTATCCTGAATATAAAATTTTAACGCGGGGAAGGAACCAAAAAGTTCGAAATGCTTTTTGCTTCGCGGCTGGTGCCGGCGGTGGGGGTCGAACCCACACGGACCCGAGGTCCACGGGATTTTGAGTCCCGCGCGTCTTCCAGTTCCACCACGCCGGCTAAATTTTAAGGATATTATAAATATTAGTGAATTTCGCGTCAAATAAAAAATATTGACAACAGCTAAATTATTATGCTATTTATTTTACTCAAAGTGGGGCTGTAGCTCAGCTGGGAGAGCGCATGAATGGCATTCATGAGGTCAGGGGTTCGATCCCCCTCAGCTCCACCAAAAACCTATAAAACCATCTTCCCATGCCCTTCTTTGTTTACATCCTAAAAAGCGCATCAAGTGGATCATCCTACGTAGGCCATACCTCCAACTTAGAAAAAAGAATCAACGAACACAACAACGGCAAATCCCTCGCAACCAAAAATAAAGGACCATGGAAACTCGTCTACCAAGAACAATTCCCAACCCGATCCGAAGCCATCCTAAAAGAAAAATACTTCAAATCCATCCCAGGAAGATGGGAACTCAAAACAAAAGGAATACTATAAGCCACCTCTAAGGGGAGAGCGGTCGCATCGACAGGTCAGGGGTTCGATCCCCCTCAGCTCCACAATTATCTTTTCATTTTCCCACTGAAGAGTTGGATTAATTACTGAGCTTCCTCTTTAAGGGCGGCCACAATATCCTCCACGGCCTGCACCAACCTGCGGAATGGCTCTATGGACTGGCGGAGAGTCTCCTCAATATTCTTGCGTTGAGTTATATCATTCAAGAAATGGATTAGGGCGGGTTGCCCTTCCCAAGAAACAAGAGCGGTTTTGTTTTCTAACCATTTTATCTGTCCATCTTTATGGGAAAATCTGGCAATATAAGATGCCGGCGGCATTTCTCCCTCTTCCCATTTAGTCAGCAAGTTCATGATCCGCTCTTTATCAGGGCTATATATAGGTAAATTTCCATCAACTATTTCTTCCCAAGTGTAGCCTAAAACATCCCGGCATTTCGAATTGGCATAAATAACTTTCCCTCCTCGAGAGACCCAAATCCCCACCGGAGATTTTTCCACAACTACCCGAAACTTCTCTTCCGCAACTTTTAGTATTTCTTCCCTTTTTTGCTGCTCTAAGATTTGTTGTCCCTTACCTAATGCGCCGGCCATTTGGGCGGCTAATTTTTCGGCAATGCGCAACACATCTTGACTGTAAACGTTCTTTTCGGTGGAGAGAATATTTAAGACTCCTAACACGCGCTCCCTAAAAGATAAGGGCACCAAGAGCAAAGAGTGAAATCCGGCGCTTAAGTACATCTGTAAGTCTGGAAACCTTTCTCTGGCCTCTTCTTGATTCTCTTCTTGGACAAGCAAACTGGTTTTTGTGCGCATTACTTCTTCCGCACTTGAGCCAGCCAAAGGCCGGGCCTCCCCCACCGGCCAATTGGCTACCTCCTTTCCTAAGGCATAGGAAATTTGCAGAGTGTTATCTTCAGGATTGATAATGGTAATGGCCAGCCGATCAAAGGGAATGAGTTTTTTAACTTCATCCGCAAAGAGAGCAAAACGTTGATAAGTTTCTTCCAGGGTTATCGTTGAGCCAAGGACTTTTCCTATTTCAGAAGTTAAGGAACTTTCCTGGAGGAGACGGCTTAATTCTTCCTCTTTTTTCTGTAAAACTTCTTCCACTGATTTGCGCGTATTCTGCTCTTTCTGCCACTCTTCCCGGCAGAGAGCTAACTCTTCATTTTTCTCATTGAGTTCTTTCTCCAGATTAGTTCTTTTCTCTTTTTCTTGTTCCAGGTATTGTTGCGCATCTTTGAGCTGCTTAATCTCCTGAGCAAGTTGCTCTTTTAATTTATTTAACTCAGCGGAGCTTTCCGCCGCCTTGCTCTCTAAATAAAGTATTCTTTCTTGCGCTTGAGCAAGTTCTTGGCGGAGTCTTTTTTGTTCGGCAAGCTCTTGCTCTCTTTGCTCTTGTACTACTTTTAATTCATTACTATAAGCTAAAATCTTTTCCTCTAAAGCGGACTTGGTCATAGAGAATTCTTCTTGAACTCGTCTCAACTCGGTGGCAACTCTTTGGTGTTCTGCAATTTCTGCTTGCAGACGCTCATTGGTATTTTGTAATTTTTCTTGCCGAGTACGTAACTCCTCTTCCAGATAGGCTTTATTCTTGGCAAACTCCTCGGCCAAAAGATTCCGTTGAGCTATCTCCCTTTCTAAGCGACTCCTAATTTCATCTAATTGGTTACTGAGCTCGCCAATTTTCTCCTCTTTATGGCTCAGCTCCTTTTTAATTTCTTCTTCCTTCTGTTTTTCCTGAGTAATATCCCAGAAAGTGCTCAATATCCCACTAACTTCCCCTTTTTCATTGCGTAGGGGAATCCGAATCATGCGCACCGTCATTTTTTGATCATCAAAGCTATAATCTTCTTCGGTTTCTTCAGCCAGGCCGGATTCCATAACTCTTTTTTCGGCCGCCATATATTTCTCCGCAAGTTCCCGGGGGAAGAAGTCCAAATCCGTCTTACCAGCAATTTCTTCGGGTTTGATTTTCAAGTCCCGCGCGAAACTTTCGCTGCAAGCCTGGTAAACTGAATTCTTATCCTTCACAAAAATCTTCTGGGGAAGGTTTTCCATAATGGTCTTATATTTATTCTCCAGAGCCTGAAGAGCAGCCGCCGTCATCTGTCTCTGCATCTCAGAAGCCTTAAGTTCAATAATTTGGTGGCGCATCTCCACCAGCTCATTAATCAATTTTTCGATGGTCTGTAATTTTTCAATTGTTTTATTTTCTATTGACATATTTGCTTCCTCCCCCTTGGGGAAAAATTTTTAAAAAAATGTTATGCAAAATCCAGACCGCCTTTTAGGAGTCCTGAATTTTAAAAATTAAAGAGTTTATAATTGGCTTATCTCATATATTATTTAATAATTACAAAGATTTTGGAAAATTGCCGGTTTTTGGCGCTCTAAATTCTTTCCTGAAATTGTTTATACCCCAGTCAATTAATTGACCAATCCACGCTGAAAAGTTCCATTTTTGTATAAAAATGGAAAAAATTGGACAAAAACTGCGAATTTAAAGCCAAAAAATAAAAATACCATCTTTTTATGTATTCAATTTTTTGGCATCCTTTCCACTGATTCCATCTTAAATTTTATAATAAAGCTAAACGTAATAAAATCAATCCAAATAATTTTTTAACTAAATTCCTTTTTATAATTTTTAAGTTTAGACCTCAATTTTAAAATAGCTTTGGTATGGAGCTGACAGATGCGTGATTCCGTATAACCCATTACCTCGCCTATTTCTTTCAAAGTTAGCTGTTCATAATAATAAAGGGCAATAACCATTTTTTCATTGGGAGATAATTCTTTAATAGCCCGGGAAAGAAGTTCCTTAATCTCTAATTGCCGGAAAAAATGGAATGGTTGAATATCTCGACTCTCGATGGGCGAATCAGCTAAATCATCTTCACCTTGCTCAGATAACTTAGGCCGTAAACTCTCAATATCTAATACCGAGACTCCTCTAATTTCATTGAGAAGGTCATAATAATCTTCCAGGGAAATACTCATTGCCTGGGCTACTTCTTCATCTTCCACAGCTCGCCCATTCTGTTTTTCCAGGATCTGATAAGTTTTTTCTATTTTGGTGGCTTTTTGACGTACGGAACGGGAAACCCAGTCTAAAGACCTTAACTCATCCAGCATAGCTCCTTTGATCCGGATTTCGGCATAAGTTTTAAACTGAACTTTTTTGGCTGGATCAAATTTCTCTATAGCATCCATCAAACCAATAACTCCCGCACCTATTAAGTCATCTGCCGTAATATGCGGGGGAAGCCGCATAGCCAAACGATGGGCTATATATTTAATTAAGGGGGTAAACTTTATAATTATTTCTTCCCGGCTTAATGACTTCCCGTCTATTTGGGGAAGATTAACTGGGGGAGTTAAACTTACAGTGGACATCTTATAGTTTTTGGCTTTCAAGCTAGTACCCCCTCTTTTTCCACTAATTGATGGTATCTGAGCAAATGCCGCCAAAAAAATTGCACACTGCCATTCCCTTCATTACGCCGTGGTTTATCTATTAAAATTTGAGAAATTTTTTTAAAGCTTTGGCTCGAAGAAGCTTCGGGAAATAATTCTAAAACTGGCCGTTGATTTTTAACAGCCAGGGGAATTTTTTCGTCGAAGGGAATATACCCTAAATAATCAATAGAGAGACAACCCAAAAGCCGATCAGTCAGAGAAATAATTTTTTTATAAACTCCTAAGGCTTCTTTTTCATCTTGCGCTGAATTAACTAAAATCATAAAAGTCTTCTTTTTATATTTAAGGAAAAGAATTTTCAGTAAAGCGTAAGCATTAGTGATCGAAGTAGGTTCAGGCGTGGCAATTATTATCGACTCTTCCGCAGCCAAATTAAAATAGAGGACATTAGAAGAAATACCAGAGCTTGTATCAATAAGCAGAAAATCTACTGCTTCCGCGAGTATATCCATCTCGCTAAGTAAAAAAATCTTTTGTCCTTCATTCAGCTCTACTAATTCGAGCACACCCGAGCTGGCCGGCAAAATAAACATACCGCCAGGGCCTTCTATCAAAATATCAAATACTCCCTTTTCCTTCTTGAGCAGATGTTCGATGGTATAACGAGGCATCAGGCCCAAAAGAACATTAATATTAGCCAATCCAAGATCAGCATCTAATACTAAAACTTTTTTGCCCATTTGCGTAAAAGCAAAGGCTAAATTTGCCACTACATTAGTCTTGCCCACGCCACCTTTCCCACTGCTCACGGAAATTACTCGCGGCCATCTAAGGACGTCTTTTGTCTTCTCCTCCATACTTAAGTTCATAAATCCTGCCCTATTAACCTATAGCTCAATTTATCCTTTTCTTTTTTAAAATAAAGCAATCGCATATAAACTTAACCTTTTGGATAGCAATTAATATGCCATCTTTTAAAAATAAAAAATATCAATAAAATAAAATAGTTAAACCAAGAACGGCAAAAAGAGGCTATAAAAAGTTGTCAAAAAAAAATTAAAAAGTCATCCTTTTGACGGGAGAAAACATGCCAATATTAAGGTGGCTAATTAAAGATGGGAAATAGGGAAGAGGCTTTTTAAATTGAATCCGGGGGGTGAAGATTCTGCCTTTTTATCTTTTCAATGAGGGTGGTGCGGTTAAGATTTAGGAGGCGAGCGGCTTTGTTTTTAACCCAACCTGTCTTTTGCAAAGCCTGCAAGATTAGCTTCCTCTCAAATTCATTTACCGCTTCTTCTAAGGAGATCCCTTCATCGGGAATAATTATTTCCTGAGGAATGTTTTCCCTAGTTAGATTCTGAAACTTTTCCGGAAGGTCTTGGGGAGTAATAAAGTCACCATCTAAAAGGATTACTACCCTTTCAATCGTATTCTCCAGTTCGCGCACGTTCCCGGGCCAGTCATAGTGGATTAACTTGTCCATCGCCTCTTTGGTAAAACCTTTGATTTTCTTCTTCTTAGTCCTATTGAAGTGGTCTAAGAAATGGTGGGCCAAAAGAGGAATATCAGATTTCCTTTCCCGCAGAGGAGGAAGGTGGATGGGAATGACATTGAGCCGGTAGTAAAGATCTTCCCGGAAACGCTTTTGCTCTACAGCTAATTTTAAATCTTGGTGAGTTGCGGCAATAACCCTAATGTCTGTCTTTATGGTCTTGATTCCACCAATTCTTTCAAATTGCCGATCTTGAAGGACCCGCAATAATTTGCTCTGCAAAACAGGGCTCATATCGCCAATTTCATCTAAAAATATCGTCCCGCCATTAGCCAATTCAAAACGACCGATCCGCGTTCGAATAGCATTCGTAAAGGCGCCCTTCTCATGACCGAATAGTTCACTTTCCAAAAGTTCACTTGGGATAGCGGCGCAGTTCACGGGAATGAAAGGACCTTCGCGGCGGTAACTGTTATAATGAATTGCTTTGGCAATCAATTCTTTCCCTGTACCACTCTCTCCTAAAATAAGAATAGTACTGTCCGAGTCAGCAACTTTCTCGATTACCTCAAAAATCTTCTGCATCTTTTCGCTATCGCCAACTATATTTTCGAAGCGATATTTTTTGCGGAGTTGATTTTTTAGATTAATATTTTCCCGCCGCAAATTGCGGTATTCCAAGGCTCTCTTAAGGGTGATTAAAATTTCATCTAATTTAATCGGCTTGGTTAAATAATCAAAGGCTCCTAATTTTATTGCTTCTACAGCATTTTTGACGGTTCCATATCCCGTTAAGATAATGCAGATGGAATCAGGAGAATTCTCTTGGACGTATTTCAAGACCTGCATGCCGTCTAGGCCGGGCATTTTTAGATCTGTTAAGATCAGATCATAAAATCTTTTTTCAATCTTGGCGATTCCGGCCTGTCCGTCTAAAGCTGTTTCTACCTCAAAACCTTCTTCTTTAAGAAAATTGGCGAATTGAGTAACGATCTCAGGTGAGTCATCTATGATTAGGATATTTTCGTTGGCCATATCTTTACTTCTTGAATTTTTTAGTATTTTAAAATAAGGTGCACTCCCTGTCAATATTTTGTTTAGCTGACCGTCGATCATTTTTTGGCCAATGGCATTATATGGCTCAGGCTCGAGGCAGGCCGGAGGCAGGCCAGAGGCAGGCATGAATGAAGAAGCATCGGCGGGAGAAGAAGTTGCTCAAAATCGACCAACGATTTTCCGCAAAGGGGGGCGGATAGTTAAACTGAGCAATATGGTTGGGCTTCTAAATCCGCCCGCACCTATGGAGGCGCCACTGCCTCATGATTCTGAATGAATGCCTGCCTCGGGCCTGCCTCTGGCCTGTCTCCGGCTTACCTCTGGGCTCTTCACTAAAAGTTACCTATAATTATGACACAGTCTTATGCATGGGGAGATGGTTGAGGTGAGGGGTTCAGAACGGCTGATGTCATTTATTTAAAGCTCTAACAAATAATTGAATAAATGAAGGATTTAAAGACGTTGCTCGAGGGAAAGTTGTAGCATAGATGAGCTGATCTTTAATCTATTTGCTTTGTTTGGTTAATCTCTGTTGGGCAAACATTTCGTCAAGGTCTCTCTTCAAAAACCGCCAATGCTTCCCAACTTTTATGGCTGGAACTTTCCCGTCTTGAGCTAGTTTATAGACAGTAGAAACGGGAATTTTTAAATAATCAGAAACCTCTTTGATGTTTAAAATTTCATGATTAGACATATTTCTCACTTCTTCGTTGATTATTTTTAATGCTTTTTTATTTTGTTCATAATTTTTATCGGTAGAGGAAAAACAAAACTTTAATTTTTTTTTAGCCTTAGATTCTACTTAGAGCAAACTTAATCTCCTGGCGGACCCTTTCATTGGGTTCAAATTTCTCTTTGTTTTCTAAGGCACTCTTGGCCTGCCTTCCTCCTATTTTACCTAAAGCCCAAGCCACATGTATACGTACCAAAGGTTCGGGATTTTCTAAAGCCGCCAGCAAATAAGGAATAGCTTCTGGATTCTTCTCATTCCCTAAAGCGACCGCGGCATTTCTTTGCCAAAGGTAGCTTTTATCCTGCCGGATGTAATAAAGCAAAGGCCAAACCTTTTGCTGAAAATGTTCTGGCGACATAGTTAGCAAAGTGATTAAATCAAAATCTTTAGCTCTTTCCATAAGCTTTTCGTCTAAAGGCTTATTTTTTCCTAACCACTTTTTATTGCGCGGGCAGACCTCTTGACATATATCGCATCCATAAACCCAGGTGCCCATCTTCTCCCTGATCTCTAAGGGGATTTCCCCATCATTGAAGTAGGTATGGTAGGCAATGCATTTGCGCGGATCCATCCTCAAAGGGGCATATAAAGCTCCCGTGGGGCAAGCTTGTAAGCATAGCAGGCAATTCTCTGGACAATTTACCCTCAGCGTTGGTTCATCGTATTTTAATTCCCGGTCCACGAGAAAAGGTTCATTAACAATCCAAGAACTCTTCCCCGCAACCTCATTGGCAAAAGCAAAACAATTCTTCCCAAAATTGGTTATGCCGGCCCTTGCTCCGGCTAAACGCGCTGGCGCCGGTCCATAAATAGTTTTCAAGCCTAAGCTTTGTAAAAATTTCTTGAACTCTCTCCGCCGTTGACTATGAGCTGATTCCTCAGGGCAAAAAAGACCTTTCAGATAACAACGCCCAATTTTACTTTTTAAAGACTGGGGTATTTCTTCTTCTAAATAGCTATCCATAACTACGATTATAGACTTTACTTGGGGAAGAAAATTAGCTGGATTAATAAACTTAGTCAAATCTAAATCTCTAACCGAGGCTTTTTGGCTTAGCGTATTTCCCCAGGTATACATCTCTCCCCGCTGGTTAAGTTCCGCAGCGTAAAGATAAAAAGGTTCAGCCGAGGTTACACCTACCGCCGCAAAACCCAATTCTAAAGCTTTCTCTTTTATAAGGGCTGTTTGGTCCATTAAATTTTTCTCCTTCAGGGTTGTAAGAGGTATTTTTGCTTCTCTTTGGGCACGTACCACTTGGGCATATTGTGGCCAATTCCTGCTGGGGCGGGCTCAATTCCTTGAAAGCGGGCATGAATAATGGGCAAAGCATAAGGGACGAATAAGAAAGTATAGGGTTGGTCTTCAGCCAAGATCTCTTGAATCCGGTCATAACAGGCTTTACGGACTTGCCAATCAAAAGTATACCGCCCTTTCTCTAAGAGTTTATCGACCTCTTTATTCTGGTAAGAAATGAAATTCAGCTCTTTTTCGCCCGTTTTGCTGGAATGCCAAATATCATAGAGATCTGGATCTTGTCCCATAGTCCAGCCTAAAATTACTGCTTCAAAATTCTTTTTATCGATAAAGTCATTTATAAACGCTGCCCATTCTAAGGTTCTTATTTTTACTTTGATGCCGATCGCGCCCAAACGGCGCTGGATGATCTCTGCGCACTTGGCCCTCGTTTCATTCCCTTGATTAGTTAAGATGGTGAATTCAAAAGGCCGACCATCCTTTACTAACGGCCCATTTCCCCCAGTGCTTTTCCAGCCCGCTTCTTTAAGCAGACTTTTTGCTTTTTCTGGATCGTAAGGATATTTTTTGACTCGCGGATTATACCAGGGCGTATCCGGTTTATACGGACCTGTTGCCTCCAATCCTAAACCCAAAAGAGCCCCTTCAATAATTTCTTTTTTATCAATGGCATAGCTAATGGCTTGGCGAACTCGGCGGTCTTGAAAACGGGGGTCCTTTAAATTGTATCCCAAATAAGTATAAGCAAAGGCTAAATATTTATATTTGCGAAAATCCCGGCGCATGCGGTAAGTATCAGTTTGGCGCTGATATTGTATAGGCGTTAATCCCATAAAATCGATATTCCCCGCCATAAGTTCTAAGAACATAGTTGCTGGGTCAGGGATAATGCGATAAATAAAACCATCAATATAAGGACGCCCTTCAAAGTAATTGGGGTTAGCAGTAAGGACGATTTTTTCCCCTGTTTTCCATTCTTTGAAACAATAAGGTCCCGTACCTATTGGTCTCCGACTAAAAGTGGTCATATTGATATCATGTCCGGCTAAAATATGTTTGGGAAGAACTACGAGATATCCCCAACTATCTAAGCCAGGCGCAAAAGGACGTTTGTATCTTACGCGAAAAGTATAGGGGTCTATGACCTCTGCTTTTTCTACTTCTCGGAAATCTCCGGAGTACGCCGTGCGTGTATGGGGGTGGATAATAGTTTCAAAACCAAACATTACATCTTCAGCCGTGAACTCCTGGCCATCATGCCATTTTACTCCTCGGCGCAATTTAAAAGTAATGGTTAAGCCATCGGCCGAAATCTGCCAAGATTCGGCTAAGTCTCCAACTAAATTAAGATTCTTGTCATATTTTACTAACCCATTAAAAATCTTCGAGGCAATCTCGTGCGAAGCACTATCTGAAGCTAACATAGGAATAAGATTGGAGGCATCTCCAATTGATCCTTGGATGAGCAAATCACCATAAGCTGGCTTTGGCGGCTCCTCACCAGAATCAGTTTTAGATGCAGAGCGGTCCTGAGAATTAGGAGTACAGCCAATTATTAAGCTCCAGTAAACAAGGAAAAAGAAGCAAAGGTTTTTCAGTAAAGACTTCATTTTTATCCTTCTTTGCCTATGCCCAACCATTTAATATCTGCCAAAACAACAGAAGCCTCTATTTGTTTTTGCGGTACATGCCAATATTTTCTGAGCAGCCCTTCTTTTTCTTCTTTTTTAACAAGAAAAAAACAATGTTTTTCATAAAATTTGATAGCCCAAGTAGCTGCCGCCCACGTACCGACCAATAAAGGACGAGCAGTCTTATTTTTAAGAAAAATAAGAAGTTTCCCTCCTATCCCTTTATTTTGCTTCTTTGGCTGCACATAGGCATGACGAATTAAAGCTACATCCTGCACTTCCTGAAGACCCATTACCCCGATGAGCTTCCTATCCTCTTCATAGCCCCAAAAATTTACGCCGGCCTTTATTTCGTGGGCCAGTTCTTCTTTGGACATATATGGGTCTTGCCAGCAATCTTCAGGAATTACCCCTTTATAAGCTTGGGCAGCAGCATTAATTATCTCCCACATCGCTTCGAAATCTTCTGGTTGACAAGGGCGAATCATTTTCTCTTTACGCTAATTACGCTAATTATTAAATCATTTTAAAAATATCATAAATTTCAAAATCATAAAAGTTTTAGCTTATCGCGGAAATATCTTCGAATGTTCACAAGGTATTTCCCTACCAAAGGAGGTTTGTCCATCCCCCTTCTAAATCACCAGCAAGATTAAAAAGATGTCTAGTGAAATTCTAGGGCAATAATTCCATTGCGCAACTAAATTAACACTGAGGGGCAAAAAAGTATTAATTTACATAAAAGGAAAAATTTGAAAAAATATAATTAATAAATTTAAAATGGAAAGGCCAAAAATGAAATTTAATATCGAAGAAATGAAGCCCGCAGACTGGCCCAGGGTTCGCCAAATTTATCTGGAAGGGATAAACACTGGCCATGCTACTTTTGAGGCTGAGGTTCCGGAGTGGAATGAATGGGACGCCTGTCACCTAAAAGATCCGCGCTTAGTAGCCATAGTAAACCACAACGTAGCCGGATGGGCCGCTTTAAGACCTGTCTCTACCCGGAAAGTTTATGCGGGAGTGGCCGAGGTAAGTATTTACATAGGGGAAGACTATCGCGGGCAGGGAATCGGCTCTGCTCTCTTAAATGCTCTTATTGGGGCTTCTGAAAAACATGGGATTTGGACCTTACAAGCGGGCATCTTCCCCGAAAATCAAGCCAGTATAAATCTGCACCTGCAGCATGGGTTTCAAATCCTGGGGCGCAGAAAAAAAATAGGAAAGATGACTTTTGGAGAACTCTCTGGAGTTTGGCGGGATGTTATTCTCATGGAAAGACGGAGTAAGTCAGTCGGCATCGATTAAAAAAATTATAAGGAGGAAATGATGGAAAAAATGAAGCCTACTCGCGAAGAAGCTTTGCGACTCTTGCATGAATACAATAGCAGTGAAAGCTTAAGAAAACACGCTTACGCTGTGGAAGGAGTAATGCGTTATATAGCGCGGAAGCGGGGAGAGGATGAAGAGAAATGGGGCATCATTGGCTTAATCCATGATTTAGATTATGAAAAGTTTCCTGACCAACACTGTCAAAAAACCGGAGAAATATTAAGAGAACATAATTGGCCAGAGGAATACGTAAGAGCGGCGGTCTCCCATGGCTGGGGGATTTGTTCCGCAGTAGAACCTGTCTCTGATCTGGAAAAATTTCTGTACGCCATAGATGAGCTCACTGGTTTAGTGGTGACTACGGCTCTAGTGCGTCCTTCTAAAAGCGTGCACGATGTGACCGTAAAGTCAGTTAAAAATAAATGGAAAGACAAAAGATTTGCTGCCGGTGTAGATCGGGCCATTATTGAAAAAGGCGCGGCCATGTTAAATTTGTCCGTAGAGGAACTTATTGAGGACACTATTCGCGGGATGCAAGAAGTAGCCCAAGCTATTGGTCTGGCCGGAGCCTGACCGTCGATCAGTTTTTAAATTCCAGCTTAATTCAGGCGGGAGGGAGAGAGGCTCTCCCCTCCCGCCTTTTTCCTGCTGGCGAGAAATATTAAAATTGTTAGACGGTCAGGGCAAGAGCGACTTGACAAAGAGGAAAGAATGATTATTTTTAATGCAGAAGTTGTCAGGGCTAATCAATAATAATGAGGAAAGGAGGTAGGGAATATGGCCGGCAAACTCGCTCCTTGGAGACCATTTAGAGAATTATCCCCCTTTAGAGAATTTGAAAGAATGCGCCGAGAGATGGATCGCATTTGGGATGCCTTCTTTGAGGGGGGGCTGCGCAAAAGGACCGAAGAAGAATTAGAATGGTACCCATTCTTCGATGTCTCGGAGACTAAGAATGATATCATCGTCAAAGCAGAGGTCCCCGGAATCGATCCCAAAGATATCGACATCTCTCTGGCTAATGGAGTCCTTACTATAAAGGGGGAAAAGAAACAAGAGAAGGAAGAAAAGGAAGAAAACTACCACCTGATCGAAAGAAGCTACGGAACCTTTACGCGCTCTATCCAACTCCCCAAAGAAGTGCAAGAAGAGAATATCAAAGCCTCTTATAAGAACGGAGTGTTGAAGATCACCCTCCCCAAATCTGAAGAGGCCAAGAAGAAAGAAATAAAGATTCAGGTGGAGTAAGTAGTCCGTCGACAATTACCCTGCAGGCGTCCTTATGGACGCCTTTTTTATTCTTATAGAAATTTAGCCTAAATTTATTTACCGAGCTGACTAAATTTAATGTATGATGAGATCATGAGGGTTAAGTTTAAATATTTTATCTTCCTTATCTTCCTTACCTTACCTGCTTGCCTCACCTGGTTCATAGAACAGCCTTCTTTCTCTTTGCAAGAAATTGAACTGCACAGCATATCTTGGCCGAAATTAGATTTAATTTTAACCTGGGAGGTACGCAATCCCAATAATTTTGATTTAAAACTTCGGGGGATGGAATACGCGATTTATTTCCAAGAACAAAAAGTAGGCCAAGGGCACTTACCGAAAGAAATTTTAATTAGCAAATCCTCATCTACTAACGTTTCTCTTCCCCTCCGTGTGGAAATAAAGAACCTCTCCGATCCTTTACGTTTTATCCTCACCGGGCGGGAAATTCCCTACAAAATTGAAGGCATAGCAATTTTAAAGACTGCTTTTGGGAATACCACTATTCCTTTTTCTAAAGCTGGAGAAGTCAAAATTAGGAAATGATCAAGGGGAACGGCCAACCTAAAAAAGGGCTTCCACAAATTCCCGGGCATTGAATTCCCGTAGATCATCCAATTTTTCCCCAATACCAATATAACGTAAGGGAATTTTAAATTCGGCGGAGATAGCGATGAGAATCCCGCCCTTGGCCGTGCCATCTAATTTGGTCAGGGCAATGCCTGTTACTCCTATGGCTTCATTAAACATCTTGGCCTGATTTAGGGAATTCTGTCCGGTGGTGGCATCTAAAACTAAAAGAACTTCATGGGGCGCTGCCGGAATTTGGCGGCTAATAACTCTCTTTACTTTTTTCAGCTCTTCCATAAGATTTACTTTAGTATGCAAACGGCCGGCAGTATCTATGATGACTACATCTACGTGCCGCGTTTGGGCTGCTTGGAGAGCATCAAACACTACCGCTGAGGGATCAGAACCACTCTTTTGCTTAATCACCTCACACCCTACTCTCTGTCCCCAGATCTCCAGTTGTTCAATGGCGGCTGCTCGGAACGTATCCGCCGCCACCAAAAGGACAGACTTCCCTTGACTTTTAAACTTTTGCGCCATCTTGCCAATAGTTGTCGTCTTGCCTGTACCATTAACGCCAATAACCATGATCACGAAGGGAGAGGCTTGGGAAATATCTAAAGGCTTTTCTTGTTGGCTGAGGATTTGCCACATCTGTTCTTTTAAATTTTTCTTTAAAAGATCGGCGTCTTCCAATTCTTTCCGTTGAACTTTCACCGTCACATTGCGCAAAAGTTCTTGGGTGGTCTTTACTCCGAGATCACTAGTAATCAAGATCTCTTCTAACTCCGCCAGCAGAGCGTCGTCAATCTTCCTTTTGCCCGCGATTAATTGATCAATACGCTCAACTAATCCCTGCCTAGTTTTAAAAAGACCTTCTTTTAATCGTTGAAAAAATCCCTTCTTCTCTTCGGCCATTATAAATTCCCTATACGGAGATAGTTTTTTAAAACTTCAGTTCAGTTTCACCGAAACAAGCTTAGAAACACCTGCTTCTTCCATAGTAACACCATAAAGGGTATCAGCTAACTCCATCGTCCGCTTGTTATGGGTTACCAAAATGATCTGAAATTGCTGAGCCAGATCTTTGATCAATTTATTAAACCGCCCAATATTAGCATCGTCTAAAGGTGAATCAACTTCATCCAGCAGACAAAAGGGGCTGGGATTGATCAAAAAGAGAGCAAAGATCAAGGCAATCGCTGTTAAAGCTTTTTCTCCCCCGGAGAGAAGGGAAATACTTTGCAATCTCTTTCCCGGCGGCTGGGCAATTATCTCAACTCCGGTCTCTAATAAATTAGTTTCGTCCACTAAAACCAACTCTGCTCGACCTCCACGGAAGAGGGTCGTAAAAATTTCTTTAAACTTCTCGTTTACTTTTTGAAAAGTTTCCGCAAATCTTTGCCGCGAGGTACGATTTATCTTTTTTATTGCTTGATTTAAAGATTCCAAGGAATGCTTTAAATCTGCCTCTTGCTCTGTTAGAAAATCTAAGCGTGCTTTACTTTCCGCAAATTCCTGAATCGCTAATAGATTTACCTCGCCCATGGCTTCCATTAGCGATTTTAGTTCCTCCATCCGCGTTTCTATATGGGGCACAAAATAATCTTCACCTTCTTCAAGGGGCGGAAGCGAATTTAAATCCACCCTAAACTTCTCCTCGGCCGTCAAAAGAAGATGTTTTATTTGCAAATCAATTTCCATGAGCTGCATAGAAAGATCATTCTTCTTATCCCGGAGACTTTGCAGTTCCTGCCTTTTTTCTTTCCACCGGTTTTCCTCTTCTCCGAGTCTTTCCCTGGTGGAGGTCAAATCTTCTTGCCGCTTTTCCACTAAAGCGCGTATTTTCTGCAGATTATTTAAAGTATCGTGCCCTGCCGCTTCAGCTCTTTTTCTCCTTTCCCGGGCTGCTTCCTGTTTGCTTAGACATTCAGCGATCTCATCTTTTTTGACTTGCAGAAGGCTTTGGATCTCCTGCCGGGTATTCTTAAGGCGCCCTAAGTTTTGGTCCAGGTTATGTTTCTTTTCTTGTTGGGCCACTAAGGCTACCTTCGCCCCCGTAACTTCGTTATTTATCTGCTCAATCTCTGCTCTTAAAATCTGCCACTCATGTTCCACTTTTCTTATCTCTTCTTCTTTATCATCTTTTCTAATTTCGCCTTCCCTTAGCTCTCTTTCCGTGGCCCTTATCTCTTCTTGATAATTTTCTATCTCCTCGGCCAGTTGTTTTTCTTCTAATTGGAGGACCTCAATTTCTTGCCGGAGGCGCGCCTTCTCTATTTGATATTGATCCAACTCCTTGCTTTGCTTAACCATCTCTAATTCTTGTTGATGGAGGAAATGCTCAATTTCTCCTAAGGCATCTTGCTCATCTTTGGCTTTCTTCTTCAAATCTTCCAAATCTTTTTCCAGCTGGTCGATTTCTTGAGTCAAACTCTCGGTACTACGCGTTAATTCCCGTATCTCCCTTTTGCGATGGAAAGTACCCGTCTGCTTCTGCTCTTTTGGTCCACCAGTAATTATCCCGGAAGGGTAAAGGATCTCTCCTTCGTAAGTCACTAAAATTTTCCATAAGGAGTCGCGATTCCAGAGCTCCAAAGCCTTAGCTAAATTAGGCACCACCCAAATATCTTCTAAGAGATAACGAATTAAGGGAGCAAACTCCTCTTTTACCCGCACTAAGTCAAGGATAGGAATTATCCCTTCCTCTGGGAGGACGGCCGGAGAAGGATAGGGTTTAGGCTTGAGTTGGAGAGGAATAAATGTGCACCTTCCCGAATTGTTATTCTTTAAGTATTCGATCGCTTTCAGACTTTCTTGATGGTTGGCCACAATAAAATTTTGGAGACGTTCATTGAGCACCACTTCCACTAAATTCTCATACCGAGGTTCTGTCTCAATAATATCTTCCACCAGACCTAAGATACCGTTGGAAATGAATTTTTCAGCTTGCTTTTTCAATAAGATAGCCCGAACGCCTTCTTGGTATCCTTCAAAATTCCTTTGTAACTCTATAAGAGAATGCAAGCGCGAACTCTCGCGGTGAAGTCTTTCTTTTTTCCCGGCCAAATACTGTTGCCTTTCCCTTAAAACCTCTTGCCCATGATTGATCTCCAAAATTTTTTGATTTCTTAACTCTTCTAATTGGAGGCGACGATTTTTTTGGTCGGATAAACCTTGAGATATTTGGGCTAAAAGACTCTCCATCTCTACGAGTTTCTTCTGGGCCTCTTCTTGTTGGCGAATGGTTTTCTGGCGTCGCCAAGATGCTTCTTCTCTTCTTTTTTGCAATTCTAAAAGGTGGTTTTTAAAATGGGCCAATTGGGTGAGGAGCTCGATTAAGCTATTTTTCGTTAGTTGAATTTTCTTTTCCAGTTCGCTGCATTTAATTTTCTTTTCTTGCAGAATCGCTTCTCGCTCTCTTAAAAATTCAGCAGAAATGGCCATCTTTTCGGCCAAACTCCGGCTCTCTGCTTCTAAAGTTTCCACTTCCTGAGCACTCTCTTCCTGTTGCTGCTGGAGTTTATTTATCTCTTCTTGAGCTCTGGCTGCTTGCTTTTGCAGATTTTCTTCTTCTTGCCAAGCCAATTCAATCGTAGTTTCCCAATCTTTTAATGCTTTTTCATTAGCCATTAAATCTCTTTGTTGGGCAGCTATTTCTTGTTCTGCTTCCAGGAGACTAAGCTTAATTTTTTCCAGAGTTGCTTCCCGGACTGTTATTTCGGCCTTAATCTTAGATTCCTCATCTTGATTTTTTTCCAGGATTAATTGGGCCTCTTGTCGTTGCGCATGCAAACAAAGATATTTTTGGCGCATTTGCCCCAACTCCAAAGAGCGCAATTCTTCTCTGTATTCTTTATAACGTTCAGCTTTTTTAGCCTGCCGGTTCAAAGAATTTAGTTGGCGCCTGATTTCTCCAATCACATCTTGCAGGCGGAGGAGATTTTGCTGGGTAGCTTCCATCTTCCGCAAGGCCGCATTTTTTCGGTCTTTATATTTAGTGATTCCTGCGGCTTCTTCAATGAGGATTCGGCGCTCCTCGGGTTTGGCGTTAATGACAAAATCGATTTTCCCCTGTTCCACTATGGAATAGGCCCGGTGCCCAATCCCCGTGCCCATAAATAAATCGATAATGTCTTTGAGGCGACAGGGAACTTTATTTATATAATATTCACTCTCCCCCGAACGAAAAAGGCGTCGACTTATGGATATTTCCGTAAAACCCGGATAAGCAGGATGAGGGTGTCCATTCTCGGCCGAAAAAGTTAAAGTGACTTCGGCCATGCCCAAAGGCTTCTTACTTTCACTCCCATTAAAAATTACATCTTCCATGGATTTCCCCCGTAATTGTTTGGCGCTCTGCTCTCCCAAGGCCCAGCGGATAGCATCTACAACATTTGATTTGCCGCATCCATTAGGACCAACAATCGCGGTCACTCCAGGGGGAAAACCAATCTCTATTTTATCTGAAAAGGATTTAAAACCCGCCACCTCTATCTTTTTTATGCGCATGGTCACCTCTCAAAAGACCATTAATTTCCATTTGTTAGCCAAATGAGCTTTGACCCCTAATTAGTGCCCATTTTAACAACTTAGATAATTTTTGTAAAGATAAAAGTACAACTAAATGTATATTTCCTTCTTTGAGCCACAATATGTTGTGGCGAGGAAATGGCTATGCGGGGAGATGTCTATGTGATGGTTTAATTCGTGGAAATGCGGGAAAAGTCACCAATTCTAAAAAAGAGCTGGGAAATATTTGCTAACAAAGCGAGTCTATTTGCTTTTATGACTTCATTATCGACCATAACTAATACGCTATCAAAAAATTCATCCACAGGTTGGCGGAGCATGGCCAACTCTCTTAAGGCATTAGGATAATCTTTTTGCAAAATCTTTTCTTCAGCTTTGACTTTTCTTATTTGGTAAGCTTCAAACAAAGCATGTTCGCGAGGGTGCTCAAATTTCTCCCGATCTACTTTTCCCGGCCCATAACCACTGGAAATATTAACCACTCTTTTAAAAGCAATAGCTAATGATTCGAAATCTGGAACTTTTTTAAATTCGTGCAAAGCCTGAGCCCTGGCCTGCAGATCGACTAAGTCGTCAAAACCCGCAGCTAATGCTGCTTCCACAACATCGGGAGCTAACTCTTTCATTAAAAGAATATTCTGTACTCTTCCTTTAAAAAATTCTAAAACCTCAGCTTTAACTGTTTGGGGGGGCTGTTCGATCTTTTCGGCCAATAAAACCAAGCATTGGTCTATGAGGGCAGAAAGAGATAGAGAGTAATTTTTATCTAAGATAATGTTAATTATCCCAATTGTTTGCCGCCGCAAGGCATAGGGATCGGCAGTTCCCGTGGGTATTAAACCTACCCCGAAGCATCCCACAATGGTATCTAATTTATCAGCTATACTAAGGATCGCTCCCGCAGCAGATTTGGGCAAAGGCCCCCCGGCGGTTTGGGGCAAATAATGTTCAGAGATGGCCAAAGCAACTTCTTCTTTTTCTCCAGCAAGTTTCGCGTAAATACCCCCCATAATTCCCTGGAGATGGGGAAACTCTCCGACCATACCCGTAATTAAATCTCCTTTGCATAACAAAGCTGCCCGGTGAATGATCTCTTTAAGATCAGGAGCAACCTGTTCCGCCAGGAAATCGGCTAAACGGCAAATGCGCATGACTTTCTCATAAGAAGTCCCCAATTTGGAATGATAAACTACCTTTTTCAAACCTTCTAAGCGCTGGGCTAAACTTATTTTTTGATCTTCTTCAAAAAAGAAGCGGGCATCAGCCAGGCGCGCCCGGAGAACGCGCTCGTTACCCCGGGCGACCACTCCTGGATCCTTGGGCTTTGTATTAGATACGGCGATAAAATAAGGGAGGAGATTCCCCTGAGCATCGACCACAGGAAAATATCTTTGATGATCCTGCATAACACTTATCAGGACTTCCCGAGGCAAGGATAAGAATTCGGTAGCAAAGCTACCCCGAATGGCTACGGGGTATTCAACTAAGTAATTAACTGTCTCTAAAAGTTCTTCATCCCGGAGAAGGTTGCCCGAAACCTCACTGGCGGCCTTATTTGCTTCAGCCAGGATCATTTCTTTCCGTTCTTCTGGATTTACGATGACAAAAGAATTTTTAAGTTTACGCAAATAATCGCCAAGGTCTTTCACTTGGAATGACCCCGGAGCCATGAAGCGATGGCCTCGCGAAAGATTTCCTGAAGAAATATTCCCTATTTGGAAAGGTATTACTTGTCCATCAAAAAGGGCTAAAATCCAATGGATCGGACGGGCAAAGTAAATGTCTAAATCCATCCAGCGCATGGACTTAGGAAAAGAAAGGGAAGAAATCACGCGCGCCAAAATTGCGGGCAGAAGCGTAAATGTTTCTGCTCCTTCTTCTACTTTACGCGCACACACATATTCCCCTTTTTCTTTTTTCACCACCTCCAATTGTTCTACAGGTACGCCCTGTCCGCGGGCAAAGCCCAAAGCTGCTTTGGTAGGTTGCCCTTTTTCATCGAAGGCGATGTGCTTGGCGGGCCCGATGATTTCGATCATCCGTTTTTCTTGCGTTGGGGAAACGCCAGTAGCTGCCAAAACCAAACGCCGGGGGGTCGCCAGCGCTTTAATTTCTTTGTAATTGATGCGATTATTCTTAAATTCCGCCGCCAAAATTGTTTTCATCTCTTCCACCGCTTTAGGCAAATAGGAAGAGG
Source organism: uncultured Syntrophaceae bacterium (assembly GCA_964484485.1). Classification (GTDB taxonomy): domain Bacteria; phylum Desulfobacterota; class SM23-61; order SM23-61; family SM23-61; genus CAZAGD01. Next base: position 33,135 of record CAZAGD010000215.1, read on the forward strand.
GGATTTCTTCTGTGCCCACCTCGAATAAAAGTTCCGCCATAAATAATTCCTTAAATGCTTTAAAAATTCTTCAAGTCTATATCCTAATTTTTACTTCAACTGCTGTTTTTCTTTAAAAGAGGATAACCCATTGTTTCCCGTTGCTTTAAATAAGCCTCCGCTGTCAAACGAGCCAGATTGCGCACGCGCGCAATATAACTAGTCCGCTCTGTTACGCTAATTGCCCCTCGTGCTTCTAAGAGGTTAAAGGTGTGTGAACATTTTAGACAATAATCATAGGCAGGGAGAACCAGGTTTTTTTCAATCAGCCTCATGGCCTCTTTTTCATACTGGGCAAACAGATTGAAGAGCATGGGTACATCAGCCTCTTCGAAGTTATAAAAAGAGTATTCTACTTCACTGCGATGGTGAATGTCCCCATATTTTATGCCTTTAGTCCATTCCAGCTCAAACACATTGTCAATCCCTTGCAAATACATGGCAATTCTTTCAATACCATAAGTTATTTCTACAGAGACCGGCTTCAGGTCTATACCCCCCGCCTGCTGAAAATAAGTAAATTGGGTAATCTCCATGCCATCAAGCCAAACTTCCCAACCTAATCCCCACGCACCCAATGTTGGCGATTCCCAATCATCTTCAACGAAGCGAATGTCATGTTCTAACGGCTCTAAACCAAAAGATTTGAGGCTATCTAAATAAATTTCCTGAATATCCAAAGGAGAGGGCTTGATAATAACTTGAAATTGATAATAATGCTGGAGGCGATTGGGATTTTCGCCGTAGCGGCCATCTGTGGGCCGGCGGGAAGGTTCTACATAGGCCGCTCTCCAAGGCTCGGGACCTAAAACTCTTAAGAAAGTCGCGGGATGGAATGTTCCCGCCCCTACTTCTAAGTCATATGGTTGATGGATGACGCAACCACGGTCTGCCCAAAATTTCTGTAAGGCCATTATTAGATCTTGAAAATTCATAATCGGAAAACCTTAAATTTCTTCTCTATAATTTAACGCCTGCGCAATGTTTCGATCACTTTCACCCCAGAGTTTACCGTGAGGCCGAGCCGCAACCAAACTATTTAATCCCCCTTATCCCTTTAGGTAAGGAGTTAAGGGAATTTGCTTATCCAGAAGCATCTCTGACTCTGAGGTTCGGCGCGAAAAAATCTCCCAGATCGAAGGAAAATTTTTAACATTTATTTTATTAGAAAGTCAAGTTTAATTTGGTCTGCCCCTTCCCCAGTTTGGTTATTTTTCGCCAGTAGGAAACAGGCGGGAAGCCGCCTAAAAAATCTCCAAAGGCTTAGGAAGCAGAAGATAAAGATAGCTGATCAAAAAATTTTTTTGATTTCAGTTCTTTCCCTAAATATTTTCCTAAAAATAAAGAAAGAACAACCGCACTTTCCCGCAAAGATTGAGCGGAAAAATTTAGGCGGTTAATCCTTTCTAAAGGAAGATTCTGAGCCAAAATAAGAGTTTTTATCGTACCCAACGAGACAGGTATGAGGTTGGGTAAATTTTGGCCGCAACGGAGACAAATTATGCCTCCTTCTTCTGGGCTGAAATATCCACCTTCTTTCGTCAAGTTTTTTCGACAGCGTAAACAACAGTCTAAAAAAGGCTGGTAACCTGAATGGGCCAGAAGACGCATTTCGAAAATACGGATTATTTCTTCCTGCAGCTTCCCCCTATTTATTATCTTCAGGCCAGCTAATAAAAGATAGAAGATCTGTTGGTTCGGTACTCTTTCCGCCGTCATTTCGTTTACTAATTCCAGAAAATAACTGGCCCATGCTAATTTGTGAATATTCTCGCGCAAGCCTTCAAAAGAAGATATCAATTCCCCGTGGCTCAAGCGAACTAACCCACCAGATTCTTTTTCAAAAAAAGAAAGCAAGATATAAGAACATATCTCCAGAATATTCCCAAAGCGCCGGCGCGATCTCTTGGCTCCTTTAGCTATACCCTTGATTTTTCCAAAATCTAGAGTATATAAAGTAACAATCTTATCTACCTCTCCATAAGGGAGAGAATGCATCACAATAGCCTGCGTTCTATAAATAGGCATAACTATATTCCCCAAAGGGTATAATTTTATTATATCTTTATTTGCTAAAAGTTGGTGAAAAAAGAATTTTTATGAATCTTGCTGTTTATTTTCCTTTATTCATGATGGGTTTTACTTTTACTATAACCCAAGTGGTGGTGATCAGGGAATTGCTCATCGTCTTTACGGGTAACGAGCTTTCTATCGCTATCATCTTAGCCAACTGGCTCATTTTGGAAGCAGCGGGAAGTGTTTTAATAAGAAAAAAAGTGGCCAATTGGAAACAACCCGAAAGAAAATATGCTTTTTTCCAGTTCCTGGTCGCTTTTCTCTTACCTTTGACCATCTTCGGTATACGCTCTCTCCGAGACTTTATGGGTCTGGCTTGGGGTGAGGGTGCTAATCTTTGGCAAATCTTTTTAGGGACCCTCCCGATATTAGCTCCCTTAGGGATATGCGATGGCTTTCTTTTCGCCACTGGCTGTGTCCTTTATGCGTTATGGGCCGAGAAGAGAGCTGTGGCCATCGGAAAAGTCTATTTTTTAGAAGCGCTGGGGGCAGGAATGGGCGGTATTCTTTATACATTTCTGTTTATTCCTCTTCTTAACTCTTTTCAGGTAGCTTTTCTTTTGGGAGCGGCCAATTTGAGTTCCGGTCTCCTCCTATTCACGCATCTTCCTCAAGAAATGAAAAATAAAAAATTAATTTATCTTTGGCTGATATGCTTGTTTATTAACCTCTGGTTTATTTTCCCTAACCAGGGAGATCCTTGGGAGAAAATCTCTCAGCAGCGTTTATGGAAAGGGGTAAAGATAATCGACTCGCGCTGGTCCCCTTATGGAAATGTTTTAGTCGGCCAAAGAGAAGAACAGTTATCCTTTTTTGCTAATGGAATTCCGATTTGCAATATTCCTACTCCCAGTATTCCCTTCGTAGAAGAATTAATCCACTTTCCCCTACTTCTCTTGCCTGACCCCCAAAAGGTCTTAATCATCGGCGGCGGGTTCGGAGGAGCAATATACGAGATTTTAAAGCACCCCGTTAAAGAAATTCATTATGCTGAATTAGACCCCCTTATTATTCAATTATTAAAAGAATATTTAACTCCTCTAACTCAGCAAGAAATGGCCAACCCTAGGGTAAAGGTCCATAACTTAGATGGGCGTTTATTTATTAAAAATACCCTGGAAAAATTTGATGCCCTCATTCTTAATTTACCGCCTCCTTATTCTTTAGAACTAAATCGTTTTTATACTGTAAATTTTTTCCGCGAAATTTATCGAGTTTTAAAAAATGAAGGTTTGCTCGTCTTAGTAAGCCCCGGATCTGAGTCCTATTTAGGGCCAGAAAACAAGGAACTTAATCTCAACTTATGGTCTTCTTTGAGAGCTGTTTTTCCTGATACATACATCATCTTTGGAGACCCCAATTACTTATTAGCTTCTCCGGGGAGAATCTTAAAATCTTTAAAGGCCGACAATTTAATCATCAGTAAAAGAGAACGTAAAGTGTCTACTAAATTTTTAACCGAGTTTCATATCCAGCAAAAACTCGCTGCCCCTCGCCAAGAATGGTTTAAAGCTGCTTTACTTTCCGGGGACAGAGTAAGGTTGAATCGAGATGATCTGCCTGCGGGCCTCTTTTACGGTCTTGCTTATTGGCATGCCCAATTCCACCCTTATATCCAGCCCTTCTGGAGGTTAGTGGGGAATATGCACCTGGGGCATTGCCTGATAATTTTGGGATTAATAATTTTCTTTATTTTTCTGTTGGAAAAAAGAAGAAAAAAAGAGGTCCAAAAAGGTTGCCTAATTTGGGTAGTAACTACCACGGGATTTTTGGGAACGGCCATGAGTATTTTGTTAATTTTTTCATTTCAAACCATATATGGATATGCTTACCACTGGATTGGCCTTTTAGTCGCCGCTTTTATGGTTGGATTAGCCCTGGGAAGTTTCACCATGGTGCGCTTTTTAAAAGAACATCCTTTTTCTAAACGCCAACTTATCAAGGTGGAAATTTTTATTTTGCTTTTTCTGATTACCGTCCTCGCTTCCTTATTCTTTATCTATGCCCAAACTTTAGGAATCAATGTTCTTAAATTTATCAAAGTAGTTTACTTCCTTTTTAGCCTAATTTCAGGTTTTAGCGTAGGCCTTGAGTTCTCTTTAGTTAGCAAAATTTTTGCGCACCTTTTAAAAGAAATAGGGCGGCCCGCCGGACTGCTCTACGCCTCTGATCTAACCGGTGCTTGGTGTGGCTCTCTATTAGTGGGCGTGATTCTTATCCCCATCTTAGGAATTCTGCCCACTTGCACGGTGATCATGCTTTTGAAATTTACCAGTTTATTTTGGCTCAGAATCTCAGCCCTTCCTGACCACTTATGAGGCACTTTGAGCTGCTAAAAATGGCGATGGTTTTCTTTTTCCTCTTTCGGTTAAGATTAGGTGGGATTTTTAATGCACTGAAGGGAAAAAGTAGAACCTATGCCTTAATATATAAAAATTGATCTGAAAGTGATCGATGAAAAACCCACTTTTCGGGCACTCTCGCGAAAGCGGGAGTCCAAAAATGCCTTGAAAATACTGGACTCCGGCCTGCTTCAGCCTGCTTCAGCCTGCTTCATGCTTGCGTAGGAATGACGGAACTGCATTCCGAGGGACTTTTTCAGAGGTCTATGAAAAAATTCTTGACATCATTTATAAAATTATGATATGGGCAAATTCCAAGGAGCCGATGCTTATCGGCTTGAGCGAGTCGGTTGGCGGGTCGCCGGCTCGGGTAAGAAAAGGAGGCTTTTGATGAGGTTGATAGGCAAGGTAAAATGGTTTAATGACAGTAAGGGGTACGGCTTTATTGAGCAGGAAGGTGGCAAAGACATTTTTGTTCATTATACAGCTATTCAGGGAGAAGGTTTTAAGACATTAGCTGAGGGGCAAAAAGTTGAATTCGAAATTACGGAAGGGGCCAAAGGCCCTCAGGCTACTAAGGTTGTGAAACTTTAACTTTAAGGAATTTAAAAGAATTAAGACCCGCTAAAGACCTTGGGAAAATATATTTTCCTGGGGTCTTTTTTTTATCTATCAATATTTTTTATGATTTTTGAAAGGTAAATTTACCCAAGATTTTTTTCTGACCGTTGATTACTTTTAAATTCTAATTTAAGACGGCTTCTTTGATTAATCTGCGTTGCCCAGGGGAAAGGAACCGCGCTCATTAAAATGAACCGCTTACTCCCACCTGATTCATATTTAGCTATTCATTAAAAAACTGAGCGCTGGCCAAAGTAATACACCATCAGCTTGGGGGTAATCTAATAAGAAAAATTAGTTCCTCTTATTTCTGGATCAGAAGTTTTCTTCCTTGACCCTGATAATTAAAGAAGATAAACTTTTTAAAATAAGGAGTGCCCAATTAATGTTGAAAATTGCTGGCGTGCAAATGCATTGTTATCCTGATAAAAAAAGGAACCTGGAGAAAGCAGAGCATCTGGCCTTAATCGCTGCTGAACGAGGGGCAAAAATTATATGCTTTCAGGAACTCTTCCACACCCATTGGTTCCCCGTGGATATTAATGCCATTAACTTTCAGCTGGCCGAAAGTATCCCTGGTCCTACAACTGATGTTTTTAGTAATTTAGCTTTAAAAAACGAGGTCGTAATAATTCTGCCCCTGTTTGAAAAAGATGACCGCGGACTATATTTTAACTCGGCCGCCGTAATTGATGCCGATGGGCAACTTTTGGGCAAGTACCGCAAAATCCACGTTCCCCAAATTCCCCTTTGGGAAGAGAAAGCATACTTTCAGCCAGGTGATCTTGGTTTTCCAGTATTCTCTACGCGCTATGCGCGCGTGGGCGTGCAGATCTGCTGGGATAATTTTTTCCCGGAAGGGGCCCGCATTTTAGCCCTAAAGGGGGCCCAAATTATTTTGGCACCTACGGCTGCTGCTTTGGCCTCGCAAAAAAAATGGGAGAAAGTAATCTGTGCCAATGCCGCGATGAACGGTCTCTTCATCTTCCGGGTAAACCGGGTCGGCAAAGAAGCCAAACAGCATTTTTATGGAAATAGTTTTTGTGCTGACCCTGAAGGTGAGCTCGTGGATCTTCCCAGCGGTCGCCAACAAGGCTTGGTTATTGTTAATCTTGATTTACAAGAAATCGAAAGGACCAGACGCGTCTGGACATTTCTGCGAGATCGGCGTCCGGAAATTTATGGAGAAATCATGGGAAATGTTACTTCCTGGCCTCTTCCCCAAAAGAGTCCAGCAGATGAACAAATGGCGGATTTTAGTACTAAGTTGGTGAGATAAAGTTTTATATGAATGAAGTTATTTCTCAGATAGCTGCATTTATTTCTAAAGAAACAGGGTTACCCTTTGCTGACTTGCCCTCCTTAATAGAAATACCGCGCGATCCCCAGTGGGGAGATTATGCTTTCCCTTGTTTTTCTTTGGCCAAAAGCTTGAAAAAAAGCCCCCAGATTTTGGCCCAAAACATGGCCAATAATTTTCAGCCTCATGGCTTACTTGCTCAATGTACTCCTGTAGGGGGTTATCTCAATTTCCACATCAACCGGCCAGCATGGGCAGAAGTTGTCCTAAAGAAAATTTTGGCTACAGGAAGAGATTATGGAAAGACAAAGGAAGGCGCCGGGAAAAAAGTGCTCATTGAATTCTCCTCCCCCAACATCGCTAAACCATTCCATGTGGGCCACTTACGGTCCACGATCATCGGCCACGCTCTATGCCAAATATTTGCCCAAAAAGGTTATGAAATCATCCGTTTAAACCATCTGGGAGACTGGGGCAAACAATTTGGCGAAGTAATCACCGCCTTTAAGAGATGGGGCGATATCCAACAGCTCCAATCTGAGCCCCTAAAACATCTCCTAGAAATTTATAGCCGCTTTCATTACGAAGCCCAAAAAGAAGAAGCCCTGCACGAAGAAGCGCGCGGTTGGTTTAAAAGGCTGGAAGAAGGAGATGCCGAAGCGCGTGCTCTCTGGAGCCAATTCCGCGAAATTAGTATTCAGGAATTTAAAAGGCTCTATAGCCTCTTGGGTATTTCTTTTGATTCTTATGAGGGGGAGAGTTTCTATCAAGACAAAATTCCTTCTTTAATAAAAAGATTGCGCGACCAAGGTCTTTTAGTAGAAAGCGAAGGAGCTTGGGTGATTCCTTTAGATGCCTACCAGATGCCCCCGGCTCTTATTTTAAAGAGCGATGAAGCTTCTCTCTATTTGACCCGGGATATTGCGGCTGCGGAATACCGTTTTCAAAAATGGCAATTTCATAAGCTCATCTATGTGGTCGGCGCTCCCCAAAAACTACATTTCCAGCAATTATTTAAAGTTTTGGAGCTTATGGGCTATACTTGGAGCAATAGATTAGTGCATGTAGATTTTGGCCATGTGCTGGGCATGAGTACCCGGCGGGGAGAAGTGGTGTTACTCCAAGATGTAATTGACGAAGCTTGTCAGCGGGCCGAACGAATTATTGCGGAAAGAGGGGAAGAAAAAGAGGCGCGCATAGGAAAAATTCGGGAAGAAGAAAGAGCGCATATTGCCCGTGCTGTTGGCTTAGGGGCTATCATTTTTAACGATCTCCGCACGAAACGGAATAAAGATGTGGAATTCAATTGGGAGCGGATTTTGAACTTTGAAGGCGCGACGGGCCCCTATTGTCAAAACGCTCATGTGCGCTGTGCGAGCATTATGCGTAAAGCTCCCCGCCAACTTAGCGATCAAGTAGATTATGAAATCTTAACCAGCAATGCAGAATTTGACTTGGTAAAAAGACTGGGGTCTTTCCCAGAAGTTATCGACCGCGCGGCGGCCGAGTATGAACCATCTTTAATTGCTCTCTACATGCTGGAACTGGCCATGTCTTTCAATGTATTTCTGGCGAAATACCGGGTATTAAGCGAAAATCCTCAAACTACCCCAGCGCGCCTACTTTTAACTTATGGGGTCAAAGAAGTATTAGCCTCTTGTCTCTCTATATTAGGTATGGAAGCTTTAGAACGTATGTGAATAAAATGGAAAAAGAAAGGGGGAAAAACAAAAGCGCGGCGGTAAAACGCCGGATTAAAAGTTATTCTTTAAAATTAGGTTCTAACATTCCTCAGCCAGAAGGCGGGAAAAGATGGCTCTTTATTGCCGGCGGAGTTCTGGTTCTTACGCTAGTTGCTTTTTTATCTGGCCTCCGCTTAGGGAAAAGCTTACAGGAGCTAAAATCTGGAGAAATAATCTCTTCCCCCCTTAAGGTAACTAAGGATATAGAAAAGAAAGAAATCCCTTATAAATTGGAAAAGCCCAAAGCAGAAAAGAGCCCTGAAGCCACGCCCCCTCCACCTCCCCCCACCTCTGGGC
>CAZAGD010000216.1:0-4271 GCA_964484485.1 uncultured Syntrophaceae bacterium
GCCATGGCGGCGATCAGGGCAAAGGAAGTAGACCCTTCCCAGAAAGTGGTTGTCTTCGAAAAAGGACATATCCTTTACAGTGGTTGTATAGCGCGAGGAATGGACGCCTTAAATATCGTGGCCGTTCCAGGGGTGACCACCCCGGAGCTTTATGTGGAATCAAATGGAATAGCTTGTGAAGGGATTATGGATGAGCCCGTAAACTACCGCATGGCCGAGCGTAGTTTCGCCATGATGAAGAAGTTGGAGAGCTGGGGAGTTTACTTCCCCCGAGATGAAAAAGGCCACTATGAACTTCTGCAAGTTCACCCCAAAGGCAAATTCTGCCTTTCTATGAAGGAGCCCGAGTTGAAGACTATTTTGGCCAAAAGGCTAATGAACTTGGGTGGCCAAGTGTTCAACAGAGTCATGGGTTTACAATTGATTGTTGAAGAAGGGCGAGTAGCCGGCGCCATTGGATTAGACATTCATACTGGGGAATTAATTGTCTGTCATGCGGGAGCAGTAATCCTCTCCTCAGGGGGAACAGCTCGCTTTGGATTACCGAATAATGGCTATCTTTATGGCGTGTATGATTTTCCCGGAAATACGGGTGATGGTTATGCCATGGCCTTCCGGGCTGGCGCAGAACTTACCGGTTTCGAGTATACTTTGAATTATTACATCATCAAAGACATTAATGCTCCTCTTCTTTATATTACCCTGACTCGCGGAGCGCATTTGCTCACGGCTATGGATGAGCATCTGGAAGATTCTCATCCTTCGATTAAATCCATGGTTTTAGAACATAGAAAAGATAAAGGTCCCTTGCGTATTCGTATGAAACACCTGCCTGAATCTAAGATTAGAGAGATCGAAGATATTCTTTTTTCTACAGAGAGGCCGGTGCAGCAGCGTTTTTACGAAGGACGAGGAATTAATTTTCGCACGGGCGATATCGAACTTTGGCCCACCGAGTATTACCTTTGCGGGGGCCATGGCCTGACGGGGATTTTTGTAAACGAGAAGGCTGAGACTACCCTTCCCGGTTTATATGCGGCCGGAGATGTCTCCTTAGTAGCCAGAGGCCATTTGAGCGGCGCTTTCGTTTTTGGAGAGATTGCCGCGGAAGAAGCTACTGCCTTTGCCCAAAAACATCAGGTGAAAGAAATTAAGCTTAAAGAAGTGGAGCAACTTAAAAAAGACTTGGCGCAGCGGATGGATCAGAAAAATGGAGAGGTGGCCATTGAGGAATTTGAATATAAAGTGCGGCGGTTGATCAGTGATTATGTCACGCCTCCTAAAAACGCTTATAAACTGAATATGGCCCTTTGGTGGATGGATCGTTTCCAAAAGGAGATTCGGGAAAAAGTTCGCGTGCGTCATATCCATGATTTATTCAAGATGTTAGAAGTGGAGAATATAATCCTCTGCGCTAAACTCTCGGCTACCGCTTCATTAGAGCGCAAAGAGAGTCGCTGGGGATTTTGGCATTACCGCGCTGATTTTCCGAAGAAAGATGATCAAAACTGGCTTAAACATGTAATGCTTAAGCAAGAGGAGCCAGGAGAAATCAAAGTAACTTATCGCCCAATAATTAAAAGGTAAGAAGGAGAGAAGATGGATATTAATTTGTTGACTAGCCTAAGCGATAACATAAGAATCGATAGGAATAAATGCAATGCCTGCGGGAGGTGCGTAGAAATATGCATTTTAGATAACCTTCGTCTGCAGTTATCGCCTTGCCGGCAGGCCTGCCCTTTAGGTATGAATTGCCAGGGATACATTCAGGATCTGGCCCGCGGGCAAGAAGCTAAAGGTTTAGAAAAAGTGCGCGAAACTATTCCTTTCGGGAAGATATTAGGCCGGGTATGCTCAAAACCTTGCGAATCCAATTGCTCGCGTATTAAATTTGACGGGCAGGCGGTAGCTATTCGCGACCTGAAGCGTTATTTAAGCGATCAAGAAGAAGAGTTCTTGCTGCCTATAATTGTTGAGGAGTTGCCTCAGAAAATAGCCATTATTGGAGCAGGTCCGGCTGGGTTAACGGCCGCATACTACCTGCGCGCTAATGGTTTCCGCGTAGATCTTTTTGACAAAGAAGCGGCCCCTGGTGGACTCATGCGCTGGGCCATTCCTGAGTTTCGCCTTCCGCAGGAAATTCTTGATAAAGAACTGGCCTTTTTGCCGAAGATGGGCATTTCTTTTAAGGGCCATAAAACTTGGGGAAAGGATTTGGAGTTGGCCGAATTAGAAAGGAATTATGACAGTATCCTTTTAGCCATTGGTGCTCAGGAAACAAGCCGGCTAAATGTTCCTGGAGAAGAGGGCGAAGGAATACTGCCTGTTTTGGAGTTTTTAAAGAGAGTGCGCGAAAAAGAAAAACTTTCCCTGGGACAAAGAGTATTAGTTATCGGCGGCGGAAATGCCGCTGTGGATGCCGCTCAGACAGCTTGGCGTCTGGGAGCGCAAAAAGTTATTTTAGTCTGCTTAGAAAATAGATCAGAGATGCCGGCTTTTCCTTGGAGCGTCGAGGAAGCAGTGGCCGAAGGAGTGGAAATGCTAAACGGGTGGGGACCCCGGCAGTTTCGCTTAGAAGGGGAAAAAGTAAGAGGACTATCTCTGCAAAAGTGTGTGCGGGTTTTTGACTCCCAGGGTTTATTCTCTCCCATTTATGACTCCAAGACCACTATGGACTTACCAGCAGATACAGTTATCTTAGCTATCGGTCAAAAAATCGATTTAAATTTAATCCCGGCAGATCTTCGGGGAGCAGAAGGGGTTATCTTCCATCCGGTAACTTATCAGACTAAAAACAAGAAAATTTTTATTGCTGGTGATTTTTCTCGTGGTCCTCGAACGATTGTAGAAGCAATGAGTCAGGGCAAAGAAGCAGCAATTTCTATTAAAAGGTTTTTACAAAATTATGACCTTGAATATGGGCGGGTAAATCGGAGTATTTATGAGATGGCGTTTGAGGTAGATTTTAGCAAAGCAAAACCTCGGCCCAGAATGCCGCTATCCCAAATTCCTGTTGAGCAACGACGTGGATTTCAGGAGATAAGCAAGACTTATTCCCGGGCAGAAGCGGTAGCGGAAGCAGAAAGGTGTTTAAATTGTGGGGTTCCTTTTGGTTTGCGCACGTGCTGGTTCTGTCTGCCTTGTGAGATTGAATGTCCAGAAAAAGCGTTGTACGTGGAGATTCCTTATTTGCTGCGTTGAAATTTTAATTTATGGGGAGCAACTTACCGCCGAGGACGCGGAGAGCGCCAAGGAATTTAAAATAAAGGTAGGTAAGGTGGGGTTATAATTTTGATCTTGGAAATCTGCATTTATTTGCGTCCTATAATCTCCCCTGGCCCCTCTTTAGAAAAGAGGGGATAATCTCCCCTAACCGCTCTTTAGAAAAGAGCGGGAAAATATCTTCCCCAGCCCCTTTTTGGGAAAGAGGCGGCTTTCTTCTCTTTTTATAAAAGGCGCTGAGGAAGGATTAAAATGATTTTCAAAAAAGACAGACGTCATCGCTGCATCCGCCGGCATATTCACTACTTACCATGATGAGATCTTTTTGAGTTACTGGGGCAGAGCCCGGTTGCCAGCCAAGAGAAAGAACTTGATCTTCTTTACTCCCATATCTATAAACCGTAATTCCTTTGCATTTCAATTTATAAGCCATTAAATAAATTTTTTTAATTTCATCTACGGTAGCCTCGGGAGGTAAATTAATAGTTTTAGAAACAGAATTATCGCAATATTTCTGGAAAGCAGCTTGCACTTGGAGATGTTGTTCCGGGGGAATATCAAAAGCGGTAACGAAAATTTTCTGCATATCCCGCGGCAGGCCCTTAATCTTTTGTAAAGAACCTGTCTGAGCAATTTCCGCTATTATATCTTTGTGGTAAAACCCTTGTTTCTTCGCCATTTCTTCAAAGAGGGGATGAACTTCAAAGAACTTGGCACCGGAGAGTACATTACGGATATAACTTATGGCAAAAAGCGGCTCAATTCCGCTAGAGCAGCCCGCAATAATGCTTATGGTGCCCGTGGGCGCGATAGTATTGACGGTGGCATTACGCAAGCGCAGGCCTCGCCGGGCATAAATTGATTTGGGAAAATTGGGGAAGACTCCTCTTTCTTTGGCCAGACTAATGGAGGCTTTAATTGATTCTTGATGGATAAAACGCATTAGTTTTTGCGCAAAAGTAATGGCCCTCTTGTCCTGATAAGAAATTTTTAGACGAATCAAGAGGTCGGCAAAGCCCATCACTCCCAGGCCAACTTTCCGATTACCC
>CAZAGD010000217.1:0-3656 GCA_964484485.1 uncultured Syntrophaceae bacterium
TGGCCATCAAAAAGGGCGCACCATCAAAGAAAAAATGAGTCGGAATTTCGGCATGCCCCATCCTGAAGGATACCGGAAAGCTTGGCGATTAATGAAGTTGGCGGAACAATTTAAAAAGCCTTTGATTACGATGATCGATACTCCTGGAGCTTATCCAGGGCAAGGCGCAGAAGAAAGAGGGCAAGCCGAAGCCATTGCTGAAAACTTAGAGACTATGGCCACTCTAAAAACGCCGATTATCTCCGTGGTCATCGGAGAAGGCGGGAGTGGGGGGGCCATTGCTTTAGGGGTGGCCGATCGCATTCTCATGCTGGAAAATGCCACTTACTCGGTAATTTCTCCGGAAGGCTGTGCGGCGATTCTTTGGAAGAGTGAAACAGAAAAAGAAAGAGCAGCGGAAGCGTTAAAGGGCACAGCTGCTGACCTTTGGGAATTAGGAATTATTGATGAGATTATTCCGGAGCCTTTGGGCGGTGCTCATCGCCATGTGGAGCAGATGGCCCAGATTTTAGCCACGGCTTTGGCTCATCATTTTCAAGAAATAATAAATATGCCTTTGCCTGAGCTACTGGCGCAGAGGTATGAAAAATATCGGCGCATGGGAACAGTTTTATCAGCATAAAAGGGTGAGATCTAAAATTTGGGCAAAGCTGAGGCATATCGCGAACGAAATTATCGTCTTCTTCAGGGAATAGAAAAATTAATTCCTTTTCAAGTTCAGGTTAAAGAAACCGACCTTTATATTCATGCGGAAAAAGAACTCAACCAAGAAGCTCAAGAAGCGATAATTTATCTTCGTTATCAGTTAGAAAATTATATTTTCCACCACCCCGAGTTTTATCACTCCTTTCACCCTTTACCCTTCGATGATTTTGCTCCTCCCCTCGTAAAAACGATGCTCCAAGCTGCTTTAGTGACTGGAGTAGGCCCCATGGCTGCAGTAGCAGGGGCCATGGCCCAATTTGTGGGCCAAGAATTATTAGCCTATTCTGCAGAAATAATCGTCGAAAACGGGGGAGATATTTTCCTATGCACTAAGCGACCCCTGCGCGTAGGTATTTTCGCTGGCCCATCCCCATTGAGCATGCGCGTAGGCTTAAAAATTCCTCCGGCCTATGCTGGTTTAGGAATTTGTACCTCCTCGGCTTCAGTGGGGCCATCAATTAGTTTGGGAAAAGCTGATGCTGTTTGCGTTATTTCTCCTTCGGCTTCTTTGGCCGATGCCGCTGCTACAGCTATAGGCAATTTGGTTCACACCGCTGACGACATCCCCCGCGCCTTGAGCAAAGCTCAATCTATGCCTAGTTTACAAGGAATTATCATAATCATGGGCGAAAAACTGGGGGTCTGGGGAGAAGTGGAATTAATAAATTTATGAAAAGGGCGTATATTTTTGCTTGTATTTAACCAGAAAATTTTTATAATAAAGGGCAAAAACAAATATTGGTTACCTGAGCGATGATCAAAATAGGAGTTATATCTGATACGCATTTAAAACAACCTGATAAAAAGTTAGGAGAGCTTCTCCAAGGTCCTTTTAAGGATGTCGACCTGATTTTGCATGCGGGAGACATAACCGAAATTGTTGTTCTAAACTCTTTGGCCGGCAAAGAATTGGTCGCTGTTTGCGGGAATATGGACTCCCTGGAAGTGCGCCGCCAGTTGCCTAAGCAACGACTTATCCAGTTGGAAGGATTTCGCCTCGGCCTTATCCATGGCTGGGGAGCGCCCAACGGGATTGAGGAGCGGATTAAAGAAGAATTCGCGGAAGTAGACTGCATTATTTATGGGCACACCCATGCTCCAGCCATTAATCAGCGTGGGGAAATTTTATTTTTTAATCCCGGCTCATTTGCCGGAGGACTTTTTTCGGCCAAAAAAAGTGTGGGCCTTTTGCAGATTGATAAAACGATCATAGGCGAAATTATATATTTATAATTTAAAACAAAGGAGTCACCAGATCATGCCGCAACTTTGGGCGCCTTGGCGCATGGATTATATTTTGTCTGACCGCAAAAAGAAAACCTGCATTTTTTGTCCCCATAAAGAGTCAGATCCCGAAAGGCTGATTCTTTACCGCACGCCCCTTTCTTTAATCATGCTTAATCGTTACCCCTATGCTTATGCGCATTTAATGATTGCTCCTGTTCGCCATGTCCGAGAAGTGGCTAAGCTAACCGAAGAAGAGATGAAAGACATTTTCCGGAATTTGGGGATGTCCATTAAAGTATTGAAGAAAGCTTTCCATCCCAGCGGGTTTAACGTAGGCATGAATTTAGGCCAAGTGGGCGGGGCAGGGGTTGTACACCATCTTCATTTTCATCTTGTACCGCGCTGGAAAGGAGATATAAATTTCATGCCCCTTTTGGCCGAAGTTCGGATAATCCCGGAACATTTGCAAAGGACTTACGAAAAGCTCCGTACTTATTTCGCCAAAGGAAAGGTATGAAATGAGTTTTCTAAAAGGAATTATCTTCCTTTGCTTATTAACCCTGGCTATTGGTTTTGCCCTTTTCAATGATCAACCGGTCTCTTTACGCTACTATTTTGGTTGGGAAAGTATTCCATTACCCCTTTTTTTATGGGCGTTTTTAGCTCTATTGATAGGTCTAATCGTTGGTGGGGGTTACGCGCTCATAACAAAAATTAGCGTCCGCGCTCAACTTCGACAAATGAAGCGCTTAATTCGGGAAATGGAAAAAAGGAGAGTTACCTCCACTAATAAATCGGGATAACTCTCTTTACCGCGCAAGACTATTTTTCAATTTTGGCATATAGGACCGGGAAACCGGCTGCTTCTAAAGCTTTTTTAATCGGCTCGAAATAAAAGGTCTTAAGCTTAAAGACCACTACCCGTTTTCCAGGTTCATCAGCGACATCGGTAACCACGGAAATTATATTAACGTTGTGCTCCTTAATAATGCGGGTTATTTCTGCTAAAGCACCAGGTTTGTCTTCCGCCAAGACCTCCAAGCGGCTGCCTTTCTCCTTCATACCCATGACATTGATGAGAATTTCCATGACATCATTTTCCGTAATAATCCCCACTAAATTCCCGTCTTCCACCACAGGCAAGCAGCCAATTTTATTGTCATGGAGAATGGTAGCCGCTTCTTCCACAGAGACATCTGGGGAGATGGTAATCACATTCCGAGTCATAATCTCGCCCACCGTCAGTTTATCCAGAAGGTAATGAAGCTCCCTAATTTCTAAGGAGGTAGCTGGAGAAGCTTCGGCTTTGCGGATGTCCATGTTAGTTACCAACCCGATTAATTTTTTCCCTTCCACTACCGGAAGATGGCGAATATTTTTTTCTTCCAGAATTTTTTTGGCCACGGTCATGCGCTCATTTTTAGTGATCGTAATCAAATCTTTCTTCATCTTTTTTCTTACCAGCATCTTTCCCCCTCCTTAATTTTTAATAGAGCAGTTCTTAAACCCAGTTTAGTTTAATTAGTTTTCCGCGTCAAGGGAAAGAATATCTGACCGTCGATTACTTTTAATATTTCTCGCCGGCATGGGACAGGCGGGAGGGGGAGAGGCGAAATTAAAATCGGCTGGGAATTGCTTATGTCTTTCTTACCCACCCTTTATCCGCTATATACAGCGGGGATATACTTGTCTTGAAAATTAAAACCAGAATAATACTCCCTATT
>CAZAGD010000218.1:0-12108 GCA_964484485.1 uncultured Syntrophaceae bacterium
TTTAGTAATTTAGGTCATGCCGATGATCGGGTGGTCCAAGCTATAGCTGCACAAGCCGGAAGGTTACCGACGGCTGCTTCTCCTTTTGCCACGGAGCCCAAGGCTCGTTTGGCTAAACTTTTAGCAGAAATTACTCCAGGAGATATAAAGAAGACCTTCTTCTCCACCAGTGGGGCCGAAGCCAACGAAGGGGCAATCAAGATAGCCCGCATGGCCACGGGAAAAGAAAAAATTATTGCGCGCTACCGCAGCTATCATGGTTCTACTTTTGGGGCGATGGCTTTAAGCAATGACTTTCGCAATTGGGCTTGCGAACCTGCTATTCCAAGCGTCATCCATTGTCT
Organism: uncultured Syntrophaceae bacterium; assembly: GCA_964484485.1. GTDB lineage: Bacteria > Desulfobacterota > SM23-61 > SM23-61 > SM23-61 > CAZAGD01. The sequence continues at coordinate 345 of CAZAGD010000218.1, forward strand.
GGATCCCTATTGTTACCGCTGTCCTTTTGCTTTGCAATATCCAGGGTGTGATCTGCAATGCGCCAAGCATGTTGAAGAAGTAGTCAAGTTTGAAGGGGGTGCCAAAAGAGTGGCTGGCTTTATAGCAGAAACGGTTGTAGGATCAAATGGCATCATAGTTCCTCCAGATGGCTATTGGCAAAAGATAAGGGAGATATGCGATCGTTATGAGATGCTCATGATGTGTGATGAGATAATGGTGGGATTTGGTCGGACTGGCAAGTGGTTTGCTATTGAACACTGGGGAGTTGTCCCAGATGTAATTACCATGGCTAAAGGAATTACCAGCGGCTATGTTCCTTTGGGAGCGACCAGTGTGCGGGAAGGAGTAGCCAAAGCTTTTGAAACAAACCCTTGGGTACACGGCCATACGTATAGCGGTCATACTCTGGCCATGGCGGCAGGGATTGCCACGATCGAAGCTTATAGAGCAGATGACTTGATTAATCGCGCTGCTCAGATGGGCGAATATTTGTTGGGCAAGGCCCTCGAGCTTAAAGATAAACACCCCAGCATAGGAGATGTGCGGGGCAAAGGATTGTTTGTAGGATTGGAGTTAGTGAAGAATCGAAAAACTAAGGAACCCCTGCATGACCCATTTGTGGAAGGCGTGCGCCCCCCGACTGCTAAGATGAAAGTTTTAGCCGAAGCTATGAAAGAAGGAGTTTACTGCCTACCTGGATCAGCGAGTGTGATTATGCTGGCTCCGCCCCTAACTATCACAAAAGATGAGATTGATTTTGCTATAGCGGTCTTTGATAGAGCTCTAAAAATAGCAGATGAAGAGACAGAGAAATAAAAAAGGAGGGGCATTGCCCCTCTTTTCTCTCCTTTCCCCTTTGAGGCCGGGTCGTAATTATTAAATGACCGGCTGGGAGTGATAATTCATTGATTCGGAATCGGAAAGCAATGGTTCTTCCTGGGAACAAAGCTGATTCATTCATGCCCTCTCACCCAAGTGTGTTAAAGTCTCAGCAGCTAAAAGGAGGGGGAGAAGATTTTTGAGGTGCAGGTTTGGAAAGTTGGGATAAAAAAGACAAAGTTGTTGTTTCCAATCTAACCAAGAAATTTGGTGATCTGCTGGTTTTGGACGATATCTCCTTTTCGGTCAAAAAAGGAGAATTTTTAGCTATCGTTGGCCCTACTGGATGTGGAAAAACTACTTTTTTAAACTGCCTTTCTTGCCTTCTGCCCCCTACTAAAGGAAGCATTTTTATAGACGGCGAGCTGGCCAATCCCCGCAAACATCATATCTCCTTCGTCTTTCAGGAACCGACGCCCATGCCTTGGCGCACAGTTGCTCAGAATGTAGCCTTCGGCATGGAAATTAAAAAATTTCCTAAAGAAAAAGTGCAAGAAAGATTGAAGTATATAATAAATTTAGTGGGCTTAGCCGATACGGCCCATCTTTATCCCAATCAGATTTCAGCCAGTATGATGCAACGTATGACCGTGGCTCGAGCTTTCGCCGTAGATCCCGATTTGCTCTTGATGGATGAACCTTATGGCCAGTTGGATATTAAATTACGCTACTATCTGGAAGATGAGCTAATTAAATTATGGCAAACCCTGAAGAGTACGGTAATCTTTATTACGCATAATATCGAAGAGGCTGTGTATTTAGCCGAAAGAATATTGGTGCTGAGCAATAAACCGACAAAGATCAAAGCCGATATGCGGGTGGATTTACCCCATCCGCGCCAAGTCCTTGACCCTAAATTTATAGAGCTGCGAAAGCGCGTGACCGAATTGATTCGCTGGTGGTAAAACATCAAGCCTCTTAAGAAAGGGGGTGGGAGATGAAGTTTAAAATGAGCAAGAGAACTTCTAGGAAGAATTTATAATTTTCTAAAATTTTTAAAGAAAGGAGTAAAAAAATGAAAAAACTAATTTTGTTAGTCTTATTAGCGATTTTAATTTTCCCTACGACAGGATTGGCTCAGCAAAAACTCATAACTTTGCCTACCGCTTGGATGCCTGAACATGAAGTCTTCTTAGCCTGGTATGCCAAAGAAAAAGGATGGGATAAAGAAGAAGGTTTAGAATTAAAATTGCTTTATTTTGAAAGTGGCATGGCGATGTTGGAAGCCCTGCCAGCTAAGCAGTGGGTCCTAGGAGGAATCGGGGGAGTGCCACATATCATGGGGGCTTTGAGATACGGCGCCTATTTAATTGGTCTGGGCAATAACGAATCTTGGTGTAACGCGGTTTACGTCCGGCCCAATAGCCCGGTTTTAAAAACTAAAGGAGCAGTGAAAGGTTATCCTAAAATTTATGGCAAGGCCGAAGACATTAAAGGTAAACAATTTTTAGTAACTACCGTTTCTTCAGCTCATTTTGCCATGGGCGTTTATTTAAATGCCTTTGGCCTGAAGGATAAAGATGTGGTCGTAAAAAATATGGACCAGGCTTCTATCATGGCTGCTTTTGAAAAAGGAATTGGCGATTTTGCCTGTCTCTGGGCTCCCTACACTTATACGGCGGAAGAGAAAGGGTGGAAAGAAGTAGCTAATGTAGATACTTGCAATGCCGCCATACCTATTACTTTCATTGGCGATAAAGAATTCTGTGATAAGAATCCGGAAGTGGTTGCCAAATTCTTACGCGTCATGTTCAGGTCAATAAATAAATTAAAAGAGGAAGGAGCAACGCCTGAGAATATAAAATTATTTCGAAGGATGTATAAAGAATGGGCCGGAATGGAGTATACCGAGCAAGCAGCCAAGAAAGATATTGAGATGCATCCAGTATGGAAGCTGGAAGAGCAACTTAAACTTTTTGATGCCTCCAAGAAAGAAAGTCAAGTTCAAAGATGGGAAAGGCTGCTGGCTGAGTTCCTTCATGCCAATGGACGCTTGAAGGCCGAAGAATTGGCTAAAGTGAAAAAAATGGATTGGGTAACGGATAAATTCTTGAAGATGGTCAAGACACCTATTCCCTCATATAAATAAACTTATATCCCCTTAATCTGCGTTAAAAAGTTTTCGATAAATTTGACTGTCGGGCAAGGGTTCATCCCTTGCCCTATCAGGTAACGCTATAAAAGGCTTGCTAATATTAGATCAATTATCCGAGCATTCCATTATTTCTAAATTTTTGGGGGCGAAGAAATGGCATATGAAGAAGTAAAGATTAAAACTCCGCTGGTAATAAAAATTTTATCGGCAGCGAGTATAGTCACTTTTTTTGGCGGATGGGAACTTATTGTAGACTTAGGAATAGTCCCCAGTACCATGCTCGCTGCTCCCTCAACAGTTTTTAAATTATTCGTGGTGAAACTAACTGATCCCAATCCAGACGGAGCACTTCTGCAAACCCATGCCTGGATCAGCATTCAAGAAGCCGGTATAGGCTATTTGCTCTCTCTTCTAATAGGTATTCCCCTGGGCTTGTTTATGGGCTGGTTTACTGTGGTTAGAGGGATTTTTCGTCCTTTATTTGAGATTATTCGTCCCATTCCGCCAATTGCCTGGATTCCTCTTTGCATCTTCTGGTTTGGCATTGAACTCTGGGGAAAAGTTTTCATTATCTGGATAGGCGGTGTAGTTCCCTGCGTGATCAATGCCTGGACCGGAGTAAACATGACTAATCCCACTTTGATTCAAATGGCCCGAACTTATGGAGCCAGTGACTGGCAAATTTTCCGCAAACTCTGTATTCCTTCGGCTTTACCCATGGTCTTTGGAGCGTTGCAAATAACCTTGGCTATTTGCTGGACCAATTTAGTAGCCGCGGAGCTTTTGGCTGCTGATTCGGGATTGGGATTTCTAATCACTATGGGCAGAAGACTGGCTTTGCCAGAAATGGTTGTTTTGGGAATGGTAACCGTAGGGGTAGCGGGAGCGCTTATTGGTGTGGCGATTGATGCCTTAGAAAAAAGGCTTTTGGCCGGCATCAGGAGATAAGGGATGTTTAAAGCTTTTGGAAAGGTCTTGCGCAATGAATTTTCTCTTTACGTGATTTCTTTCTTTTGCTTTTTATTGCTTTGGGATTGGGTGGCGAAAGAACAGATCTTAGGCCGGTCATTGGCCCCACCATTGGATGTATTGAAGGAGTTACATAGACTGACTACGGTTAAGTTAGCGGGCAAAGATTTATTCGGGCATATCTGGGATAGCACGCGGAGAGTCTTCATCGGCTTTGCTATTGCCGCTGTTTTTGCTGTTCCATTGGGCTTATTGATGGCTTTAAACCGCTATATTAATGCCCTAGTCAAGCCAGTCTTCGATATATTCAAGCCAATGCCTCCGATTGCCTGGATCTCAATTGCCATCCTCTGGTTCGGTATTGAAGAAGCCTCAAAGATTTTCATCATCGTCATAGGTGCTTTTATTCCTTGTTTGCTCAATGCTTATAATGGTGTTCGGCTCATTGAACCCGAGCTTTATGATGTTATCCGTATGTTAGGAGGAACCCGTCGAGCAGAAATCTTCTACGTGAGCTTCCCCGCGGCTTTTCCGGCTATTTTTAGCGGACTCCAAATTTCCTTGAGTATTGCTTGGACCTGTGTGTTGGCCGCGGAGCTGGTGAGCTCTCGTTCGGGATTGGGTTGGATTATTATTCAAGGGATGAGATTGACCAGACCTGATTTGGTGATTGGCGGAATGGCTATCATAGCTCTGGTGGCTTGGTTGACCACTTTACTTATCAGTGGTCTGGAAAGACTGATTTGTCCCTGGAAGAGAGGAATAAAAGAGGGTTATTTATAATGGAAATAAGGCCCCAGCCAAGAGTAAAAATTTCTTGTCAGCATATCAGCAAAATTTTCATCCAGAAAGGGAAGATGAAAGTCCATGTGCTGGAAGATATTTCTCTGGAAGTCTATGATAATGAATTTGTAGTAATTCTAGGGCCAGGGCAATCGGGAAAAACTACTTTGCTCAGGATTATTGCTGGCTTGGAGAGCCCGACCTCCGGAAGAGTTTTTCTTAATGGAGAAGAAGTACAAGGCCCTGGACCTGATCGTGGTTTGGTCTTTCAAAGTTACATGCTCTTCCCCTGGAGAACTGTTTTAGGAAATGTGGAGATGGGGCCGCGACTGCGAGGAATCTCTAAAGAAGAGAGGAGAAAAATTGTTGCCCACTATTTGGAACTTGTGGGTTTAACAGGTTATGAAAAATATTATCCCCACCAATTGAGTGGAGGCATGAAGCAGCGCGTAGGTATCGCCCGTGCTTATGCTAATAATCCGGAAGTAATGCTCCTCGATGAACCATTTGGTCAACTGGATGCGCAGACCAGGTATTACATGGAAAAAGAGACGGTGCGCATTTGGGAGCAGGAGAAAAGGACAGTAATATTCGTCACCAATAATATTGATGAAGCCATATATTTAGCAGATCGCATTATAACCATGGAAGGAAAACTGCCCGGGCGGATTAAGGCAGTTTATCCAGTGAACCTCCCCCGGCCACGGGAACACACCGACATCGCTTTCCTCAAATTGCGCCAAGAAATCATCGAGGCCAGTAAATTGTTGCTTTAAAAGTAAAAAGGCAGCACCCATTTAAAGGCCCCTGGCAAGGTAAAGGGGTCAGGTCTACTCCTGACTCTTAAAAAAATTTGTATTGTAGAGGAAAGAAAATAAAGTCATCCCCTTTATTTAAAAGGGGTGCCCTTTAACTTGAAAATGGAACGGGCATATTTTTCATTGACATTAAATGAAGTTTAAATTTAGAATGAAGAAAATTTAAATACCCCTTTTTTGGCTTCATATATATTTTAAATAACCTCAGCGATCTTAACGCCATAGGCTTGATCACCAAGAAATCTCTCGTTTCATTTCTTGAGTGAATTAAGAGATTTTAAAGAATAAATTTTTTCTTTCCAGAAGTTTTCAAATTGAAGAGAGAGAAGCAGGCAGTAAAACAGGCAGTGAAAAAGGAACCACTTTTTTTAGCTAAGATAACCCGACCGAAGGCCGAAGGAACCTTGCCGCGAGAGAGGCTTTTTTCTTATCTTGACCGACTGAAAGACCAAGCAGTCGTCTGGATCACTGGGCTAGCGGGGTCAGGGAAGACTACCCTGGTTACTAACTATGTTGATGCCAGAAAGATTCCCTGTTTCTGGTATCAAGTGGATGAGGGCGATGCCGATATTGCTTCCTTTTTCTATTACATGGGATTGGCAGCAAGGAAAGCCTCCCCCCGCATCCGCAAGCCTCTGCCCCTGCTTACGCCTGAGTACTTAATGGGGATTTCCACATTCACCAGGAGATTTTTTGAGAACCTTTATCAACGGTTAAGAACTCCTTCCCTGTTAGTCTTCGACAATTATCATTGCGCGGATTCCGATTCTCCCCTTCATGAAGTTATCCTTAATGGCTGTTCAATCATTCCCCCTGGCAAGAAAGTCATCATTGTAAGTCGGAGCGATCCTCCGGTCCTCTTTTCTCAACTCCATGCCCAGGGCCGGATGACCTTCTTGAGGTGGGAAGAACTTCGTTTTACCTTGCAAGAATCGAGACATATGGTTGCTTCCAGAATTCCCCGGACGGGGATGAATAAGATGTTCAAACAACTTTATCAAATTACCCAGGGGTGGGCGGCTGGTCTAGTCCTTATTTCGGATGCAATAAAGAGCGGGATTAAGCTTCAATCTCTGGAAAAGAAGATTCCAGAAGAGATCGTCAATTATTTTGGGAGTGTAATTTTTGCCCAAACGGGGGAGGAAACCCAGACCTTCCTCATGAAAACAGCTTTTCTACCAAAAATGACTGTCAAAGTATCAGAGGAGCTTACAGGTTCATTTGTAGCAGAGACCATTTTCTCGGGACTTGTAAAGAACAACTTTTTCATAGAGCAGCATTATTCTACAGAGCCTGTCTATCAATATCATCCTCTTTTCAGGAACTTTCTTCTTTCCCGGGCAAAAGAGTCTTTTTCCCAAGAAGTGCTTTGGGATTTACAACATAGGGCAGCCCTGCTGCTTGAAGAATCTGGCCAGATGGAAGAGGCAGCCCAAATTTATCTGGATCAGAAGAATTGGGAGGGGCTAATTCGCCTGATCAGGAAGCAGGCTTCTGCCTTACTGAACCAGGGAAGATATCAGCTTCTTGATAAATGGCTGACTTCTCTTCCTGATGATTTGGTAGAAGACAACCCTTGGCTTCTGTACTGGCTGGGCACATGCCGGTTTCCCTTGGATCTTTCATCGAGCCAAAATTATCTTAAGAAAGCCTATGAGAAATTTCGGAGGGAAGAGGACATTGAAGGAACATTTCTATCTTGGTCAGGCATTGTTGATGAAATCGCCTTCAGTCATAAAGATCTTTACCGACTTGACCATTGGATTCGTACATTAGAAGACCTGATGAATGAAATTAAGGAGTTTCCTTCCCAAGAGATTGGAGCAAGGGTTGCATCGAGTATGGTTTCGGCAATGGCGCTCCGGTGGCCTCATCATCCTGGATTTTATAAGTGGGCAGAAAAGTCTCTCGCCTTCACGGAGCCTCCCCAAATGGTCAATATTAGGATATGGCTTTTGTTCAATCTATTTCTCCGGGAAATTTTGATGGGAGATTTTGAGAGGGCAACTTTCTTCTTTAAACTATTATCCCCATTGACGAGATTAAAAGACCTTCCGGCATTTTTCAAAATCATGGGCAAACTGGCTGAGGCCATATACTGCCAATTTACAGGTGCGCATAAAAAATGTATGCAGGCTGTCTCTGAGGGAATGAAATTATCGCACACTACTGGCATCCATGTTGTAGAGCAGCCGCTTTTAGCACATGCGATAGCGAGTTCGCTCAATGTAAACGATGCTGTATTGGCCGATCAGTATCTGGATAAAATGGCCTCTTCTTTAGAATCCATTCCGCTCTCCGATAATTTTTTTAATATTCGCAATAAGAATATTTATCACTTCTTATGCATCCGCAAAGCATTGGCTTGGGGAGACCTCGCCGAACTACCTTTCCACATGGAAATGGCTTTAAAATACAGCAATGAGATGGGCATCCCTGGCTTTATAGCCATGACCCACTTCTTGAATGCTCTTGGTATGGACCGACTTGGGAAAAAAGAAAAAGCCCTGGATCAGCTGCGCCAAGGTTCTCTCATAGCCGCAGCGATGAATAGCAAAATCTTGGATTTCGCTTTGCTCCTGATCCGCTCCCACTTTGCCTTCAATCGAGGAAAAGAAACTTCTGGGTTGCGGTTTCTCCAGATGGCCCTTGCCCTGGGCAAAGAGTACAGATTCTTGAATACCCATTTCGACGACCCTACTGTTACCGCAAAGCTATGCGCCAAAGCGCTGGAAGCAGGAATAGAAGTGGAATATGTTCGAGAGATAATCCAAAAGCGCCACCTGATTTTGGAAAAAGATTCATTGCTCCTGGAGCATTGGCCCTGGCCATTGAAGATTTACACTCTGGGTCGGTTTTTAATTTTGAAGGATGAGAAGCCGCTTGCCTATTCTCGAAAAGCACAGGAAAAGCCTCTCTTGATCCTGAAAGTATTAATCGCTATGGGAGAAAAGGAGATGAGGCTGGAGGATATTGCTGATATTCTCTGGCCGGAAGCGGATGGGGATGCGGCTTATCACTCCTTCCAGGTAACATTGCATCGCCTCCGAGCACTTATTGGTTATCCTGATGTTTTACAAGTTAAACAAGGGCGTCTTTCTCTTGATACCGGACTTTGCTGGGTAGACTTCTGGTCCTTTGAGCGTTTTATAGAGGAAGCAGATAATTGTTGGAAAGAGGGAAGAGAAGAAAAAGCGATCCGATTCACTGAAAAAGCCATTGCTTTGTACCAAGGGCCATTTCTGACCAAAGGAAAGGAGGAATCTTGGAAGATGTCCACAAGTGAGCGGCTGAGAAGCAAATTCCTTAGAAGTGTTGAAAAGCTAGGCAATCACTGGACTCAGGCAGGAGAATGGGAAAAGGCCAGGGATTATTATCAAAAAGGCCTGGAAGTGGATGACCTAGCTGAGGGATTTTGCCGCGGGCTTATGGTTTGCTATCATCATTTGAATCAGCGGGCTGAGGCCTTGTCTCTTTACCAGCGGTTTGAAAAGAGGCTTAAAATGATCCTCGGAATTGAACCTTCCGAAAAGATAAAAGCCCTCCATGAAACCATGCTGAAGGGATCAGCAAATGCATAAATTAGGCGATTAAACTCTGGTGGCGAAAAAATTAATTTTTTGTTTTAATTCCCTCTTCACCTTTTCCACCTTTCACTTCACGGAAATAATATTTAACCTGTTGAAATAACCTGTCTATTCAACTTTTCTATTTATTCCGGCCCTACCATTTCCTCCGGAAAAATTTTTTAATTTTTTTCGAATCTGTAACTTATTTGTGACTGGGCCTATGCTACCAGAATAAAAAGGCAAAATAAAAATATGGGATAAGGAGGTTCATTTGACGCCAATTAATTTTTCCCATGATTACATTGTGCGTATATACCGATTTGAGAAAGGCAAACCTCGTAGCCTTGTAGGGCTCGTTGAACAAGTGGGCAAAAAAGGAAAGAAGGCCTTTAACAATTATGATGAACTCTGGGAGATTTTGAATGATGTAAGCGAAGTTCTGTCCGAGAATTCAGAGATTAAAAAAAAATCAAACGGGTGAACTTACCAAAAATAAGGAAGAGAACGATCATGAGGAGAAGGTCGAAAAAGCCTGAGTTTCGCCTCCCTGGATTTTGGCCTAAGGGAGGCAGAAAAAATTTTTAATAATTTTAGATAAAGTCAAATCTGAGCAAAGAAAAACTTTAATTTGAAAGGAGAATAAAAATGAAAAAAAGTAAGTTAATGTTTCTGTTCCTGTTTATTATTTCATTACCCCTAATATTCACAGCATGCGGTGGGGGAGGTGGTGGTGGAGGCGGACCTGTGCCTTCATCCACCTGCGTAGACGTGGCCGGGACATGGACCACGACTGAGCAAGTCAATGCTACAGCTTGTGGGCAGGGGACATTTATCGAACATTTGACCTATACAATAACCCAAAGTGGGTGCACTATTACGGTTGTCCCCCAAGGAACTAACCTGCAGTTTAGTGGTAATGTAAATGGCAATCAAATGGGGTGGTCTGGGAGTTACCCTGAAGAAGGAGGTACAACGACCATTAATTCTTTGACTGTAACGATTTCTGCGGATGGAAATAGCTTTAGCGGTTCGGCATCATGGACATGGAGTGATGGTCGTTCTTCTTGTTCAGGAACAACTCAGTCAACAGGAACCCGGATATCAGCCCCCAGTCAGCCAACTGTGCCTACCGCGCCATCGAATCTTAATGCCACAGCTCAATCCAGTAATACCATTCGGTTGACTTGGACAGACAATTCCAACAACGAATCAGGTTTTAAGATTGAACGGGGCTCATCTGCCTCAGGACCTTTTACGGAGATTGCCAGTGTGGGCGCAAATATCACCAGCTATGATAATACCGGGTTGAACCCCTCCACCACCTACTACTACCGGGGGCTGGCCTACAATGCGAATGGAAACTCAGCGTATACCGATGTAGTTAGCGCCACCACTTTATCCATCACGGCTCCAAATGCCCCTTCGGCCTTTACCGCTACAGCCCTGTCCAGTAGTACGATCAGGCTAACTTGGACCGACAATGCTAACAATGAAACTGGTTTTGAGATTGAAAGGTACATAAGTCCAGTCTGGGGAAATATTGCTACTTTGGGAGCGAATACCACCACTTATGACCATACGGGACTAACTGCTTCCACTACTTACTCTTATCGGCTGCGGGCTTACAATGCAGCTGGGAGTTCTTCGTGGGTTTATGCCAGTGCAACTACCCAATCTGTCCCATCGACAACTCAGACATTTCTTCCTGAACGCGACAACGTGGTAATGTATAATAGCCTAAACGCGAGCGTGGCAAATACAGTCTATTCCAACACTGATCTTGGGGTAGGCTGTGATTTCTCATTCAATTTTGTATATGGTTACGACGTGCTGGCAGCTGCTTCCCTTTTATATTTCAATGTTACTCCTACTATATATGGAAAGACCATCGTGCGAGCAACCCTTAAACTCTATCCGCGTGTACTCCCCGGCGATTGGAATACCGTTTATAGGGTTTATGGTCTAAAAACGTCTTGGAGTGCTAGTACGGTGACCTGGAATAATTGCCCGGGCTGGTATCCATCTCCTTACGCTCAAAAAGCCCCACCCGTGACCACCTCACTGCCGTTGGAGTGGGATGTGACCCAGATTGTGCAGGGATGGGCCAACGGCTCAAGTACCAACTACGGCTTCGTGATATGGGACCCCAATACCACCCCAAGCTATACGCCTGCTTTGCGGATGACTTCTTTTGATAGCATGAATCTGTACAGCAATACTAATAGAAGGCCAATTTTGGAGATTGAGTATCGATAGTAATTATTTGTTTTTCCCCAAAATAAGTTTTTCTCAAGACAAGTGGCGCAGAAATTAGAACAAACTATGATAAAAGGGGGGGCAACCTCCCTTTTAAATTCAAGCGTTGCCAAAGAGGGGTCAAGTCTGCTCTTGACTCATTTGGATGGTTGAGATGAGACGGTCAATTCTTTTTCTTAACTTTTCCTCACTTCTAATCCGCACCTTCATCCTTTCCACAATACTGCTCACGGTACTATACCGAGCAATTTTAAACACCTCTCCAATCTCCAGCAGCCGATCCCCCCTGAGACTCCGGGCCAAATAAATCGCCACATTCCTCGCCTCATTATTATGCCCCCGTCGGGAATATAATAAATCTTTCCGAGCAACT
>CAZAGD010000219.1:0-6506 GCA_964484485.1 uncultured Syntrophaceae bacterium
GGGGCTTGCCGAACTACGCATTAAGATGTCGTTTATTTTTTGCTCCCATTAATAAATAATAGCTTCCTTCTTTTAGAATAGATGTTTATCTCCCTGCCCGTACCTGTGAAAGAATATGAGCCTCATTTTAATGAGCCTCTCTACCTCCCGCCTGAATTAAGCTGGAATCTAAAAACTGATCGACGGTCAGAAAAGTGAGGTCTCTGAAAAAGTCCACCATACCCTCGCCCAAGCTGGGAGAGTTGCTCAAACTCGACCAGGGGAGAGGGTGAAGGGAAAAATATATTTGGCCGAATAATTGAGAAAAAAAAGAAGGTCGGGTAAAATATTAAAAATGGTTTCAAGAAAAAAAAATAAAAACATCAGGAATAAAAAACTCTGGGTTAAGCCATACATCTTATGCCTAATTATCTTAGCTATCTTAGGTGTTCTGCTTTTTTGGAAAATTCCTCCGCCCCAGATTGATGAACCCCGCCAAGTTGTCCGTTTGCCCATGCCGAAAATTTCTTCTCCCATGTTGGCTTTAATTATTGACGATGGCGGATACAACTTAGAAAATTTTAAGAAAATATTGGCTCTGGAGAAACCAATTACGTATGCCATTCTTCCTGAAGCACCTTATACTCGGGAAACCATTCTCCTTGTTCGCCAAAAAAGGCAACAAGTTCTTCTCCATTTACCTATGGAGCCTAAAGAAGGGAATCATGCTCCTCTGGAAAGGAATATGATTCGCTGCGGTATGTCTCCCCAGCAAATAAAAAGCATTATTCAAAATGCCTTAAAACAGGTTCCTGAAGCCCGTGGAATAAACAATCATATGGGTTCAAAGGCTACCGAAAACTTGCAGGTAATGAAAGTCTTAATGGAAGTTTTAAAAAAAGAAAAATTGTTTTATATTGATAGTAATACCAGCTTGGGCTCAGTGGGACCATTATTAGCCGAGAAGAATGGTGTGCCTTTTGCCCGGAATGAAAAATTTATTGACCAGGAGAAAAACGTTAATGCTATCAAACGGGCCATCCGGCAGGCCGTAAAAAAAGCGCAAAAAGAAGGCAAAGTGGTCATAATTGGCCATCCTTATGCGGAAACGGAGCAAGCTTTTAAAGAGATGATTTCGGAAATTGAAAGACAAGGAGTTAGGTTGGTTTTTGCTTCCGAGGTAGTAGGATGAATAGAATTGGCCCAATAAAAATTTTGCTTTTTAGCTTTTCATTGTTAACTGCCGGCCTTATTTCCGAAAGGACAGAAGCGGCTTTTAAAATCTTGGATATTCGCCATTGGTCTGCTCCCGACCACACCCGTTTGGTCTTTGATTTAAACGGGCTGCCCAAGTTTGAAGCTATACCCGAAAGTGATCCTCTGGTCTTGAAGTTGAAACTGGAGGGAGTTGATTTGGGCAAGCAGGTTAGAGAGATATTTATAAAAGACAATATTATGCAGAAAGTGCGGATTTGCCCCTGGGGAAAAGAAGGAGCAGAAATATTTCTATATTTCTTGAAGCCCACGCGGTGGAAAATCTTTACGCTGCGACCTTATCAAGATAAGCCCTTCCGATTAGTTATAGATATTTCCCGGCCAGATTTAGAAAGCAAAGAGAAAGAGGAACGGCGGATAAGCTTAGAATTAAAAACCGAAAAGAAAAAAAGGATTGTGGTGATCGATCCCGGGCATGGAGGAGAAGATCCGGGAGCTATAGGTCCGAAAGGTGCTAAAGAGAAAGATATAGTTTTAAAACTGGCGCAAAGAGCCCAAAAAATTATAGATAGTAGCGAAGAGTTGAAGGCTTTTTTAACGCGACGAGGTGACTATTTTATTCCCTTAAATGAGCGGATTAAAATTGCTCAGGAATATGGAGCAGATTTATTTCTTAGCCTGCATACCAATGGAAATCCTAAACGGTTCACTCGAGGCACCTCCGTTTACTGTTTATCATTAAAAGGGGCTAGCGATACTGCCGCCCAACTGTTAGCGCAAAAGGAGAATGCTTCGGATATGGTGGGCGGCATTTCTCTTGGGGCTGAACAAAAAGACCTCAATTCTATTCTTTTAGATTTGGAACAGACCCACACGATTAATGAAAGCTTACTTCTGGGAGGATTGATGCTCAGCGAACTGAAAAGAGTAAATCAGCTTCAATTTACCAAACCCTTACAAGCTGGCTTTGCCGTTCTTAAAGCCCCAAGTACCCCTTCAGTTTTAGTAGAGACAGCTCATATAACCCATCCAGTCGAAGAAAAATTGTTACAAAAGGAGGAATTTCAGGACGCTTTAGCCAAGGCGATTTTTACCGCTGTTAAAAACTTTATCCCGCGCTTGACAGCCAAAGAGCAGGGATCGGGTGGATGAGAAGGAAATGTAAGATGGATGCGGGGAGAAGAAAGAAAGGAAAAGGGGAGAAAAGAAAGGAAGATCAGCGTGGAAGATTTAATTTTTAACCGAGTCATGGTTGTTTTTGCTCATCCTGATGATGCCGAAGTTCAATGTGCCGGAACAATTGCCCTCTGGGCCGAGGCGGGTAAGAAGATTACTTATGTGGTATTGACCAAGGGCGATAAGGGAACACAGGATCCAAATATGACCGCTGAGGCTTTGGCCAAATTGCGGCGGGAGGAACAACTAAATGCGGCGCAGATCTTGGGCGTCGAGAAAGTTATATTTTTAGAGAATGGAGATGGTGAGTTAGAAGTTAATATAGAAAGACGGCGAGAACTTACCAAAGTGATCAGAGAGCATCAGCCAGAAGTTTTGATCACCCATGATCCTTGGATGCGTTATCAGCTACATCCGGACCATCGAGCTTGCGGAACATTGGCTCTGGATGCGGTAATCTCGGCCCGAGATCGCCTTTATTTTCCGGAACAGGTAGCCCAAGGTTTTAAGCCCTGCCGTGTGCGCCGCGTCCTTCTTTTTGCTTCTGACCAGCCCGATTGTTGGATTGATATTGAAAAAACCATAGAGAAGAAACTTAAAGCCCTTGGCCAACATAAAAGTCAAGTAAGCCAATGGCCGAAATGGGAAGATTGGCTACGCCAAAGAGCCCAAAATGCAGGTGCAAGCCGGGGGTTAAAATACGCTGAACCCTTTAAACGTTTAGTTTTAAATTAAATATACTCTATTATTCCCCCAAGCGATCTAATATCAAAGAGAAGCTGGCTAGATTTTTTGGGGGAGAAAAGAATTTTATAATTCCAACTAAGCGGGGAAGAACTAGCCTCGAGGTAATCCCCCACTGAATGGTTGGTGATTAGGTAAAAATCATTATTTTTCCTGTTTCATAAGACCAGCTTTTATAGCTGGCTAAATTTGGCAAGGGTCAAGCCCTTGCCCTACAAATTTGATCTATTGTCCATCTCGGATTTTCATAACTACCCCTCTCCCCCTCTTAAATTAAGAGGGGGAAAAAGGGGGAGTTAAGGTAAGAGGGGGTTAGTATTTAGTAAGCAACATGCCTTTGGGCTGCGGATTAAATTCTCCAAGAAAAAACCCTGCCCCACAACAATGCTTCATGGCTAATGCCTCATTATACTTTCTTCAGATGAGAAATAAGCGGGAAGGGGATAATATTTGCGGCCTAAAAAGTAAAAGCCGGCAATCGTTAGCTATGGGCCTAAGGTCTTGAGGAAGTTTCTCTGACCGTCGAACAGTTTTAATTTTCGCTCCCAAATAGGACTGGGCGGGAGGGGGAGAGGCGAAATTAAAATCGGCTGGGAAATGACTATCTTCGTCTTAGCCACCTTTTTTCCGCAAAGAACGGCGGGGACAAGCTTTTCTACTCCAGATAAGCTTAAATAATAGCTTCTTTATTTCAAAATAACTCCTTATCTTCCCCGCCCTGTCTATGAAAAAATAAGTGCCTCATTTTAATGAGCCTTTCCCCCTCCCGCCCTGAATGGCGCTGAATCTAAAAAGTGATCGACGGTCAGAAAGTTTCTTTATTGCATTTCTGATTAGGCCGTGATAAAAATGGACTTTAAATTATTAATGGGAGCATAAAATAAACGACATCTTAATGCGTGGTTCGGCAAGCCCCAAGGGCTTGCCCTACGAGAAATTAAAAAAACCTCAAACGTAGGGCAAGGGCTTGTCCCTTGCCGCATGTCGTTTTATTTCTTATGTGTAATTACGAGAAAATTTCATTTGGGAAACTCGATAAAGCCAGACCACGGAGTAAGATAAGAGTGATAACTGTAAATATTTAATTGATCTGATTAATAAATTGGAGGAAATAGATGACCTGCATCTTTTGCCATATTATAGAGCATAGATTGCCGGCGGAAATATTATATGAAGATAAAGAGATAACCGTGTTTAAAGATGTTAACCCGGCTGCGCCTGTTCATCTTTTGATTGTGCCCAAAAAACATATTGATTCCTTGAGCGCCTTAAAGGAGAAAGATGCAGATTTGGTAAAAAAGATGGTGCTCGTGGCTAAAATGATGGCCGAGAAACAAGGAATCCAGAATGGGTATAGATTGATAATTAATAATGGCCGCGAAGCAGGGCAAGTAGTTTACCATTTGCACTTACATTTGTTGGGAGGTTGGGGGCGTAAAACATAAAAAAGTTAACTTAGATTTGGTTGACGTTTGTGCCAGACTGTATTTAGCTGGTAAGCATGTCCAATCCTGAAAATGGTCTCTTCATCGAAAGCTTTGCCCACAATTTGCAATCCAATTGGTAATCCGGAAAAGGAAAACCCACACGGAACAGAAATAGTCGGTAGCCCGGTAAGATTAAAGATGCGCGTAAAACGAGTTAGGGCCGAAGCGACTCCCTCAGTAAAATCCCCAATGGAAATGGTTTCTTGGCCGATCGGCGGAGCCACAATGGGGAGTTGGGGAGTAATTAAAGCATCTACTTTAGTAAAGACTTCGCGGAAAGTTTCCTGGGCGATTCTGCGCATACGTTGAGCCTGCAGGTATTGGGTGGCTTTTACTGCTGATCCTAAATTCAAACGACCCAGAACATCCTTTCCTAAATCTTCGGCACGCGTTTTATGCCATTTCTCCAAACAAGCGGCTCCTTCGGCCAGAAGAGAAATAAAAGCGGCGGCTGAAAATTCAGGCAAGTGAGGAATGGAGATTGGCAAAATTTTAGCGCCTATTTTCTTCAGTTCCTGAATGGCCTGGGATACTGCTTGCTTAACCTCCACTTCTAAATGGTCGAAATAATATTCTTTGGGCACACCTATCCGGATTCCTTTCAGGTTTTTGGCTAAAGCTCTTTGATAATTGGGAACATTTTCTTGGGCAGAAAAGGGATCATTAGGGTCATAGCCGGCTAAAATATTTAAGGCAATGGCTAAATCCGTCACACTTTTAGCCATTGGGCCGGGGTGATCAAGGGACCAGCATAAAGGATATACTCCATATTTGCTGATTCGCCCGAAAGTGGGTTTCAATCCCGATACGCCACAAAGGGCCGAAGGAATGCGAATAGATCCACCCGTATCAGTTCCTAAGGTGAGGAGGGCGAAAGAGCAAACTAAAGCAGCAGCGGAACCGCCGCTCGAACCTCCCGTAATTCTCTCCCGATTCCACGGATTGCGCACAGGGCCATAATGGGGGTTGACGGAAGTAGTGCCATAGGCAAATTCATGCATATTCAATTTGCCCAGTAGAATTGCCCCTGCGGAATTTAAACGGGAAATAACCGTGGCATCGTAGTTGGGCACAAAGTCTTTCAAAATTTTTGAGCCGCAGGTAGTGCGAATACCCTTGGTAAAAAAGAGGTCTTTGGCCGCATAGGGAATTCCGTGTAAAGGGCCGCGGTATTTTCCTTTTAGAATTTCTTTTTCCATCTGGCGCGCGGTCTTTAAGGCTTTTTCGGGAAGAAGGGTTATAAAGGCATTAATCTTTGGATCATAGGAATCTATCCGCTCAAGACAAACCTTGGTAACTTCTACTGGGGATATTTCTTTTTTACGCAAAGCCTTAGATAGACTTTCAATGGTCCAGGATTGAGGGTCAGAGGAAATCATTTTTCTTCTCCTTAAGCCATAAATATTAAGGCCGGTTCAATATCCAGAGCATCTAAGAGGCCAAATTTTTCTACTTGGGTGTTGATTAATTTTTCATATTCCTTTACCTCCTCGGCGCTGGGTGAATAAAAAGAAGGTTTTTCGCTATGCTCTATTTCTTTTAACCGTGGCTTTATAATAATCATTTGCTTCTTACCCTTTCTATGACACTTACGAAGTGGAGGAAGAGCGGCTGCGCATTCCAACATTCGTATCATACAAATTTTAAAAAATTATGCAAGGAAATATTATTTAATTTTTTTACCGCGATGGCTTTAACGATTCATTAAATTTCCTCAAAATCTTTGCTTGGCAATCGAATTATACTGGTTTTCAAGTTTTTCTAAATCATTCGAGTTTATTCCAAAGCTCATTAATCACTGGCCTAAATTATAAACCCATTTCTTATCTCCAGAAATGTTCTTCTTCATCTGAATCTGGATGGTTCTCTTTGGTTATCTCTATAATTTTATCCCACCTAATGGCA